>JAIQFU010000612.1 GCA_020073115.1 Terriglobia bacterium
CCATCACGTGCCCCTGGGGACCCGGGATGCCGTCCTGATAGAGCACCAGGTCGACCTTGTCGGGCACGTCGCGATCGCCGGCGCGGAACACCAGCCGGGAGAGATCTTCCCGCTGTTCCGCCGGCGCGTTCGGCGGAATGAGGAACTCCTCCATCTGCCCGTAACTGTGGTCGTCGGCCGCGACCAGCCCAAAGGTGACGGCCCGGTTGACGCGGTGGCGCACTTCCTCGGGGTTGAGCAGGGCAAAAGCGGCGCGGGCCTGTTTGATAACTTTCAACATAGAGGGATTAGTGGGGGCGCTCGGAGCCTCTCAGGCGGAACATGACGCGCAACCCCTTCCGCCATTCTACCCCGACCCCGATCCGCAGCACGTCAATCCCCGGTGATAAATAGCCCAGCAGGGTCTCGGTGGCGGGGTGGAACTCGAGCGATGGGGAAACCAGCAGGAGGCGCGGCGGATCGGGCCGCAGTTCGATGCCGGGGAAATAACCGGCGGCCGAAAACTCGCGCCGGTCCAGGTGCCACTTCACGCGCACCCAGTAATCCAGGGCCTGCATGGGGAGGTGGAGGTCGGGGGATGCTTTCAATTCCAGGATGGCCAGCCTGCCGGTATGGTCCACCGCCAGGAGGTCGAGAACGCCGCGATCTCCGCCGGTGAAGACCGGCGTCTGGCCGTAGATGGGCGCGCGGCGCAGGGAAGCGTCCAGGATCTCGATGTGGGCGCGGGCCTGCGATTCCAGCCACGCCTCGGGCGCCTGCCGGTAGAGTGGATGCCGGGGAATGCATTCGACTCCGGGGAGCGACAGGAGACGCTCGAAACCGGTGAGGCAGCCCTCGGGGCGCGAGCGCGCCGGCTCCAGCCGCGTGTCCAGGTTCCCGTAGTCGTGCGGATCGAGGAGCGCGACGTCATCGTCCTCCGTGTAGGAGAAAAGCTCGAAACGGGCAGTGGAAGGGTCCAGGCAGAGGACGCGCAGGGCGGGAGCGCGTTCCTGCCCGGCGGGGAGGTGGACCGCGAGGCCCTCGATTACCACCCGCGGTTCGCGCGCCCGCAGGTAGGAAAGCCAGATCAGGCCGAAGGAAAGGGCGGCGGCCGGATCGCCGTCCGGCGGGCACCCCATGGACGCCCACCCGTGCTGCCCGTGCCGTAGAAAAGCGCGCGGAAAGGCCGGGGAGAGGCTGTGTTCGAGGTCGGCTTCGACGCTCAACCCGGCCAGAACCCATTCGGGGAACTGCCGGCGCAGAAACAGGCGGTACCGCTCGCGGAAGGCCAACCGCCCGCTGCGGCGACTGGCATCGGCCCCCGCGCGGCGCGCCAGGTCTACCAGGACAAGTTGCCCTTCGCGGCGGGCGAAGCGTTCTACCGAGAGTTCCACCCGGCCGTTCTCGGATTTGCGGACAGAGACGACGCGGCGCGTGATGTTCCGCGTCCGGTCCCAGGCTTGCAGGGTGAGGCGCGAGCCCCGCACTTCCAGGGAGAAGTTCTCGCCGGTGAGGAGGAGCAATTCCTCGCCCGGTTCATACAGCGCCGGCTGGCGGGCGTTCTGGAGGAAGCCTTCGAGCGCCGCGCGGATCTCCTGGGGCATGGGAGAGCCGATTGTAACCCATGGTGACGCCGGTACTGGATTTGACGCTTGTCGATATGCCATCCTGAACGGTTCAGATGGATATTATCACCGGCAACGTCGGATGGATCGAAGTGATCTGCGGGCCCATGTTTTCGGGCAAGAGCGAAGAGCTGATCAGGCGCCTGCGCAGGGCCATGATCGCGCGCAAACGGGTCGAGGTGTTCAAGCCCTCGATCGACAACCGCTACTCGGACGACGAAATCGTCTCGCATGGCGATCTTCGGATGAAATCCCAGGTGGTGGGCAAGGCGGAAGACATCACCGACCGCATCGACTGGCGCTCCGAGGTGGTGGGGGTCGACGAAGCGAACTTCATGGGGCCGGCGCTGGTAGGCGTAGCCCAACGGCTGGCGGACAGCGGGAAGCAGGTGATCGTGGCCGGGCTGGATACGGACTACCTCGGCCGCCCGTTTCCGCCCATGCCGGAGTTGCTGGCGCTGGGGGAATCCATAACCAAGACTCTGGCCATCTGCGTCCGCTGCGGAAACCCCGCCAAACACACGCAACGGCTGCGCGGCTCCGAGGACCTGATCGTGGTGGGCGCCGCGGATATGTACGAGGCCCGCTGCCGCCGGTGTTTCGAGCCGGGAATCCCCAAACAGGCGGAACTCGACTTCGTAAAGGCCAAACGGGTGGAGAAGTAGTACCGCCGGCGGCCGGTTTGCGCCACCGGCTGTTTTGGCTCGTGGACAAAGATACTACGCCACCCGAACCGACTTGATATTCACGAACTCCCGCAAGCCGTGCACCGATAGCTCCCGCCCGTAGCCCGAGCGCTTGACGCCGCCAAAGGGCAGGCGGGGGTCGGAAGCCACCATGCCGTTGATGAAAACCATCCCCGCTTCCAGTTCCTCGACGAAACGCTGCTGCTCGGCGGCGTCGTTGGTCCAGGCGCTGGCGCCCAAGCCGAAACTGGTGTGGTTGGCGATGCGGATGGCCTGGTCCAACCCGCCGGCCCGAAACAGGACGGCCACGGGGCCGAACATCTCCTCGCGGGCCGCGGGGGAATCGGGAGGGACGCCGGCCAGGACGGTGGGGGCGTAGTAATTCCCGGGACCGTCGAGGCGCTTCCCGCCGGTGAGCAGCCGGCCTCCCATTTCCACCGTGCGCCGCACCTGGCCATCGAGCGTCTCCAGAATATCCGGCGTGGCCAGCGGGCCAAGCTGAGTGCTTTCCTCCAGAGGGTCGCCTACGCGGACCGCCTCCATGGCGGCCACGAAGCGGCGTTCGAAGTCTTCCATGATGCGCGCGTCCACGATAAAGCGCTTGGCGGCGATGCAGGACTGGCCGTTGTTGATGACCCGCGCCTCCACGGCCGTGTGCACCGCGGCGTCGAGCGCCGCGCTGGGCATAACCACAAACGGATCGCTGCCGCCCAGTTCCAACACGGTTTTCTTGATCTGGCCGCCCGCCCGGCTGGCCACCTGCGCGCCGGCGGGTTCGCTCCCAGTCAGCGATGCCGCCTTGACCCGGGGATCGTCGAGGAGGGCGCCCACCTGCCGGGAGCCGATGAGCAGCGTCTGAAAGACGTCCGGCGGGAACCCGGCGCGGCGGACGATCTCTTCGATGGCCAGCGCGCACTGCGGCACGTTGGACGCATGTTTCAGCAGGCCCACGTTGCCGGCCAGCGTGGAGACGTTATCGACCGCCACACCCAGCACCACGCCGTCGGTGTTGTCGAAGGCCAGAATGTAGGAGCCTGCGTTGCGGGTTTCCATCGGCACCACGGCTTCCTGCGCGGTTGGAATCTGGTGGAAGATGGCGAAGCCGTCGACCAGACCGGCGGCCGCGAGCTGCGCCGAGCCGACCAGCACAGGCGGGGTTTGCGGGCCCGCCGTTTGCATGTGGGGTAATTGGCGCAGCGGGCGGTCGCGCGGTAATCGGCTTGCCCATTTCAAGCGTCATAATGCGCCCGAGGTGGTCCCTTTCGGAGTCGAGGATATCCGCGGCCCGATTGAGCCAGCGCGCGCGATCGGAAAACGTTGTATGGCGGTAGGCGCCAAAGGCGGCGTCGGCGCGGGCCAGTTTGTCCTCGACCCCGGCGGCGGTGAGTTCTTCGTAAGCGCGAAGCGTCTGTCCGTTGGCGGGGTTGACGGAAGCAATCACGTTATTCATTTTAGGAGTACCGCCGGCGGTACTCCTAACTCCCGGCTTGCGGGGCCTGCGACTGCGCGATGGCCTGCTCGAGATCCCAGAGGATGTCTTCCACGTCTTCGATCCCCACCGAGAGGCGCACCAGGTCTTTCGTAACGCCGGCTTGGAGTTGCTGCTCGTCGTTCAACTGCTGGTGCGTCGTGGAAGCGGGGTGGATGATCAGACTCTTG
This sequence comes from Terriglobia bacterium, assembly GCA_020073115.1. Classification (GTDB taxonomy): domain Bacteria; phylum Acidobacteriota; class Terriglobia; order Bryobacterales; family Bryobacteraceae; genus BOG-224. The sequence continues at coordinate 3,950 of JAIQFU010000612.1, forward strand.
GCATCGCCGAGATTGGCCAGGTGCGAGAACAGTTTCACGCTGTCGATCAGCTTCCGGCCGGCTTCCAGGCCGCCCTTGATTCCGAAGGTAAGGATGGCGCCGCAGCCCTTCGGCAGGTACTTCTGCGCCAGTTTGCGGTAGGGGCTGGACTTCAGCCCCGGATACTTCACCCAGCTCACGGCGGGATGCTTCTCCAGCCACTCGGCCACCTGCTGCGCATTGCGGCTGTGGCGGTCCATGCGAAGACCCAGGGTCTCGATACCCTGGAGAAAGAGGAAGGAATTGAACGGGCTGAGGCACGGACCGAGGTCGCGCAGTCCCTCCACCCGCGCCTTGATGATGAACGCCATGTCGCCGAAGGTCTCGGTGAACTTCATCCCGTGGTAGCCGGGGCTGGGCTCGCTGAGCGC
>JAIQFU010000077.1:0-3219 GCA_020073115.1 Terriglobia bacterium
GTGCGGCTGAAGGTCAACGCCGGCGCGAACGGGGATGAGATCCTGCCGGTGCTCTGGGAAGACAACTACTTCCCGCTGCTGCCGGGGGAGACGCGCACGGTCAAGGCGACATACAACGTCCGCGACCTGGGACGCGCCGCGCCCGTGGTGCAAGTAGAGGGCTGGAACGTGAAGTAATGGGGAGTGGCCCTCCGGTCTGCCATGCCGGAGGCCCACTCCAAACTACTGCCCCCGATACCACTCCAGGGTCCGCCGCATGCCTTCTTCGAACGAAAACCGCGGGTCGTGGCCCAGATCCCTCACGGCGGCCGCCGTATCCGCCTGCGAGTGGCGCACGTCCCCCGGCCGCGGAGCCGCGTACTTCGCCCTTATCTCCACGTCCTCGAAGCGCTGCAACAGCGCCCACGCCTCGTTTAACGTGATCCGGCCGCCATTGCCGCCGTTGTAGACCTTCCCGGAAACGTTCTTCGCGCGCGCGGCCCTCAGGTTCAATTCCACCACGTCCTCGACGAAGGTGAAGTCCCGCGACTGCTCGCCGTCGCCGAAAATGGTCGGCGAACGCCGCTCCAGAATGGCCTTCATGAATACCGACAGCACGCCGGAATACGGGCTCGTCGGGTCCTGCCGCGGACCGTACACGTTGAAGTAACGCAGCGCCACGGCCTCCAGGCCGTAGACCCCGGAAAACACGTTGCAGTAGTACTCGCCTACGAGTTTCTGCAGCGCGTACGGCGATTTCGGCCGCGGGGCCATGCTCTCTACTTTGGGCAGAACTTCGGTATCCCCGTAGGCCGAAGAGGAGGCGGCGTAGACCACGCGCCCGGCCTGCCCCTCGCGCGCGGCCCGCAGAACGTTGAAGGTCCCGTCGATATTCACTTCGTGCGAGGGCGCGGGATCGTCGATGGAGCGCGGCACCGACGGAATGGCGGCTTCATGGAAGACTACGGCGGCTCCGCGGATCAACGGCGCAATCGCCTCGTACTCCCGGATATCGGCGCGCTCGAACTCAACGCACGCGCGCACTTCCTCCAGGTTGGATTCGTGGCCCGTCAGCAGGTTATCGATGACGACCACGCGCCGCGCGCCATCCCGTAAGAGGCCCCGCACAATCGCGGACCCGATGAAACCGGCGCCGCCGGTCACGACATAGTGGCTCATAAGTTAAAGAGACGCGATCTCCTTTTCCAGATAACGGAGCGACTCGTTCGCCAGCCGTTCGGCGCCCGGCGTGAAGTCGAAAGCCTCCAGCGAGATCCAGCCCGCATAGCCGCGCCGGCGCAGGGCCCCGAGAACCGGTTTGTAGTCGTAGCCCCCGGTCCCGCAGTGGCGGCCGTCCATCTCGTTGACGTGTACGTGGCGGATGTGCTCGAAATACCGGTCCACCAGGACAGCGTGCGATTCTTCTTCGTTCACGGCATTGTGCACGTCGAACATAGTCTGAACAAACGGGCTGCCAATCTCGCGTACGATGGACACCGCCTCGTCCAAGGTCTGTACGACGTCGCACTGGTCCGCGGGCAGTGCCTCCACCAGGATGCTGACGCCGCGGGCGCAGGCGTGGGGAGCCACGGAGGCCATGCCTTCCACGAAGTTCCGCACGGCTTCGGCCGCGGTGAGGCCGCCGGCGGCGCAGCGCTGTCTCGGCGAGCCGAAAACCATGACGCCGCCGTCCCCAAGGTCGGCGCAAAGGTCGATGAGGTTGCGGATGTGCTGCCAACTCCTGCGGCGCTGGGCCGCGTCTGGTCCCGTGACGTGCAGGCCCTTGGGAGTGACCATGAGCCAGTGCAGCCCGGCGAACGCCAGCCCTTCGGACGCCATGATCTCGCGGTACTCCTTGCGGCTGGCGGCCGAGATCTCCGCCGGGTCTTCGGCCAGGGTATAGGGCGCCAGTTCGATGCCGGAATACCCGGCGCTCCGGATGGCGCGGCAAGTCTCGGCGAAAGATCGCCCCTCGAAGGCCTCGTTGCACATCGAATGGCGGAACTGGTAAGGCATGAACCCCTAGTGTAGTCTGTACCGCCGGTGGTCGGTTTATGCCGCCGGTGCCTCCGGGGCCGCCCAAAACCACCAATGGCGAAGACCGACCACCGGCGGTACTACCATGAAGCATGGCCCCGCGCGGGTTTGAGATCCTCGAACACCCCGCCGATATCGGCTTCCGCGCATTTGGGGATTCCTTGCCGGACCTGTTCGGAAACTCGGCCCTGGCCCTGCTGTCCATCGGCGCCGATCTTTCCGGCGTCGACGCGCGCGAAGAGTACCGGCTAGCGGCCGCGAGCCCCGATCTCGACTCCCTGATGGTCGATTGGCTCGGCGAGGTGCTCTACTGGTTCGACGGCAAGCGCATCGTCTTTCGCGAGTTCCAGATCGACCTGGCGGATACGTCGCTTCAGGCCGTGGCCCGGGGCGAGCCGCGCGACCCGGCGCGCCACGATGCGCGCCTCATCGTCAAAGCCGTCACCTACCATCAACTGAAGATCTATCGCCGCGCAGATCTCTGGGTCGCCGAGGTCTATCTGGATATCTGATATGCGGATCGAAGCCATCGACCAGTTCCGCTACCGCATCCCGCGCGACGAAGCCCGCGGGATGCGCACGGATGTCCGGGTGTATGCCAGCGAAACACTCATGGCGCAGATCGGCAAAGACCTCTCTCTCGAGCAGGCTATGAACGTCGCCACCCTGCCGGGAATCGTGGGCTCCAGCCTCGCCATGCCCGATATCCACCAGGGCTACGGCTTTCCCATCGGGGGCGTGGCGGCCCTGGATTTCGAGCACGGCGTAGTCTCGCCCGGCGGGGTCGGGTTCGATATCAATTGCGGCGTGCGGCTGGTGCGAACCACGCTCCGGGAGAGCGACGTTCGCCCGCGCCTGCGGGAATTGATCAACCAGGTGTTCCGCGATGTGCCCTGCGGCGCCGGAACCTCCGGGTTCGTCAAGATCGGCGCGCGCGACCTGGACCGCGTTCTCGCCGGGGGCGCCCGCTGGATGGTGGAAAACGGGTACGGCGAGGAGCGCGACGCCCGCTTCGCCGAAGCCGGCGGGACGCTGGACGAAGCCGACCCCGCCGCCGTCTCCGAACGGGCGCGCGAGCGGGGCTTGCCGCAACTCGGAACGCTCGGCAGCGGCAATCACTTCCTCGAGATTCAGTTCGTCGAAGAACTGCACGACGAGGCCGCCGCGCGGGCCTACGGCCTCTCGCAGGGGCAGGTGACGGTG
>JAIQFU010000077.1:3233-16437 GCA_020073115.1 Terriglobia bacterium
GATCCACTCCGGGTCGCTCGGCCTGGGACACCAGGTGTGCACGGATTACGTGGCCCTCATGAACAAATCGCTGGCCCGCTTCGGCATCTCGCTGCCCGACCGGCAGCTTGCCTGCGGGCCGATTCATTCGGAGGAAGGCGAGCGGTACCTGGCGGCCATGCGGGCCGCGGCCAACTTCGCCTGGGCGAACCGCCAGGCCATCCTCCATTTCCTGCGCGGCGCCTTCCGCCGCATTTTCGGCGATTCGGCCCGTTTGGATCTCATCTATGACGTCTGCCACAACATCGCCAAGCGCGAGCGCTACGTCGTGGATGGCCGCAAGCGCGACGTGCTGGTGCACCGCAAGGGCGCCACGCGCGCGTTCCCGCCGGGCCATCGCGAAATCCCCGGCCAGTACCGCGCCGTGGGCCAGCCGGTTTTCGTGCCCGGCAGCATGGGTACGGCGTCGTGGGTGCTCGCCGGCGCCGAAGGCGCCATGCGGGAGACGTTCGGCAGCGTGTGCCATGGGGCCGGCCGCTTGCTCAGCCGCACCGCCGCCCGCAAGGGCCGCGACGCCCGCCAGGAACAACGCAGGCTGGAAGATCGCGGCATCCTGGTCCGCAGCGAAACGCGCGACGGCATCCTGGAGGAGTTGCCGGAGGCCTACAAGAACGTGGATGAGGTCATCGCTGTGGTGCATGAGGCCGGGCTGGCGCGCAAGGTTGCCCGCCTGCGCCCCATGGGAGTCATCAAGGGATGATCCCGGAATAGGTCTAAAGGGCCACAAACCAGATTTGACGCCGGCTGCGCGGTTTGTGCGACAATCAGGCGTTCGGGAAAATTCTTCGTCGGGCCGCCTGCGGAGGAGGCTGGTCGGAAAGGCGTGTCTGTGAGTTATCAGCCCGAAACTCCCTTTGATTCGATTGAGGGATCGCATGAGTACGTCGCCTTGCTCGCCGAAGCGATTGCCGAGGCGCGACGCGACGTCGATGCCGATATCCTGGCTGCCGAGCGCGAGGGCGCCGAGCGGCGCAAACAAGCCCTGCTGCTGGTCGCCTATAACCTCGCCAAGCTGAACCTGCATTTCACCAACAGCCGGCGTATTTTGAACGACCTGCGCACCCTGCGGCGGCTCCTGCTGGCCGAACGCGGGCAAGCCGCCGGGAAAACAGACGAGATCGCAGAAGGCGCGTAGCAGTGTGGGGCGGGGCTTCTGCCCCGCAGCCGGGCTTCTGCCCGGCACAGCGTTGCGCCGGGCAGAAGCCCCGCCCCACTCTCTGTTAAAATCAACAGCATTCTTCGAATGCGACTTTCCACGCTTCTGTTCTGGGCCGCCTCGGCGCTTCTGGCGCAGCCCTATTCTCCGGCGCTGTTCGATGCTCTCGAATGGCGCCTGATCGGGCCCTTTCGGGGCGGGCGCGTGTGCGCGGTGAGCGGCGTCCCGGGCGACCCCGCCACGTTCTACTTCGGAGCGGTGGGCGGAGGGGTGTGGAAATCCACCGACGCCGGCACGGTGTGGACGCCTGTGTTCGACGCGCAGCGGATTGCCTCCATCGGGGCCATCGCGGTCGCGCCGTCGAATCCGGACGTGGTCTACATCGGCTCCGGCGAAGCGGACATGCGCTCCGATATCGGCTTCGGCGACGGGGTCTATAAATCCGCCGACGGCGGCCGGACGTGGACGAACATGGGCCTGCGCGACTCGCGGCAGATCGCCCGGATCCTGGTGGACCCGCGCGACCCGGATCGCGTCTATGTGGCGGCCCTCGGCCATGCCTATGGTCCCAACGCCGAAAGGGGCGTCTACCGCTCCACCGACGGCGGCCGCACGTGGCGCAAGGTCCTCGACCGGGGTCCCGAAACCGGCGCCGCGGACCTGGCGCTCGACCCCCAGAACCCGCGAGTCATCTACGCCGCGATGTGGAACGCGAAGCGCCCGCCTTACAGCGCCTACGGGCCGATCGAGGGCCCCGGCAGCGGACTTTTCAAATCCACGGACGGCGGCGACAGTTGGAATCCGCTCTCCGGCCACGGCTTGCCCGAAGGCCAGTGGGGGCGCGCCGGCGTGGCGGCCGACGGGCGGCGCGTGTACGCCGTGGTCGATGCGGCCCGCGCCGCGGGGCTGTATCGCTCCGATGATGCCGGCGCCACCTGGACGCGCGCCAGCGCCGATTCCCGCATCGTGAGCCGAGCGTGGTACTTCGGCACGATCGCCATCGATCCCCAAAACCCCGATACCGTCTACGTCCCGAATGTCGCCCTCTACAAATCCAGCGACGGCGGACGCACTTTCACCGTCCTGAAGGGTGCGCCGGGCGGCGACGATTATCACCTGCTGTGGATCGACCCCGCCGGCCCGCGCCGCATGATCCTCGGCTCCGATCAGGGGACCAATATCAGCGTGGACGGCGGCCGCACCTGGAGCAGTTGGTACAACCAGCCGACCGCGCAGTTCTATCACGTCATTACGGACAACCAGTTTCCGTACCGCGTCTACGGCTCGCAACAGGACAACGGGACCGCCGCCGTCGCCAGCCGTACCGATCACGGCGTGATCGACGCCCGTGACTGGTTTTCCGTGGGCGGGGGAGAGAGCGGGTACATCGCGCTCGACCCTAAAGACCCCAATATTTTCTACGTCGGCAACACCTATGGCAGCCTGACCCGTTTCGACAAGCGGACCGGCCAGGCGCAGAACATCACGCCCTGGCCCCTCCGGCGCGGCATGAACACGCCGCTTCCGGAGTTGAAATACCGGTTTCCGTGGACCGCGCCGCTGGTCACCTCGCCCACCGAGCCGGACGCCCTCTACTACGGCTCCCAATACTTGCTGAAGACCACCGACGGCGGGCTGACGTGGCGCGAGATCAGCCCGGATCTGACCGGCAAGACGCGCATGGGCGTCATTTACTCCATCGGCCCGTCGCCGCTCCAGGCCGCCCTGATCTGGACGGGCAGCGATACCGGCCTGATCCACCTCACCCGCGATGGCGGCCGGACGTGGGCGGACATCACCCCCAAGGGACTTCCGGAATGGAGCAAGGTGACCCACATCGAGGCCTCGCACTTCGACCCCGCCGAAGCCTACGCCGCGGTGGACCGCCACCGCGTGGAGGATTACAAACCGTACCTCTATCGCACGCGCGATTACGGCAGGAACTGGAACCTCGTCACAGCGGGCCTGGAGGAGCCCGCGTACCTGAATGCGATCCGCGAAGATCCCAACCGCCGGGGCCTGCTCTTCGCGGCCACGGAGTTGGGCGTTGCGGTTTCCTTCGACGACGGGGACCGCTGGCAGGCGCTGCAACTGAACCTGCCGGCGTGCTCCGTGCGCGACCTGGTGATCCACGGCGACGACCTGGTGGCGGCGACCCACGGGCGGGCCTTCTGGATCCTCGATGACATCGCTTCGCTGCGGCAGGTCGATGCCAAAACCGCTGCTTTGGACGCCTATCTCTATAAACCCGCGCAAGCGGTCCGCGTCAATCCCGAGCCGTTCGGCGGCACGCCGTTCCCCGTGGAGGAGCCGAAAGCCAAAAACCCGCCGGACGGCGCCATCATCGACTATTACTTCAAAACGGCGCCGGAGGGCGAAGTCACGATCGAGATCGTGGACGCCAAAGGCGGCGTGGTGCGCCGCTATTCGAGCCTCGATCGCGAGCCTCCGCGCCGGCCGGCCGCTGTTGCGGACGCGTGGGTTGTGGCCGCCCCGCGGGTGACTGCCCGGGCCGGAATGAACCGCTTCTTCTGGGACCTGCGGTACGCGCCGCCGGGCGCGGCGGGCGGAGGCGAGGCGTCGCGGCAGGCGCAGGGTCCGCTGGCGCTTCCCGGTTCGTACCGCGTCCGTCTCACCGCTGCGGGCCGCAGCTATGCGCAGCCCGTCGAAGTGGCTCTCGACCCGCGCTCCACCGCCCCGGCCGCCGACCTGCAGAAGCAATTCGAACTCAGCATGAACGCCGTGCGCGCCATGGAGCGTGCGGCGCGCGAGCTTCCCGCCGGCGCCGCCCGGACCCGGGTCATCGCCGCTTTGAGCGCCGTCTTGAGCGTCGCGCAGAGCGCCGACCGCACGCCGCCCGCCGCGGCTTACGAAATCTACGCGGAGGCGCTGAAGGAATTAGAGACCAGGTAGGGGGGCATGCGCTTTCACCTGTCCCACCGTGGCCTTCAAACTGCTCGTTCCATCTCCGTGCGAGTGGTCCTGCTCCTGGTCGTGCCCCTCTCCGCTTACACAGCCGACTTCTGTTCGAAAAACGACGTTCAGGGGGCTTACGGGTTTCAGTTGGCCGGGGTGAACACGATTTCGGGCTTCGCCAAGGCTTCGGCCACCATCGGCCGCATCGCGTTTCAGAGCGATGGCACGCTCAGCGGCTACTCCTCGGTCAATTTCAACGGCCTCTTCCTCGGCAATCCCGTGACCGGGACCTGGGACGTCAAACCCGATTGCGCCATCACCTGGAACCTGCAGGATGATTCGGGCGGTTATCAGCATTTCGCCGGCAAAACCGTACCGGGAGGGAGCAGGGTGGAGTTCCGCCAGTCCGACCCGGGCGCGGACGGGGCGGGCATCATGAAGAAAACGCCGGAAACCTGCGGCGTGGCGGCTTTCCAGGGGCAGTACGGGCTCACCATGGCGGGCATCTCCACGCCATTCGCGGGCGGAGCGCCGAAGCAACTCTCCGCGGTGGCCGTGGCCGACGCCGACGGCGCCGGCGCCCTGACCCTCCTTTATCCCAGCGACAAGTCGACCGGTTCGTACGACGTGGATTCGGATTGCTTTATGGAAATCCGCTTCACCCTGCCCTCCGGCGGCGCCGCGGCGGGCGCCGTCAAACTCCGCGGAATTCTGGTGGACGACGGCAGGGAAGCCCTAGCCGTTCAGAGCGACCCGAAAGACGTCAGCGCCGCGCGGTTCAGAAAGTAGTCCGTCACCTCTCGAGAGGACGCAATGAAAAAGTTTAAAGGCAAAGGCGCGGTGATTACCGGTGCGGCCAGCGGGATCGGACGTGCGATAGCCGAACGGTGTGTGACTGAGGGCATGAGTAGTCCTGGCCGACATCGATGAAGCTGATCTCACCAGGGCGGAAACGGAACTGAAAACCTCGGGCGCAACCGTGCTTGCCGTCAGGACGGACGTCTCAAAACGGAGTGACGTCGAACTGCTGGCCCGCCAGGCGTTCGATGCTTTTGGCGAGGTGCGCCTGCTGTTCAACAACGCCGGCGTCGCTGCCGGCGGGGCGCCATGGGAGGCAACCTGGAACGATTGGGAGTGGGTAATCGGCGTCAATTTATGGGGCGTGATCCATGGGGTCAAGGTGTTCACGCCGCTCATGCTTGCACAGAACACGGAGTGCCATATCGTCAACACATCCTCGGCCGCCGGGTTCATCGTCGGGGGCGGCTCCGCTCCTTACGCGGTGACGAAGCATGCGGTGGTGGCCCTCTCGGAAAGCCTGTACTTAACGCTTCAACAACGGAACTCGCTCGTCAAAGTATCGGTCCTCTGCCCGGGGCTTGTGCGGACAAATATCGCCGACGCCGAGCGCAACAGGCCCGCGGATCTGCGTAACGAGCCGGTCGCGATGACCCCGGAAATGCAAGCCGGCCTGGCCCGCTTTCAAGGCCGCGATGGAGGCAAGCATGCCTCCGATCCAAGTCGCCGACATGGTCTTCGATGCGATTAAGAGCGAGCAGTTCTATATTCTCACCCATCCCGAATGGGCCGAACTGATCCAAGTCCGAACGGACAAACTGCTCCGCATGGAAAACCCGCAAAGCCCCGTAGCAACGATTATGAACTCATGACCCCCCGCCGGTCCGGCTCATAGCGCGCCAGCTTGCTCAACGGCTCTCATACCAGCAACTCTGCCTGCTTGCTCTTGTGGTCCGCAAAGATCGCTTTTAAATGCGACCCAGCTACCGAAAGGAGCCGGGGGGCGCATCACAAGCCCAAGGCTCCAGGGGCCCGGAGCCGCGTTGCACAATCTCATGGAGTTGTGGACAGCCCCACCTTCCGATATCCAGGAGGTCGAGGCGCTCTTTGCGTAGTCGGGCGTCGTATCGGACTCAGACGATTGGGCAATCGCCATCCGGGACTTCAGTCGCGGAATGCCCAGTGCTACGGACTCCGTGGACTCGCATGCAGCCGCCGGCTGAAAGGAACCCAAGCGCACTTCGCGGGCGTTGCTGGTGGGCGACCATCCTCCCGAGACGCAACTGTGCACATTCGCGAGTCGAGCGCTCAGAAGATGACTATAAATCCGTCTGCTTATCTGTTACTATCGGATCGTGCCGGAACGTCGGTTCATGCGTCGACTCGTCGCAGCACTCTGTGTGGCGCTGTTGTTCTGCATCGCTCTCAGCGTTGCCGGTCCCGATCTTACCTGTGCGATTCCCGCGCTTCCTTTCTGTTTCTTCGTACTCCTGACGCAATCGGCATTCGTTCGGTGCGATCGCAACTCCGCAGTTCGATCACTCTGTTCACGTACTGTTTCGGGACCGCGCGCGCCGCCTCAGGCCTGATAGCCACTCACAATTGCAGGCTAAACGGAAGAGGTACACCGTTTTTCTGCCTCGATATGTACTTGGTGGGCAACACGCGGCTTGCCAGCGCCGTTCCGTGCCCTCAATTTGATTTCCTGAGGAGAGTTCACAATGAGTAGCTCGTTATACCGCTTAAAGGATACCTGCGATTTGTCTTTGCATTCGGCCGTCGCAGTCGGATTAATCCGAAACGGGGGGGCTCGTCTATGACACCTCTCATTTCGCCGTTGTTCTTTCTCACGGGGACCGCCATGATCCTCATTGCAGTCGGCGCCGCCTGGTGGTGGCAGGGAGGCAAGCCGTCCCTTTGGCCGATGGTATGGTGGGGAGTCCTCGCGTGGATAGCCAGCCTGGCCTTAAAGGCGGTCGCTGGTTTGCCGATGATGAATTTCTTCCAACGCCACGCCGACAATCCGATGATCTGGTTATGCGGAGGTCTGGTGACCGGCGTGTTCGAGTGCGTGATCCCGCTGCTAATCATCATGAAAACGCGCCTGCGACGGGCTGATTTCAACGGTGCGGTCGCGTTCGGCATCGGGTTTGGCGGCATCGAAGTCTTTCTCATGGGTTCGGTGGCGCTGATTCAAACTATGCTGCTCGTGGCATTCCCGAACCATATCCCGGCCGGAGTGCGGGATGCGCTGCTCAAGCAATTCGCCCACAGTAGCCTTGCGACCATACTGCTCTCGCTCATCGAGCGCGCTTCCGCCTTGGCTGCCCATTGCCTGGCATCGGTACTTCTCATCTATGCCGTGCGGACCCGGCGGCAGCTTTGGTTCTGGCTTTCGTTCGGGTACAAAACTCTGATCGATATGATCGCCGCCTGGGCGATTCTGGCATGGAAGATGCCAGGATCAACCACAAAAACCGCCCAATTCGAAGTCGTAATAGCGACCTTCGCCCTGATCGCGCTAGTAGCGCTGCCCAGGCTGAAAACCGGCTTCATCCGTCTGAGCGACGCGAGCCGACTTCCGCTCCAGGCGCCTGCCCTGAGTCGATGTTTCGGTGAGGATTGAGATCTCCTCATCCTATGCGGCCGGAAGTCTGCTACTTCGTAGCTAGAGTTGCGGGTTAGTCCCGCTAAAACGATGTCCGGGATCAACGGAACCACCAGCCGGCTTAAGCTGTCTAGTTGTCTGGACAGCACCACAAGGTTCGTCGTTCCGTTGCTCCCGGAAACCCAAAACCTGTGTGTAGAATCACAGACGCATGTAGGCGGCAGGTCGTAGATCTGCTCTGTCCGGATAGTTCCCGGATCACGGGCGACTCGGACGAGGCTTTGCCGAGGTCGGGCGCCGCTCACCATGAGCATTCTACGAGTCGCCGACGATTCGCTCCGAGTTCGGCGATGGCAGAGCTCCCGGCTGCCTGCTGACCCTGGATCACCGGCTCTCGACGTTGGTTATTCATACCTCAGCGCGTCGATCGGATCCAACAAGGCGGCTTTTCTGGCGGGGTAATACCCAAAGAAGACGCCCACTAATCCCGAGAAGGCGAACGCCAGGGCGATAGCCGTGGGGCTCACCAAAGTGCGCCACTGGGCGAAGTAGGAGATCAGCATCGATGCGCCGATGCCTGCCAGTATGCCGACGACCCCGCCGAGTATGGAGAGCGTGACGGCTTCCACCAGGAACTGCGACAGAATGTCCCGGGTCTTGGCGCCGATCGCGAGGCGCAGGCCGATTTCGCGAGTCCGCTCCGTGACCGAAACCAGCATGATGTTCATGATTCCGATGCCCCCTACGATCAGGGAGACAGATGCGATGGCGCCCAGCAGAATCGACATCACCCGGGCAGAGCTTTCCTGCGCAGCGAACACTTCCGAGAGATTGCGAATGGTGAAATCGTCGTCCTGCCCGGGCTGCATGCGGTGGCGCTGGCGCAAGAGCGCCTCGACTTCGTTCTGCGCCTGACCCATGGCCGTAGAATTAATAGCCTGCACCATGATCGTGCCCACGGCGCCGGCATTGGCCTGGTTGCCGCCGGTCACCTGCCGCTTGGCGGTCGAGATCGGAATCAGGATGAGATCATCCTGGTCCTGGCCGGTCGGAGATTGTCCTTTGGGACTGAGGACGCCGTCCACAGTGAACGGGACGTTCTTGATGCGGATGGTCTGGCCGGTAGGATCGGCCTCACCGAACAGGTTCTGGGCGACGGTCTGTCCGAGAAGCGCCACCTTGGCTGCAGAGTTCACGTCGTCGGAGGTGAACGGGTTGCCGAGGATCACGGGCTGTTCGCGGATGGTCAGGTAATCCGGCGTGGAGCCTTGAATCGAGGTGGCCCAGTTGTTGTTGCCAAACATCACCTGCGCGTTGCCGCGGACTGTGGGAACGGCGGCGGAAACGGAAGGGCACTCGGCGGCGATGGCCTTGGCGTCATCCTCGGTGAGCGTGACGGTGGCGCCGCTGCCGAGACGGATGCCGTTCGTTGTCAGGCTGCCTGGCGACACCATAATCAGGTTGCTGCCGATAGCCTCGATTTGCGCCTGGATGCGCGCGGTGGCCCCAGTCCCGACAGCTACCATGGCGATGACCGCGGCGACGCCGATGATGATGCCCAGCATGGTGAGCGCGGAGCGCAGCCGGTTGACGCGGAGCGCGCGCAGGGCAATGCGAATGGAGGCCAGAGCTTTCATACGGTCACTACCTCATCTTCTTCCGCGGGGAGATTCCCCAGTTCCTCCCCGGCATCACGGGGCCGCTCGATGCGCACGTCCTTCTGAATGCGGCCGTCCTTGACGTGGATATTGCGCCTGGCGTAGGCAGCAACGTCCGGCTCGTGGGTGACCAGGATCATGGTGATGCCGGCCTCACGGTTCAGCCGCTGGAAAATGGACATGATTTCGATGCTGGTCCGGGAGTCCAGGGCGCCAGTGGGCTCGTCGGCCAGAATAATTCGGGGGTCGTTGACCAGAGCGCGGGCAATGGCCACGCGTTGCTGCTGGCCGCCGGAGAGTTGGCTGGGATTATGCTCCTCGCGGCCGGCGAGCCCTACGGCGTGAAGAGCGGTAACGGCGCGAGCACGCCGCTGGCGGGCCGGGGTGTTAGTGTAGAGCAACGGCAGTTCGACGTTTTCGGCCGCGCTGGTCCGCGCCAGGAGGTTGAACTGTTGAAACACGAAGCCGATCTTGCGGCTGCGGATTTCGGCGAGCTGGTCCCGGTTCAGGTTCCCGACGTTGACGCCGTCCAGCCTGTAAATGCCGGAGGTTGGCTTATCAAGGCAGCCCAGGATGTTCATGAGGGTCGATTTCCCGGAGCCGGACGGGCCCATAATGGCGACGAAATCGCCGCGGGCTATCTCCAGCGTAATGCTTTTGAGCACATGGACCGGGACTTCGCCGAGCCGGTAGTCCTTGATGAGATTTTCGATTTCGATGATGGCGGACATGGCGCCCTCTCAGAAGCCTCCCCGGCCGCGGCCGGCGCCGGAACCGCCGCCGCCGAAGGGCGAAGCAGCGGGCTGGGCCGAGGCCTGGACCTTATTCGAGAAAGACGCAACGACGACCTGGCTGCCGGGCTTGAGGCCGCCGCCGGTCACCTCGGTGTACGCGCCGTCGCTGATGCCGAGGCTGACGGTGACAGCCTTGGGCTTGTTCTGAGAGTCCAGCACCCAAACCTGCCGGGCATCGCCCCGGGTCTTCGGCACGGGAGCGTCGGCGGGATGGTAACGGAGCGCGGCATTCGGGATGCGCAGGACATCGGGGTGATCCTCGACCAGGATTTTCACATTGGCGGTCATGCCGGGAAAGAGTTTGAGGTCGGTGTTCGATACGCCGATGACGACGTCATAGGTGACAACGTTCTGCACATTGATGGGCGCTTTCCGAATGGAACTGACGGCGCCCTTGAACACGGTTCCGGGGTATGCGTCCACTGTGAATGTGGCGGGCATACCGATCTCAATGCGGCCGACGTCAGCTTCGGAGACGTTGGTATCGACCTGCATTTTCGTGAGATCTTCGGCGATCTGGAAGAGCGTGGGCGCTTGCAGACTGGCGGCAACGGTCTGGCCGACGTCGATATTGCGCGCGACTACCACGCCATCCACTGGCGCGGTGATGTAGGTGTGGGAGAGATCGGCCTGCACCTGCACAAGGGCGGCTTGCGCCTCGTTCACCTGGGCCTGCGCAGAAGACAGTTGGGTCTCGGCCACGCGCACTTGCGCCTGGGCCGAACTCACGGTCTGTTGCGACGCGGTGACCTCGGCATTGGCCGCATCGAGAGCGGCGACGGCCTGATCGTAGGTGGACTGGGCGGTTTCGCCGTCCTCCTTGTCGAGGATGCCCTCTTTCACGAGGACCAGACGGCGGTCGAGCTTGTTTTTGGCGTCGGTAACCGCAGATTGTGCCTTCACAAAGTTGGCTCTTGCGTTTGAGACGGCAGCCTCGGCGTTGGATACGTCGGCCTTGTTCTTCTCGATTTGCGCCTCGGCATTGACGACGGCGGCTCGCGCGGCGTTGAGAGCCGCGGCGGCCTGATCGACCTTAGCCTGGAAGATCTCGGGATCAATGCGTGCGACGACCTGCCCCTTTTTGACTTTGGTATTGAAGTCGGCGTACAGGGCCATGATGTTCCCCGAGACCTGCGACCCAACCTGCACCGTGACCACGGCATTCGGCTGGCCGGTGGCCGAAACAGTGTAGGCGAGATCGCCGCGGATTACGGGGGCGGTGCGATACCGGAGCCCGCTCTGGCCGCGGAGAAAAGCCCCGGCGCCTAAGCCCAGGAGCGCTGTGAGGGCGCCAGCGGTGATCAAAACCTTTTGTCGAGCCATTGTGGTTCACCTAAATAGAAGGCGCTTGGCGGAACGCTCGAGGAGTAAGAAATCGTAAACATCCGTGCGTTCGCTCACCGATCCCAAGCGCTACGTGCCGGCATGACATATTCCGACAGCCTTTCTGTTCGAGATCCGATCCGCTTGCGTTAGCCCGAAAGGCCCAGTCACGTAAACGTCTGCCCCATCGTCATGTGGTCATACGGTGAGGTAGTGCCGTTTCATGGGATGCCATGAGGAGAGGAGCACGCCGGTAAACGGTTCGCGACATCGCCGGTTTGCCGGTGGAGTCCCCCGAAGGGACCGACAACTACCCGGTTACTCTGGCGGTCGAGAACCCCGCCCGCCTGCGGCTCGCCGGCGCTACAGTGGAGATCGCATTGGAACCACCGGCGCAGTAGCCGATGGCGGGTCAGCCGGAACAGTTGGTGGAGAGCAATGGTCTGGGTCTCCGCATTCCGTGGTCATTCACGCCGGATGGGTGGCCCCGAAACTGATAGGCTAGGCCAAGGTTCAGAAACATGCGCCACAAACGAGTTGTCGTCACTCACTACGGCGGCCCGGAAGTGATCACTGTCATTGAAGAAGATATCCCTACCCCGAAGGCAGGCGAGGTACGGGTGAAGGTGTTGGCGGCGGGGGTCAGTCTGCCGGACGTCCTCGCGCGCGAGGGCGTCCATCCCGAAACGCCGCGCGTGCCCTACACGCCGGGTTGGGATCTCGTCGGGACCGTCGATCAACTGGGCGAAGGCGTGACCGGCTTCGAACCGCGCCAGACAGTCACCGCCATGCCTATCCACGGGTGCTACGCGCAGTACGTGTGCGTGCCAAGGCGCAAACTCATCCCCGTGCCTGTGGGATTGGACGCAGCAGAGGCCGTCGCCGTCGTGTTGAATTACATCACGGCGTATCAGATGTTGCATCGATCGGCGAAGGCCCGGCCCGGACAGCGTATGTTGATCCACGGGGCGTCGGGTGGCGTAGGCTCTGCGATGTTGCAGTTGGCGAGGCTTGCCGGCGTCGAGATGTATGGAACTTGCTCGGCGCAGGGGGCCGCCGTAGTCCGGGAATTGGGCGGCATTCCCATCGACTACAAGAACGCGGACTTCGTGAAGGAGATTCATCGCCTCACCGGTGACGGCGTCGACGCAGTGTTCGACGGAATCGGGGGAAACAATCTATGGCGCTCGCGCGACGCCCTGCACGAGGGCGGCCGCGTGGTGACCTACGGCTTTCAGTCGAAGATGCGTGGGGGACGCATGGTTTCCCGCAGTGAGGGGCGTCATCCCTTTCGCGAGTCCGCTGAATTGGGTTGGTTCATCCTCCGCAATTGGGTCAAGCCCGGCCGAAAGGGCATGGTGCCGTACAGCATCCAGTGGTTGATGCGGTTCAAACCGGTGTGGTTCCGCCATGACCAGCTAACACTGCTGGACCTGCTCAAACAAGGCGAGATCAAGCCCCTGATTGCGCAACGGTTGCCGCTCGAAGAGGCGCGCCGCGCGCACGAGATGCTGGGCGAGGGCGGAGTGCTCGGGAAGATAGTGCTGCTGCCGAACGGCTAGCGGAACAGCGCTCCCGGTCACCGCGTCTCCGGCAGGAGCGAAGGTCTGGATCTGCGCGGAAAGGGTGGTCACGTTCGGACCATTCCCGTCCGGATTGGATGCATGGCCTTTTGGATGACTGGACAAGGGCCGCAGGAATTAGCGCGGGCGGCCCTTTTCCGGCGGCTGAGTAGCGCAGGCAGAGTTCGGGGCGAAGCGGTGACGGAAAAGCCCGTCTGGCATGTCGTGAAGGAGTTCGCCGCCAAGATCGGCGTCAGCGAATTTGCGCCCCACGGCCTCCGTAGGAGTTGTGCCCGGCTCTGTCGCGCCGCCGGCGGTGAACTGGAGTAGATTCATTCCTTCTTGGCCAC
>JAIQFU010000613.1 GCA_020073115.1 Terriglobia bacterium
CCGGCGCTCATCCCGCGCGCGGCTTCGCGGAAGAACTCGAGGGTGAAGTAGCGGTTCAACTGCGCGGTTTGGGGGTCGGGCAGGTTGACGACGATCACATCGAACGCGGCGTCCGCGGTTTTGAGGAACCGGCGGCCATCGTCGATGTGGATGCGGACCCGCGGGTCTTGGGAACGCTCGGGGAAATAGCGGCGGGTGAGGTCGAGAATCGCGGGATCGATCTCGACGTAGTCGAGAGATTCGAGGGAAGGATGCCGGAGGGCCTGGCCGAGGGCGGCGCCGGAGCCGCCGATCAGCAGCAGGGACCGGGGCGCGGGGTGTTCGAGGAGGGCATAGTGCACGGACTCCTCGGCGGCTTCCGGATCGGGCGAGTGGACGAGCGGAAGCCCGTTTTCATAGAGGCTGCGGATTCCGCCGGTCTCGATCACGGTCAGGCTGCCATAGAGCGATTCGCGAGCGGCCAGGAGGCGGAACCCCGGCGGCAGGGTCGTCTGGGGGGCCCACGCGAGGGCAAACAGGCCGGCTGCGGCGGCCCAGGGCGCCGCGCTACGGGAGGCGAACGACAACGCCGCCAGAAGATTGAGGCCGGCGAGGGCCCACGCGATGTGGAGACCGGTGGCGTGGCCGATGAGCGCCAACCCGGCGGCGATTCCGCCCGCGGCGGAACCGAGGGCTTCGAGGATGTAAGCGGCGGTGGTCGCTTCCGCCGCCCGGGCAGGCTGAAGGCCGGCCGCGCCTTCGGCGCGCAGGCGGCTGCCGACGGCGAACAGCGCGCCGGACAAAAAGCAGGCCGGGGCCAGCGTAACGAAGCAAACCAACATGGCAGCCGCGGGCCCGATGCTTTCGCCGGGGACGCTTTGGAGAACGGCTCTGGACGCGCGAATCCCGGTGACAGTGAGGGGCAGGATGAAAGCGAGTGCGGATTCGAGGGCGGCCATGAGTACCGCCGGCGGTCGCTTTTTGGCGCCGGTTCTTTGGCTGCCCACCACCGCGCTGCCCGCCGCCGTCCACAGGAGCCAGGCCGCCAGCGCCAGCCCGATGGCGATCTCGTTCCGCCGGAAACGGCGAGGAGTTCGCGCATGAACACGATCTGGGCCGCGGCAGCGGTAAAGCCGATCAAACCGATGGCGGCGCGGACTCCGAACCTCACCTCCCCAGCATAGTGTCCGGCAGGGTGCGGAGAAACCCCCCAAGGCTGGTAGCCACAGATGAAGGCGCGGGCGCCGGCCTCTACGATCACTTCGCGCCTCTGGTACAGGTCCGCAGCGGGGCAGAAACAGGCGCCGGAAAAAAGGCAATGGGCCACGGATGAACACGGATGGGCACGGATAAGACATTTGTGACCGTGTCACCCGTGACAACTACCGTCTTTCCGCAGGCGGTTGGACGGGCACGCCGGCGGCGCGGACGGCGTAGTAGCCGCACATGCCATGTACGCCGGGGCCGGGGGGGGTGGAGGCCGAGCAGAGGTATAGGGCCTTCAGGGGCGTGGCATACAGGCTGGGCGTGGGACGCAGGGCGGTTTGCCGCAGGTCGCAAACGCCGCCGGCGAAATCGCCTCCGACCAGGTTCGGGTTCCTGCGCTCCAGGGCGGCTGGGGGCAGGATGGACCTCGCCAGGATGCGTTTTCTGAAGCCGGGGGCGAAGCGCTCGACCTGGTCCTCGATGGCCCCGGACATATCGGCCGTCGAGCCGTTCGGGACGTGGCAATAAGCCCAGCCGGTGTGTTTGCCCGCGGGCGCGCGGGAGGGGTCGAAGAGGCTCTGCTGCGCCAGGAGCACGAAGGGCGGGCCGGTGTGGCCGGCCTCCCACCGGGCGATCTCTTCCAGGGTTCCACCCAGGTGGACCGTGGCGGCGCGGGCGCACTCGGGGGCGCGCCAGGGGATGGGGCCGTCGAGAGCCCAATCCATTTTGAAGGCGCCGGGACCATAGCGCCAGCGCGCCAGGGCCTTGCGGTAGCCTTCCGGGAAGCAGTCGCCGGCGACGGCCAGCAGTTGCCGGGGAGTGACGTCGCCGAGGATGAGCGGTGCGTCGGGCAGCCGGGTGATGGGCGATTCCGTCCGTATTTCACCCCCGAGCGAACGCAGATAGGCGGCGAGGGCGTCGGCGATGTGTTGCGAACCGCCTCGCGGCAGCGGCCAGCCAACGGTGCGGCCGGTCAGGGCGAAGATCACGCCGAAAACCGCGCTGGGGCGGCTTTCCAGCGGCAGCACGGAATGGGCGGCGAGCCCGGCGAACAGGGCGCGGGCGCGGGGGCCGCGAAACAGGGAATCGGCCAGCCCGTGCGCCGAACGGAGGCCGTAAAGCCCCAGGCGGCCCATGAGGAACGGGTGGCGGGGCGTGCGCAGCAGGGGCGCCAGGGCCTCGCCGCGGAGCTTGGGCCACGCCATGACGAACGGTTCCAGGAGGCGCCGCCACGCTTCCCCGTCGGGGCCGAGATTGGCGCACGTGGCGTCGAGGGAACGCTCCAGCATCACCGCCGTGCCGTCATCCAGCGGGTGCGCGACGGGCGCATCGGGGTGGATCCACTCCAGGCCGTGCTCCGCCAGCGGGAACTGCTCGAAGCAGGGGGAGGCCACGGCCATGGGGTGGATGGCGGAGCAGACATCGTGGACGAATCCCGGGAGCGTGAGCTCGGCCGAGCAGGTTCCGCCGCCGATCCGGTCCGCCGCCTCGTAGACCGTGACCTTCCGGCCCGCGCGCGCCAGCAAGATCGCGGCGGCGAGGCCGTTCGGTCCCGAACCGATGACCACGGCGGGAGATTGGTCCACGGAGAAGCTCGTACTATTGTAGAAAACATGGAGAAAAGACGGCTCGGCAACAGTGATATGGATATCACGCCCATCGGCGTGGGAGCGTGGGCCATGGGCGGGGGAGGTTGGGCATTCGCCTGGGG
>JAIQFU010000614.1 GCA_020073115.1 Terriglobia bacterium
AGGAGCAGAGCAATACAGCAGCAATTATCGCCTTGCCGGTAAATCTCATCGTTCGGTCTCCCAAATTGCCATAGGCATTCCCAGCTTGCGCTGGGAAACTTCTGGTCAGGAAACCTCACACAATTTGATTTCGGCGCGCCAATACGAATTTCCGAGGGCAGCCCCAGGTTTTTCCGAAGGCGTAGCTGTAGCGGCGCATCCGGCGAACGCATGCATCCAACGCCACTAGCGAAGGCGCAGACATCCGCGCTTAGCAGCAGATCGAATGTGGGCTGTTTGTGGGCGCGTACCGCCAGGCCAGGTTGGCGAAGCTGAAATGGTAAGCGGACTCCATGAGGGAGTTGATGCCCAGCCGGTCCTTGGCGTGGGAGCGGTCCAGGTAGGAATAGCTTTCGAGCACGTTCAGGCTCACGCTGTTGTGGGGCGTGAGCTCGTAGGCCAGGCGGCCCTGCACGTCGGTCATATCGAAGGCCATGGAAGGGTCCGTGTTCATGCGCTGGAGCAGGTACTGGACGAACCCCTTCCGGACCCCGGCTACCCACGAGCCGCGGCGGCCGGAGCCGAGCGGCCCTTCCGCCATGAACCCGACGTTGGAGGCGCAGATGGAAGCGCGGATGGAGGTCTGGGTACGGCTGCCGTCGCGCGTGCGCACGTCGAGCACGCCGCCGGTGCGGTCCTGGAAACGCGCCGGCCAGGCTCCTCCGTGCAGTTCCAGGCTCTCCACCATGTCGCCGTTGAAAGAAGTGACCGTGCCCGTGGCTCCGGCGCCCTCGATGGTGTGGAACGGCATATGGAGCAAGATGCCATCCAGATAGACGCCGATGCGCTCGTAATCGGCGCCGCGCAGGGAGAAGCGGGCTTCGAAATCGTCGTTGGAGCTGACGCCGGGGAGGCCCTGCACGGCTCGCAAGGGGTCGTCCGCCAGAACGCTGGCGAGGTTCTTGGCATCGTTGCCGGCCAGGACGAGAGCGGACGGGCTGTCCTGGCGGGCGGTTTCGAACGGCCCGGCGCTCACCTCCACCGTGTCCGTCTGGCGGAACGTGTCGGGGCTGAGGATGACTTCGAATTCCTTGGTTTCACCGGCATTCAGATGGAACGAGCGCTTGATGAGCCGATAGCCGACCGTCGAGACATTGAGGACATAATCGCCGGGCGCCACGGGGGAGATGCGGAAGGCGCCGGCGTCGTCGGTAGTGGCGCGGTAAGGCCCGCCTACGAGTTGGATCACCACATTGGCGAGAGCTTCGCCGCCGCGCGCGTCCACCACCGAACCGCGCACTTGCGTTTCCTGGGCGAAACCCGGGACCATGCCGAGAAGACTGCACAAAAACGCCCAGCGGATCTGGTACACGGAAATAGGATATACCAGTTGGCCGCCGTGCTGTTTACGGACGACTACTTAACAGCTTCCACGTTCGCGTCTACTCCCGGCATTTCCGCCCCGGCGGGGACGAGCGTGGCCAGGCGGGTCCAATCCGTTCCGGAAGCGCCCTGCGTCATGAGCCCAAGCTGGCCGAGCGCCCAGAGCGAGCCGTTCACCGGAAGGAGTTTGCAGAAGAACAGGTTATCGTCGCCGGTCTCGACGTAGCGCCACTTTTCGCCGCCGTCCTCGCTCAGCAGAAGTTGGTCGTCGGCGCTGATCCAGAGACGCCCGGCGCGGTCCACAGCCACGGACGTAAGCCAGTTCGGAACGGGGCTGGAGAGCGCCTTCCAGGTGGTCCCCCCGTCGTGGCTGCGCAGCAATTCTCCCGAGAAACCCACGGCCCAGCCCTCCTTGAGGTCCCGGAAGTAGACCGAGGTCAGCGACCAGGAAGCCGCTTCGCTGTTGATCGTTTCCCATTTCTTGCCGCCGTCGGCGGTGCGCAGGATGGTTCCGGCCCAGCCCACGGCCCAACCGTGGTCGGGGTCGGCGAAGTAGAGGCCCTCCAGCCCCAGGCCGGTGCCGCTGTTCTGTTTTTCCCAGGAGCGCCCGGCATCGCCGGAGTGCAGGAGAACGCCGTCGAACCCGGCGGCCCAGGCCTGGGTTCCGGTGGCGAACAGCGCCAGAAGGTGCTCGGTGGTCCCGGATGGAACCGTCCTCCAGGTTTTGGCCCCGTCCCCGGTGATCAGGATGGCGCCGCTGTCCCCCACTACGATCCCATGCGCCGCGTCCGTGAATCCCATGGCGTGCAGCGTGGTTTTCGCGCCGCTTGGCCGCATGGCCCACTTCGCGCCGTTGTCGGTGGTGACGTAAACCTGCCCCTGCTCGCAGAGCACGTAGACGAGCGAAGGGGCGGGAGTGGAGGCGTCCTTCAGCCAGCAGGAACTCGGCAGCGATTCGCTGTGAGCCAGGAAAGGAAGCGCCAACAGGCCCATCCATCCCAGCCTTCTGGATACACTTATCGAGCAGGACATAATCTCTCCTTTAATGGGTTTTGCGGCGGCCGCCCCCCTCAAACTTGCGAATATCCAATCAGTCGAGAATACGATTTTTTTATCCACAAGGTTACGGTGCGGGCAGGCGCGCGGGATAGCCATTTCGGGCCATGGCAGCGCCGCTTGCGCCTGGGCCGCGACCGCCCGGGCAATGCTGCTATCCGGGCAGGTAATGCTTCGCAGTCTCCTGAAACGACGCCACCTGCTCCGCGGCCCATTGGCTGTCGCGGCCCAGTTCGCCGGCCATTAATTCCGCGGCGCGCGGGGCCATGCGGAGAGCGGCGCGGGCGTTCAGGAACAAGGCGCGGGTGCGGCGGGCGAGGGCGTCCTCCACGGTTCGGGCCATCTCCTGCCGCGCCGCCGACGCAATATCTTGGGCCGTGTAGGGCAGCGCGGGATCGAGTGGGGTATTCCCCTCGCCCGCCGGGACAGGCCGGGGGCCTGCCCGCACAACCGGGAGGTTCCGCGTG
>JAIQFU010000615.1 GCA_020073115.1 Terriglobia bacterium
GGGTACCCACCGCACGGCTGGCCAGCGAAGCGGACGTGCGCGCCGCGGTCGACAAGGTGGTCAAGGACGGCGCGGATTCCATCGCCGAAGTGCATTATCCCGAAAAAGTCTGGCCCTATAATCCCACGGCGCAGGAGACGAAGAATCTCGCCGCCGCGTCCGGGCGTAACGATGTTGCCGGTCAACTTCGCGCCTTCGGCCTTCAGATCCATGGTCGTGACGCGAGGCGCACCGCCTCCCCGTCCCGCTTGTTCATAACTCCACTTGCCGGTCACGGCATCGGCGGCCATCGCGACAAGCCCTGCGATAAGCAGTGCTATACCTACAAAAAGCAGCTTTTTGGTCATAGTACTAGGTGTGGCGTCACGGTTCCGCGGGATGTTACGCCCGAACCGCATTTTCAGGTAAACTCCTGACCCTTTATTGCCACTTTGCAGTGAAAATATTGAACTCGTACCGCGCTTTCGCGCCGTGATCGGAGCAGAAGACCAAGGTCTTGCCGTCCGGCGAGAATTCCGGAAAGGAGGTGAACCCGCCGAAATCGGTTACCTGCTCCAGGCCCGTGCCGTCGGTATTGATCACGTACAGCTCGAAATAACGGCTGTCGCAGTTGTGCTTATTGGAGGCGAAGAGGATGCGCTTACCGTCGGGGGTGAAGGTCGGGGCGAAACTGGCGCAGCCGAAATTGGTGATGGCGCGTGCGTTTTTTCCATCGGCGTCCGCCACCACGATTTCCATCTTCATGGGCGCGACCAGGCCCTTCGCCAGCAGCGAGCTGTACTCCTCTTTTTCCGCCGGAGTGCGGGGCCGGCCGGCGCGCCAGACCAGTTGTTTGCCATCGGGCGAGAACACGCCGCCGCCGTCGTAACCGGGCTCGTGGGTGATTTGTTTATTGTCCGAGCCGTCGGCGCGCATGGTCCATAACTCCAGGTCGCCAGAGGCGAGCGAGGTGTAGACGATCTTTCCGGTTTTCCAGTTGACGGTGGCTTCGGCGTCGTAGCCGGGCGCATCCGTCAGGCGCTTCTGAATTTTGCCGGAGTCGTCCGCGAGGAAGATGTCGTAGCCCGGATAGACGCCCCATGCGTAGCCCTTGCTGCGGTCGGGTTCGGCGGGGCAGGCGTCGCCCGCGAGGTGCGTAGAGGCGTAAAGGATGCGCTTGTTGTCGACGAAGTATCCGCAGGTGGTGCGCCCTTCGCCGGTGGAGACGAGATGCTGGTCAGAGCCATCGGCGTTCATGATAAAAATCTGATCGCACCCGAATGGCGGGCGCGTGGTCTGGAAGATGAGACGTTTGCCGTCGGGAGACCAGTAGGCCTCGGCGTTCATGCCGCCGTGCGTGAGCTGGGAAAGGGCGGTGATATGGGTCTGCGCCGCGGCGGCCAGAGCCGCCGCCAATAAAAGAACGGGTGATTTCATTGGGTTAGTCGAAGTATAGCGCGCACCCGGCCGCTCAGTGACATCCGGGGCCGGATGTCGGCACGATTGCCGACACGGCGGGCAGGAATGCCCACGCCACGTTTATACTCGCAAGCATGGTGCGTTATGGTTGGCTGTTTCTGATGGCTGGGTTGGTTGCAGCTCAGCCGCGGTTCGAGATCCACACCGTCGCCTCCGATCTGCGGGGCGGATACCAGGTTGCGGCCGCCGATCTGAACCGCGACGGCAAGCCGGACCTCATCGCCGTCGGGCAGGGGATGAAGGAACTGGTCTGGTACGAGAACCCCGGGTGGGAGCGGCACGTGCTGGCATCGGGGTTTTCGGGGATGATCAACTGCGTGGTGGTCGAGAGCGGGCCGGAGATCGTGCTGGCGAGCGGCTTCGCCACGCGGGCGCGCGACAGCCAGGGGATCGTCTCCGTGCTGCGGCCGGGCGACGATGTGCGGCAGCCCTGGAAGGCCACGGAGATCGACCGCCTGCCTACCTCGCACCGCTTGCGCGTGGCGCGCATCGACGGCGGAGCGCCCGTGGTGGTGAACGCGCCGCTCACCGGCGCCGAAGCCGAGCCACCCGATTACCGCGGCGCCACGCCGCTGGTCTTCTACCGGCCGGGGGAGTGGAAGCGTCGGCTCATCGGCGACCAGAATACGGGCATCGTGCACGGGCTGTACATTGTGGATTGGGATGGCGACGGCCGGGACGATATCCTCACCGCCAGTTTCACCGGCATCCACTTGTTCCATCCGGAGAAGAACGGCCAGTTCACGCGGACGCAGCTGGCGGCGGGCGACCCGGCCCCGTGGCCGAAATCGGGTTCGAGCGACGTGGCCGTGGGCAGCCTCGCCGGAAGCCGTTTCCTGGCCGCCATCGAGCCCTGGCATGGAAACCAGGTGGCGATCTACCGGCAGCGCGGCGGCCAGTGGGCGCGCCACGTGATCGACGATTCCTTCACCGACGGGCACACCATCGTGACGGCGGATTTCAATCGCGACCGCCGGGACGAGGTGGTCGCGGGGTACCGCGGCGCGGGCGGCAATCTATACCTCTATTCCGCCGACGCTTCCGGCGAGCGCTGGACACGGGAGACGCTGGACGCCCGCATGGCCGCCGCGGCGTGCATTACCGCCGACATCAACGGCGACGGCCGCGTGGACCTGGCGTGCATCGACGCCACGCGGCTGAAATGGTACGAGAGCAAGTGACGCAATTCGGGGACAGGCTACGAAATCCCCAAACTGCGGGGGTTTCGTAGCCTGTCCCCGAATTGCTATTTGATGGCTTGCCCGCCCGCTCTTACGATGGCCTGGTTGTACGCGGGGATCTCCTTCTCCATCAGGCTGCGGTATTCGGACTGCACGGCCCGCAATTGCGTCTCCAGGTCGGCGATCAACGCCAGCGCGGTTTCGGTGGGACCGTAATCGGCCGCGCCGGCCACGTCGCCCGCGCC
>JAIQFU010000616.1 GCA_020073115.1 Terriglobia bacterium
CAGTGTTTCCTCATCCGAGAGAACCAGATGCAGGTTGTGATTCGTGCAGTGATGCTGGAGGAAGTGCGCAACCGACTCCGGGGAGTTCTCGATCTTGAACCGCTCGATCATCTCCCCGAGGTCGATCTTCGGCAGGTCGCGGCCGAGCTTAACGCAAAGCCTCGTGAACGCCGCCACATCGCAGGCGCAAGACGTGCAGGTCTGGCGCCGCATCCTTCCGTCATGATCGCGGTAGACCAACCCATACTCGGGGACAGCGCCGCGTCGTCCCTTGATCCGTCGTTGACTCATCGTTTTCCCTTCTACTTCAAGCGGCAGGCGGTCACGTTCTACGCCGCCGTCCACGCCGCCGCCCCGTTGCGCCACACGTGGCCCCCATCGGGCTGTCAGGCAGGTGGTTGGCGCGTTGCACCACCCGCCAGGCCGGGGTGCTAGGCGCGCCCGCCGCGCCCTGACCGCTCCGACCGCCTCAAAATTCTTCTACCCACGTTGAGGTTGTGCCATCGGGTAAACGTCCCGATTTGATGGCGAACCAGTACCTTAAAGTTCGGGTGTGGACCTCGACCTGCCGGGAGCACGGCGCCGTGCGGGCAATACCCACGTCGTTACCCTCTCATCCAGCCGGAATACCCACACGGCTTGGGTACGGCTGGACGCCGAAGCGTCTCCCTCCTTAACTGGGCTGAAATCCAAGTTGTTGACGACAAAGGAATTCATAACACCAGCACCTGATCTCGTGACGGTGAGTTTGTCCTTTGTGGATCTGGAATACCCAAACATACCCGCCTTGTACCCATCCCTGTACCACGGCGTATGTGGTTGAAACAGAAGAACTAATATCCCAATACCCAAAATACCCGAGAATCAAATCTCGTTCGTCGTCTGCTGCAACGTGCTGCACAAGAAAGACTAGATTTCATCTGGGAGAAGGGTGCGCGGGTATTTTGGGTGCGACCTTCACTGGACCACCGACCGCCGCATTTGGGCTTTCCCTTCCTGCCGCACCAGTTCGTCCATGCGCGCAAACTGATGGTCGTCCACTGTGGCATCGGAAAGCGCGCCTCTCCACACCCGGCGCAACCGAACGCCGCACTCCAGGGCGGTGTCGCGGAAGCGGAATCCGGCATCAACCAGGCGCCGGTTCAACTCGTCGATCTCGAACTTGCGGTCCTTGTGCTGGCGCAGCCAGTCGTACAGATGTGGACCGCTGAAAACCACGCGCCCAGCTCCGGCGTCCTCAGTCCCCGCCGCCACCTGCTCCTCATCGCTGGGAAGGTAGTACACGCCGGGGATCGAACTCACGTCTCGCCGCGGACGTGCGACGAAGGTAAGAGCGATGAGGTACTCCGCTTTTGATTCCGCGCGGACGAGCCATCCGCGCCACCCGGTGTATCGCCCGCCTTCGAACGGTGGGCCATTCGGGAAGTCCTCCACGGGGTAATGTTCAAAGATAGAGTGGCTCGCAGTCGCAAAGTACTCTCCCAGGTCCGCGAGCATCAACTCAATCCGGCCCAAGCCCGTGTCCTCCACGACGATCAGCTTCGCGAGCGCGATGCTCACCGCGCGCCACTGCTTCTTCGCCTTCCCCGGCAGCGCAGTCCGGAGGTAGCGCCAGATGTAGCGGTTGAACGCCGCAAAGCTCGTCATGGCCGCGAGCGACGGGATGGTTACAACCCTCCCGTCCGCGAGTTCGAGGCGGTAGCCGGGTTCGACATCATTGCCGATCTGAACGAGGCGCCGCACGTCGAGTTCGAGCAGGTCGCGCAGCACCTTCTGCGCCTCCGGTTCCCCGGTGCAGACCTCCGCGATCAGCACGCGCTCCTGGGCCTCGTGCGTTTCGGCTTCCTTCTGCTGTGCCTCCCGCCGTTCGCGTTTCCGGTCCTGCTCCTGTTGCTCGCTGGCCCACTTCCGCGCCTTGCCGATGGTTACCGTAAACCAGGAGAGAGGCTTCGGTTGCCGCTTGCCAGCATCGCCGTGCTCGCGGCGGTGGACCGACAGAATGTGGATGATGTCCTGGTCGGAGAAATTCACGTAGGCCAGCATGTTGGTGATCGACATGGCGTGCCCCGACCAGGAGTTATCCTTCATGCGCTTTTCCCGGCGCCAAGCCCGAGCGAAGTCGGAGTCGTTCACCAGAAGCGTGTCGAGTTTCTGCTTGACCTCCGGAGACAGTTCCACGCGCGGGGTGACGCGCAGGTCGCCCAACTCCAACCGGCCGCGATCATCCCGGCTCTTGACCTCGATTTCCGGCACGCCAAACGTGTCGAGAATGTTCTCCAGGTCGCTGGGATCGTACCGCTGGTCGGAGTCCTGGATGACCTGCACCGGATGGGGATCGTCCGGAACCTTCTGATTCATGCTGCCAGGCAACCGCAGGACCCGAGAGAGATCGTGAACGGCGTCGATGGTGTAACCGACCCGCTTGGCCTCACCCGCCAGATACGTGTGCCACCTCTGCGAGAGTGCGGCGGTGCGGTCGCGCTCGTCCTGCGAGGTCAGATCCTGCCGTTCCTTGAATAACCACGCGGCCTGAATCCCGTGCCCAGTACTCCAGACGATGCTCGGCGGGAACCGCTCCGGCAAGATCCGCAGCGCCTCGTCCAGGTTGGGCGGCAAGCCGTCCTTCTCGTGCACGCCGGGGCAATAAACGTCCAGATCGCAGGCCAAGCCGGGGATCGCGGCAATCTCGTCAGCTTTGCATCGGGCGTACGGCCCGAAGTCGCGAGGGGACAACCCCAAGCCGAAGTAGACGGCATCGGCCGTCGTCGTGGTGGCGAACTCGACCGCCGTCTCAATCGACGGAAACCAATGACTCCGCTTCTCCTTACCGGTAATGCTCCACATCAGGAAATAGTGCGGCGCCACGCCCTCTGGAT
>JAIQFU010000617.1 GCA_020073115.1 Terriglobia bacterium
TATCGCGAGATCGGCGACGCGACCTATGCCAAGCTACAGGATCTCGATCGGCGCGGGCAGGAAATGGTAAACGAGACGCTTCGGCTGGGTGTGAGGCCGGACAAAGCCCGGTCGAAGGCGCTGTGGGCGGAACGCGTCGCCATTCTCAAGGACGGCATGCAGCAGATGCAGAACCGGATGTCCGCCGAAGGCTGGAAAGTCGTGATGCGGGAGATGATGAAAGGCGCGTGGGCAGGCTCCACGGCTGCGCCGCCGAGGTAGCGAGCACCGCCGGGGGTGGTTTGCGTATCGCGCAAAAGAACCGGTGGCGAAAACCGACCACCGGCGGTACCGCCTACAGGCGCACTGGCGCCTGAAGGGAAAACGTGAGGGCCGCTTCGGCCGGCAATTCGACGTTCTGCTTCCCCGTGGCGTATGCGCCGGCGGTTCCGGCCCCGGCCCCGGCAGCCGCGCCGATGGCCGCCCCCTTCCCACCGCCGGCAATGGCCCCGATCACTGCTCCCAGACCCGAACCACCGGCAATGAACCCCAGGTTCCGTTTCTTGTGAGCGGCGCTCACCCGCACCAATCGGCCGGTTTGGATGCGGTACTCCCGGCCGTCATGATGGAACCCGTCGAGGGTCAGCGACAGCACGGCGCGGCCCTTTAGCCGGCCGGAAGCCGCGGCATCGGTAATATGCCCGGTGAAAACCGTACCTGCGGGGAGCACGGTCCGCCCATCCACGGCCAGGGGGTGGGACAGGGTGGCGCGGAAGCGGTCGCCCGGACCATTGCTTTTCGTACTCAAGGCTTGGTCGAGGCGTACGTGCAGCGGTACTCCGCGGGGGATCTCGATCGCCGCGCGCTCCGGCGCCTCGGCCGACGCGGCGGAGGAACGCGGCGGCTCCGCTTCGCCGTTCCCGGCCGGCGGCGGCGCCACCGGCTCCGGATTGGCTGCCGCGCCATTCGCGGGCTGGCCCGGCAGCGCCTGGGCGGCGGGTTGCTGCGAATTCCGGGCGGCCGGCTGGGGTCCCTTGTTCGAGCACCCGGCGAGCAAGGCCAGAAGAGCGAGGCAAATCCAGTTTCGAGACATACTACGTCCCAAAGTGCAAAACAGGGGCCAAAGTGCAAAACCCTGTGTTTCCATCGTGCGGGGCCGGCATAACGGGAAGAAACTACAGTCCGGCGGTATGTTATGGGACGAACATTACCCGAGAACTACACCACGCGCCCGGAGTGGGCATAGAATAGGGTCATGGAGACCACGCCCTCCGCATCCCGGCCGGGCCTGTTCGGCTCCGATTAGCCTGGCGCCGCCCCCTCGGCGCGCACTTCGTGCGCACACCTTCAACTCAGAAAACTCAATAGGAGATTGGTATGGGCAAAATTTTGGAACAGGCGTCTCCGTGTCTTCCGAACCTCCTTGGTCCCGTGCCCGGACCCCTTGCGCGCGCCATCATCGAGCGGGATGCGGCCGCGGTATCGCCCTCATACACCCGGTGCTATCCGCTGGTGGTGGCGGGCGGCGAGGGGGCGCTCATCGAGGACGTGGACGGCAACCGCTTTCTCGATTTCAACGCGGGAATCGCGGTAGTTGCGGCGGGGCACTGCCATCCGCGGGTGGTGGAGGCTATACAGAAGCAGGCGGCGCGGCTGATCCACATGTCCGGCACGGACTTTTATTACGAGGAAATGGTCGCTCTGGCGGAAAAGCTGGTGGAAATCGCCCCCGGGGAGGTTTCCCGCCGGGTCTCGTTCGGCAACTCGGGGGCGGAGGCCATGGAAGGCTGCATTAAGCTGGCGCGCTACGCCACCGGGCGCGACAAGATCATCGCCTTCTACGGCGCGTTCCACGGCAGGACCATGGGCGCGCTGTCGCTGACCGCGCGCAAGGCCGTGCAGCGCGCGGGTTTCGGGCCGCTGGTCCCGGGAGTGGTCCATGCGCCGTACCCGTACTGCTACCGCTGTCCGTTCGGCCAGGAGCCGGAAAGCTGCGCGGTGGAGTGCGTAAGCTTCATCGAGAACACGATTCTGAAGACGGTGGCGCCGGCGGAAGAGACCGCGGCCATCGTGGTGGAACCGGTGCAGGGCGAGGGCGGGTACGTGGTTCCCCCCAAGAAGTTCTTTGACGAACTCGCGCGCGTGGCCAAACAAAATGGTATTCTTCTGATTTTCGACGAGGTGCAGTCCGGGATGGGGCGCACCGGAAAGATGTGGGCGGCGGAGCATTTCGACGCCGTGCCGGACATCCTGGCCGTGGCCAAGGGAATCGCCAGCGGGATGCCGCTGGGGGCCACGGTGGCGCGCGCGGACCTGATGACCTGGCCGCCCGGGGCTCACGCCTCCACGTTCGGGGGCAACCCGGTGTCCTGCGCCGCGGCCCTGGCCACCATCGCCCTGCTCGAAGAGGGCCTGGTGGAGAACGCCGCGCGGATGGGCGCGTACCTGAGGGAACGCATGCGCGATTGGCCGGCGCGCTTCCCGGTGGTGGGCGAGGTGCGCGGGCTGGGTTTGATGATCGGGGTCGAACTGGTGCGGGACCAGCGGACCCGTGAGAAAGCGCCGCGGCTGCGCGACAAGGTGGTGGAACTCGCCTTCCGGCGCGGGCTGCTGATTTTGGGCGCGGGCGACAACACCATCCGGCTCTGCCCGCCGTTGGTGATCAACCGCGACCAGTGCGATTTCGCCATCGAGACTTTGGAAGAGTGCCTGACGACAGTCCAGCGCGAATGAGAATCCTCGACGTCGGCTGCGGGATCCGCAAGCAGCCCGGTTCCATCGGAATCGACCGGAATCCCGCCAGCCGCGCCGATGTGCTGGTGGACCTGGACCGGTTCCCTTACCCTTTCGCCGGCGATTCCTTCGACCGCATCACCGCGATCCACGTCATCGAGCAC
>JAIQFU010000618.1 GCA_020073115.1 Terriglobia bacterium
CGGTAGTAATAGGTGGCGCCGGCGTCGGTCCAGTAGCCCACCAGGTTCAGGGTGGGGTCCGCATCGTTCGGCGGACGGGGTGATCGTGGAGCCGGACGCGCCGCTGGCGCCTCTGGATTCCAGTTTTCTGGACGATGCGCAATCGCTCGCCAAGCCGATGGTCGCCTCCACCTATACGGATTTCGGCCACGGGCTGCGGGCATACTATGTTTTTGCCTACCCGCAGGGGGGCGATACGCGGGCCGAGTTCCAGCTCTCCGGACTCGGCGTCCAGGGCATGTCCTACGTGTACAGCTATTTCACGGGCTCCGGCTACGTGGCCGGACCGGGGGATGTGATCGACGCGCCCATTGTAGACGGAAGGTCGTATCTGATCGTCGCTCCCGTCGGTCCTTCGGGAATCGCCGTCCTGGGAGACAAGGGACAGTTCGTCTCCCTGGGGAAGAAGAGGGTGCCGGCGCTGGAGGACGATGGGGTGGCGCGCGTCACCGTGGCCTTCGCCGACGGCGAGGGATCGCGCATCCTTCACGGTTATTCGCCCGCCCCGCCCGCCGTTTCGGCGCAGAGCGGGAGCGTCCAGTTCCTCAGCTACCAGGCCGATACGCGCCGCTTCACCGTGAAAGTGAAGCCCGGAGCGGACGGAACGGCGGTCATTTCTCTCTCGCAGCCGGGGAAGGGAGTTCCCGTGCCGGGGACTCACGCCGGCACGCGATCAGCGACTTGGTAATCCCGCAGAACCGCTCGCGCACCAGCCGCGCCGCGGGGAACAGCGCCCGGACTTCGCCGGGCCCCAGGAGCCGCACGTCGGCCAAAAAATGCTGGATATAGAACCGCCGCCGGTCGGGCGTGACGCGCGCCAGCGCGCTCCACACATTGCACCGGGGGACGACGGCCCGCTGCCAGCGTTTCGGAAGCCAGTGGATGCAGGGGGTGAGCAGGTGCTGTTCCACGGGAAACCAGCGGTTGGGCGTCTGAATCCAGAAGCCGCGGCCCACCCGCGCCGCCTCCCGCGCGAACGCCTCCTGGCTCGCGGCGCTGCCCACGTGCTCGATGGCCGAGTTGCTGAAGACCACGTCGAAAGCGCCGTCGCGGAACGGAAGGGCCCGCCCGTCTCCCGCCACCCATAGATAGCCCTCGCCCAGCTCATCCTTGGCCCGCGGCATGTTGAGGAGAGTTACCCGGGGCCTGACGCGGAGCAGCCGCCAGCAATCCGGCGTCCCGCCCACGTCCAGGATGCGGGTCTGTTCGGTAAGCCCGAACTCGCGGGCGAACCGCTCCATCCGCCGCCGCCGGAACCCACGCGAGACCGCACTGACGAAGGCGTGGAGGTCCATGGATGCACCAGTGTACCGTGTAACGCCGCGGGGGCAGAGAGGGTGGGGAAGCGATTCGCCTGCCGCACCCGCGCTCCGCGGGACAGGCCGTCTGTCGTACGGTTGTGGAGTATGATCGTCCTATGGCTTCCGTTTCCCGCCGCTTGGTGCTGGCTTCTGCTTTGGCTGCATCGCTCTCGCTCGCCTTCGCCGCGGCCGATCCCTATCCGCCGACGGCCAATGCCGCTTCCGATCTCCAGAAGGCGCGGGACCGCGCCCGGCATTCCGGCAAGCTGTTAATGGTGGTTTTCGGCGGCAACTGGTGTCCCGACTGCCGGGCTCTGGACGCGCGGATCCACGAATCCCCGGTGCGCGAATACGTGGAAAAACGCTTCGAGGTGGTCAACATCAACATCGGGGAAAGGGACGCCAACCTCGATATTGCGAAAGAGTTGGGGGTGACCCTCGCCAAGGGCGTGCCGGCGGCCGCGTTTTTCGCTCCAAACGGCAAGCCGGTAGGGATGACCAACCAGGGCGAGTTGGAGCCCGCCCGCCAGTACGACGCCGCGCAGGTCCTCACGTTTTTCCGCCAGGTCGCGGAGCAGCACGTCATTCAGAAGCCGCGGTAAGGGCTACCAGACGCCCGGCGCAAGGCGATACCGTACCCGGTTCGCGTATTCCCGGTAGCCGTTCAACTCTCGCCGCAAAGTCCGGTCTTCCAGCGCCGTGCGGACCACCAGCAGGGCGGAGGTCAGGACCGCCGGAATCAGGGCCAGCCACGAGCCCAGCGCCACGGGGGAGGCGACGGTGAACGCCAGCGCGCCCACATAGCCCGGATGACGCATATGGCGGTACGGCCCGCCATCGACGACCACGTGACCGCGATCCTCCTGGATGCGCACCGTGGCCGAGAAGAAACGGTTGGTCACCATGGCCCAGAAGGTCAGCAGGATGCCGGCCACGCAGACGGCGAACGCCGCCGCTCCACGCCACCGGGACGGGCGGCGGCCAGTGGCCCCGAACGTCCCATGCCGCCACGCACCACAAGGCCAGCGGGCCGAACAGCGCGACCAGGGGCGCCAGCCACTTGTCCCACCGCTTCGTGCCTTTCCGCATTCTGGACCGCTCCACGAGCAAATCCGGACTCCGCCGCACGAGCGCGATTCCCGTGACCACCTGAATGCCCATTGTGATCCCCACGTAAATCCACGCCCGGAACCAGCCTGCCCGCCCCGACCCGAACAGCAGAATCAAGGCCAGAGCCAGTCCCATGGCGAAGTAACGGATGAAGGATGATCTATGGCTCTTGTTCTCCACGATTCGTATTATTTCAGATTGGCGGGACCGAATCGGGCGCACGTGTGGACATCCGGCCCCTGGGTTCGCGGGGACCGGATGTCGGCACGACTGCCGACACTGCGGGCAGGAATGCCCACGCCACATTACAATGGGCTTCGGAGAAAACATGCCTGACTCCCGCCGGGGATTCCTCAGCGGCGGCGCCGCTCTCATGGCGGCCGCCGCTGCCGCCTGCCGCAAATCCACGCCCGATTCGGCGGCTCTTCCTCCCGGAGCGCCGCCGGCGTTCGGCGCCGCCCCGGAAGTCGGCCCGCCCGTTTCCCAGGCCACCTTCGCCGAAGCGGAGAAACTGGCGCAGTTTCCGCTTGGCGGGGCGGAGCGCGAAATGGCGGCCGGCAGTTGGCGCCGGACCATGGCGGGCCTGTACGAGCGCCGCGCCGGACCTCGTAAGTTCGCTCCGCCGGATTCTCTCGCCCCCGCCTTGCGATGGGATCCCCTGCTGCCGGGGCAGCCGGCCGGCCCCGCCCGCGATCGTTTCACCCGCAGCGAGGCCGTGCCCGGGCAGCTACCATCGAACGACGACGGGATCGCTTTCGCGCCGGTTTGGCGCCTCTCCCGCTGGATCGAGACGCGCCAGCTTACTTCCGAGCGGCTCACCGGCATCTATCTGGACCGCTTGCAGCGCTTCGACCCCAAGCTGAGGTGCGTCATCACGCTCACGCGAGACCTGGCGTTGGAACAGGCGCGGCAGGCAGACCGCGAGATCGCCGCCGGACGCTACCGCGGACCGCTGCACGGCATCCCGTGGGGGACTAAGGACCTGCTCGACACCGCCGGCATCCCCACCACCTACGGCGCCGAGCCTTATCGCAACCGTATCCCCGCCGCGGATGCCGCGGTGGTGAAGCGCCTTCATGCAGCGGGCGCCGTCCTGCTGGCCAAGCTGAGCATGGGCGCGCTGGCGCTCAATGACATCTGGTTCGGGGGCCAGACGATGAACCCATGGCTGCTGGAAGAAGGCTCTTCGGGTTCGAGCGCCGGCCCCGGCGCCGCCACCGCGGCGGGCCTCGTCGGCTTCGCCATCGGCAGCGAGACGGAGGGCAGCATCGTCAGTCCGTCTATGCGCTGCGGGATCACCGGGTTGCGCCCCACTTTCGGGCGCGTGCCGCGCACCGGCGCCATGACGCTCTGCTGGTCGCTCGATAAGCTGGGGCCGATGACTCGCGCGGTGGAGGACGCCTTCCTCGTTTTGCAGGCCATCTCCGGACCCGACCCCGGCGACGTCTCCAGCGTGCCCTCCCGCCTCGATTTCGACGCCGCGGCGCCGGCGGCCGGCCTGCGCGTCGGCTACGTCCCCGGGTGGATGAAAGAAGCCCCGGCCACCGATGTGGACCGTGCGGCCTTCGAAACCACGCGCAAACTCGGCATGATTCCGGTGGAGGTGTCGCTGCCCGATTGGCCCTACGGCTCGCTCAACCTGATCCTCTTCGCCGAAGCCGCCGCCGCGTTCGAGGAGTTCACTCTCGCCGGCGGCCTGAGGCAACTCAAGGCCCAGGTCCCCGATGCCTGGCCCAACCTCTTCCGCCAGGCCCGCTTCCTCTCCGCGGTGGATTTCGTGCAGGCCGACCGCCTCCGCCGCGCCGTAGCCCAGGAGATGGCGCGCGTTTTTTCCCGAGTGGACGTGCTGCTGGTTCCCTCACTGCGCGATGAGATGCTGACCATCGCCAATTTCACGGGGCATCCCTCGCTCACCCTGCGCGCCGGCTTCGTGGAAGTTTCGCAGGCGCGTAGCGACTGGGCGCCGGACCCCGCGCATCCTCTCCCCCGCTTCTCGCCCCCGCGGCGCACACCCCACGGCGTCACGCTCATCGGACGACTCTTCGACGAGGGTGCGCTGGGGCGCGCGGGCCTCGCCCTGGAGCGCGCGTTCGGCGTGGCCGGCGAGCGCCCGCCGGGCTTTTGACGGCGACCGGTACTAACCTTCGGGAATCTGGA
Organism: Terriglobia bacterium; assembly: GCA_020073115.1. Lineage (GTDB taxonomy): Bacteria > Acidobacteriota > Terriglobia > Bryobacterales > Bryobacteraceae > BOG-224. The sequence continues at coordinate 4,608 of JAIQFU010000618.1, forward strand.
CGTTGGCCGCGCCGGCGCGCAGGATCGAAAGATGAGCCGGCTTCGAATCTCGCGGGCCCTCGTGGTCTGCCTTCTGGCGGTGAGCAGCGTTGGGACCGGCGGTTTGGCGTGTCTTTCCGGCCAGACGAGCGAGACTGCCCCTCCCGCCGTCCTTCCGGGCTACTTTCCTCCGGGCACGCGCGTGGTGATCGGCGTTCGCGTGCGGGCCCTGATCGACGCCCTGGCATCCCAGGGCATCGCGCATAACGCGCAGGAGAGAATTTCGGGTCTTCTGGGGCAGACGCCTCTGGCCGGGCTCGACGTTTTCCGCGATGTAGACGAGATTCTGATCGCCTCCACCGGGGCAGGCCAGAACCCGCCGTCGCTGGCGGTCATCACGGGGAAGTTCGACCCCGCGGCGTTCGCGTCCCGCGGCAAGCCCTACCGGAATGCGGTGATCGTGCAAACCCCGGAAGGCTCCGGACAGGCCATCGCCTTCGTCGAACAAGGCCCCATGCTGGCCGGCAGCCTACCGCTGATCCGGGGGGCCCTCGACCGCGGCGCCCGGGGCGCCCGGGCGGCGGCGCTCGACCCGGCCCTGGCGGCGCGCACGGCCGAACTCCGCGCCCGCTACGACATCTGGGGCGCCGGCAATCCGCTCCCTGGAATGAAGCTGTCCGCCGCCGGCGCCGAATCGCTGCAGTCCATCGACCGCTTCTCCTTCGGCGCCAGGCTGGGACGCGGGCTGGAAGCCATCGCCGAATTGCACGTCCGCTCGCCCCGGGATATGGCGAAGCTGAGCGCGTCGATCCAGCTTCTGAAGACCATGCTGGCGGCCCAGTTGCCGGCGGGGAGCGAAGCACGCCTCGACCTGCGCGCCGAGAACAGCGCCATCCATCTCGCTCTGTCCATTCCGGAGGAGACTTTGCAGAAAGCCATCGCCGCCCAACGTGCGCCGCAGGCGGAGGTGGCGCGGTCCTCCAACCTGCCGGCGGCGCCCACGGGAAAAACGGAGGCGGTCCAGGACGCCGCCGGCGACACGCGCAGGGTTACGCTCCCGGGAAAATGATCGCCGGCGAAGACAGGCGGCGTTACTTGATGTCGTCGCCGAAGTTGACTGTCGATTCGACCTCGAATTTCCGGTACGCGCGGAACTGCACCGCATTCCGGTAGTTCACGTAATTGGCCCGGCTCCGGCGGTGGCTGAGGGTAGACATCTGCGTCTCCGCACGCGCGGGCAGCAGATAGCGCCGCCCGCCGACATCGACAAACGCGTATTCGATCACCCGCTTGGACTGGAGGACCGGGAAATCGGCGGGGATCTCGTCGGCATCCGCCGTCAGACGGAGCACCATGCCCGTTTCGGCGTCAATCTCGAGCCTTCCGCGGAGCCCGATGGCAGCCACGCGCTCCGTCTCCAATTTATGGGCCAGAGTGAAACGAGAGGAGGCGCGGGGAACGCGGTAGGAATAGACATAGGTGCGCGACTTCTTCGTCTCCGCGGCTTTTTCCCATCGGAACTCCGTCCTCGACTGCGGCTCAAAAATGCCGCGGACCGTGCTGCCGAACTCCCCGAAAGACAACGCTCCCCAGTAGGACTCCAAGGGCAGATTCGAGACCTTTCCACCCAGGATCAGCTTGTAGTCTTCCTTCTTCTGCGCATACGTGAGTTGGACCTCCAGCGTATCCAGGAAGCGCATGGAGCCGAACTCGTCCGAGGACCGCTCGATCACTTCCGTGCAGACGAAATCGGGCAGGAGATTCGAATAGGCGAGAGCGACCGCGCGCGCCTTCTCCAGGAAGGCGCGCTGGTCCTCCGGCGAGGGCGCCTGGGCGAACGCCGCACCCGTCAGAGCCAGGGCGGCGGTCGCAAAGCGAATCATATTGTTCCCGTGGTAGGGGCGGTGCGACTCGAACGCACGACCTACGGCTTAGAAGGCCGTTGCTCTATCCACCTGAGCTACGCCCCCGCAAGATCCATTCCCGAGTTTAGCGCAGTGGGCCGGGCAGCCGTCTCTGGCCGCCTGGCGGAGAAAGGAAAAGCGGTCCCGGGCTGAAGAGGAACAGGAGTGTGAGGGCTGGAGCCTGATTTGCCCGGAACCGCAAAGATAATTCTACCTCATTATCCGCTTATCTTGGCAGTACTTTGAGTACTGTCGCGTACTTCAATACCAGCGGCTCATAATCACTTTCTGCTCGGTATAGAAGGCCACCGCGTCTTTTCCGTGGGTGTGGAGGTCTCCGAAGAACGAGTTCTTCCATCCGGCGAACGGGAAGAAGGCCATGGGAGCCGCCACCCCCACGTTGATCCCGACCATTCCCGCCTCCACGCGCGCGGAGTACTCCCGCGCGGCCTTGCCGCTGGATGTGAACAGGGAGGTGGCGTTGCCGAATGGCGACCGGTTCACCAGTTCGATGGCGGCGTCCAGGTCCCGGACGCGCATCACGGAGAGCACCGGGCCGAAAATCTCCTCGCGGGCAATGGTCATCTGGGGCGTGACATGGTCAAAAATGCTGGGCCCGAGGAAGAAACCGTTGCCGTCGCCGCGGTTTTGGCGGCCGTCGCACAACGGGCTGGCGCCTTCGGCTATGCCTTTCTCGATGTAGGCCGTGACCCGCTCACGGTGCTCCGCCGTCACCAGCGGTCCCATTTCGACGCCGGGCTTTGCGCCGTCGCCGACGGCCAGCCGCTGCACGCGCTTCACCAGAAGATCGAGGAGGGGTTCGGCGGCATCGCCCACGGCCACCAGTACGCTGCCGGCCAGGCAGCGCTCGCCCGCGGCGCCGAATGCGGAGCCGATGATCGCCTCCACGGTTTTGGGCATATCGGCATCGGGCATCACCACCAGGTGGTTCTTCGCCCCGCCCAGCGCCTGCACCCGCTTCCCTTGGGCCCCGGCGGTGGCGTAGATATGCCGCGCCACGGGGGTGGAGCCGACGAACGAGACCGC
>JAIQFU010000078.1 GCA_020073115.1 Terriglobia bacterium
GGCAGCATCCCCATGTCGCAGACACCCTGAAGGTTGTTGTGGGCAGTGACGGCGAAGATCCCCGCCCCGACTTTGCCGATCTGGCCGGCCGTCAGGGCCAGGTTAACAAGCGCCTGGATCGTTTCGCTGGAGCGGCATTCCGCCCCGGTGGAGTAAAGGATGGCGGCTCCCTTGGCGTCGGTTTGGGCCGTGAAACTCAGGCCGCCGTCTCGGAAGGCGCCGCTGGGACCCGTGGCCGGGAGTAGAAATGTCACCGTCGCCCCGGAGAGCGGCTCGCCCGATGAATCGACGATTTGCGCCACGGGGTCGTGCCCGCGGCGCAGGCGGATGCTGTTGATCGCGCCGTCGCCCTGTACGATTCGAATTCGAATCCCGGATGCCGGCTGGGGGGGCGCCTGGGACTGAGCCGTGCCCAGCAGCGGTGTAAGAAACAGAACACAATGGCGGACGGTGTGGCGGCTCATGTTTCTGCTTATACAATGTGCCCCGCGTGACCCGCTGTACGGAAATGAGCAGAGGGGCGGTGGCGCGCATTGAAAATACGTTCGCGCCTGACGAAGCTGGAATGAGAGCGCACAATTGCGCCCTGTGGAATGGCGCCGGAGCGTACAACCGGTTTCGAAACGTGGCGATCGGGAGAATCCTCTCCGATTGTGGAGTATTCGTGCGCCGTGCTGGAGGAACTGCGAAAAAGCGCGGTCGAAGGGCTGCTCCGTTTCGGTCATGGAGGCCTGGAAATCGGAGGCGCGCTGTTTGGATCGCGCGGGAATGGCGCGGTCCGCATACTGGCGTGCGCGGAGTTGGCTTGCGAGCACGCGCACGGGCCGGGGTTCGCGCTCTCCGGCGACGACCGCGCCCGATTCCGAAAGCTGCTGGCGGAAGCGCCGGCCGGAATGGAACCGGTGGGATGGTACGGCTCGCACACGCGCAGCGGGCTGGCGTTGAACGAAAACGACCGCAGGGTGTTCGGCGAGTTTTTTCCGAAGCCGGGCGCGATCGCGGTAGTGCTGCGTCCCTCGGGCATGGGGAGCGCACGGGCGGCTTTCTTCTATCGGGAGGAGGGCGGGGAGTTGTGCGCGCCGGGTGAGGGAGATGAGATTACGGTTCCGGCGCCGCGGCGCAGAACACGGCCGGAGATCGTGCCCGAGCGCCGTGGAACGCTCCCTTCGGCGAGCCCTCCGGTCCCGGTTCCGTTTGATGCCGCGGCGAGGGCGAGCGGCGATCGAACGGTTTGGCCGTACGCGGCGGCGGTCGCGGCGGTAGCGCTCGTCTTTCTGCCTGCGATCGCTTTCCTTCCCCGGCCGGGGCCGCCGCATCTCGGCCTCCACGCCCGCGGGGTAGCTCCGGGCCAGATCCGGATCGACTGGGACCGTCGGTCGTCCGCGGTTCTGGCCGCATCCTCGGGCGTGCTGGAGATCCAGGACGGCGCGTCGCGGGTGCGGCTGCCGTTGAACGGGGACCAGCTTCGTTCGAGCAGCGTGACCTACGCGCTGGACTCCGGCGACGCGTTGATTCACCTGCATGTTGCATCGACCGATGAATCGCTCCATTTCCGAGGCGCGCCTGCCCGCCCGGCCCTGGCCGTGGCGGCGCCGGCCGTGGCCGTTGCCGCCCCGCCGGGCGTAGCGGTGCGGGATCGCGACAGCGAACCGCCTCCGCGGCCTGCCGAGAAGGCGGCGGCCCGGGAGCAGCCCGCGCCGCCTCCCGTGGTCCGGAGACTGGCGGTCGTCCCCGCGCCAGCCGCTCCTGCCCCGGAGGCGTTGCCGGCCTTGCCTCCGCCTCCCCCGGTTGCGCCGGAACGCGCCGACGCGGAATTGCCTTTCTCCGCGCCGATGCACGTCCCCGTGGCGCCGCCGCCGGCGGCCAGGAGCACGCCGGCGCCCCGCTCAGGCCGGCTGATCTGGACCGGATCCCTGGAGCGCCGCGGGGTGGTTGAAATCGATGGCGGGCATCCCAGCGTGGGCTCGATGATCGGCGCGCTGCCCGGCGTGCCGGTATCGTTCCGCGTGTCGCCGGCGCAGTTCGACGCGGGCGGGCTGGTGGTTCACAGCGCGGACGCCGCGTGGAACGGCCGCGCCGAGCCGGCGACGGCCGCGAACGGCTGGAATCGCCTCGAATTCGAATGGGACCCGGAGCGGGCGCGCGAGATCGCGGCGCGGTGAGGGCCGGATGTGCCCATGCGTGGGCGCACGGCAGGCGCGACTGACCGCGACCCATTACCATTCGACGGGCTTTCCGGGCTCCAGTGCGCAGATCTCGATTTCCAGGTCGGCCGCCAGTTCGCGCAATTGCTCCGGGCGGCCGGTGAGCGCCGGGAACGTGCCGAAGTGCATGGGGATTACCCGCCGCGGCTTCAGGAGCCGGCAGGCCATCGCCGCCTCCCTGGGGCCCATGGTGAAAAGGTCGCCGATGGGCAGGAACACCAGCTCCGGGTGATAGAGCTGCTCGATCAGATGCATATCGCCAAAGACGTTCGTATCGCCGGCGAAATAGACCGAGCGGCCGTCGGGAAGATGCAGCACGTAGCCGGCGGCCTCGCCGCCATAGATGATTTTGCCGTCGTCCAGGATTCCGCAGCTATGGATGGCGTGCGTCATGGTCACCGTGACGTCGCCCACTTTCTGCGAGCCGCCCTTGTTCATGGCCCGGGTTTTCTCCACGCCTTTGGATTCGAGCCACTGGCAGGTTTCGAAAATGGCCACCACCTCCGGAGAGAAACGCCGGGCCAGGGGAACGGCGTCGTGGATGTGATCGAAATGGCCGTGAGAGATGCAGATGGTGTCCACCCCCGAGATTTCGAACCCCTTAGGGAATGCGGGATTGCCATCGATCCACGGGTCCATGAGGATGACTTGGCCCGAGGGTAGCTGAAACCGGAATGTGCCGTGCCCAAGCCAGGTAATTTGCATATCCGCGATTATGGCACGGGCGCCGCGGCGCCGCCGGAATCCCTGGGTTACCCTGTAGGCATGCGAGTGAATCATACGCGCGAGCGGCTGGACCGGGGAGAAACGGTGTTCGGGTGCGGGCTCCAGGCCTACCGGTCGGCGGAAGTCCCGCGCGCTTTCGCGGCGGCGGGGTTCGACTACGTCTTCATCGACATGGAGCACGGCGCCTTCGACCTGGAGACGGTGCAGGACATGGTTGCGGCCTCGGTGACGTCCGGCATCACCCCCATCGTGCGGGTGGGCGAACTGCTGTATTCCCTCGTGGCGCGGCTGCTGGATGCGGGGGCGCAGGGGATCATTCTTCCGCGTGTCGAGGACCCGGCGATTCTGGCGGAGGCGCTGAGCTGGATGCGGTTCCCGCCCGCGGGCAAGCGCGGCTACGGCGTCAGCGGGGGGATGATCGACTTCGAGCCGCGCACGTTCGCCGAGATCATCGAGCATCTCAACCGCAATACCCTGGCCGTGGCGCAGATCGAGACCGCCGCGGCGGTGGAGCGTGCGGACGAACTGCTGTCCGTCCCGGGACTCGACGTGGTCATGGTGGGGCCCGCGGACCTCTCCATCTCGCTCGGCGTGCCGGGGCAGTTTGGCCACGGAATCCCGCAGCGCCTGCGTGGCGCCCGGACCGGCGTAGATCGAGTTCGGAATGTGCTTGCTGCGGTACAGCGCGCCAAAGCCGACGTGGATCAGTACCGGCTGCGCGCCTTTCCGCTGAAGCTGGGCGGCCAGGTCTTTGGGTTGCACCAGCGCCATCTCACCGGCCGCGGCCCCAACCAGCGCGGCGCCTAAAATCATCGCGGGGAGTTTCACTCGATCTCCTGTGTAATCACGGCGCACGCCTGTGAACAAACGGCCCAGTTTAAAGGCTCCGCGCCCCATGCTTTAATATAACTTCACAGCTTTGTGGAATGGGGCTATTCGTACTTTTATGCGCGTGTCTCGCTTTCTGATTTGCCTCGGCGCCGCATTGCCGCTCGCGGCGGCGCCGGCGCCTGACGCCGACGTTTCGCGGGCGCAGGCCGGGTTGGCGCGTCTGCCGCTACGTTTTGAAGCCAATGCGGGCCAGTGGGACCCGGCTGTGCGCTACGCCGCCCACGCCGGCGCGTACAACCTGCTGTTCACCGCGGCCGGCCCGGCGTTTTCGTTCCCCGGCGCCAGGCGGGTCGCCCTCTCCCTGGCGGGATCGAACCCCGCGCCGCGAATCGAGGGGGTGGATCCGCTGCCCACACGGGTCGATTATTTCATCGGCGCCCGCGCACAGTGGCGCACAGGCGTGCCCAACTATTCGCGCGTCCGCTACCGCGAGGTCTATCCCGGGGTGGACGCCGTTTATTACGGCAACCAGGGGCGGCTGGAGTACGATTTCCACATCGCGCCCGGCGCCGACCCGCGCGCCATCCGCATCCGTTTCCGCGGCGCGGAATCGGTCTCCATCACCTCCGGTGGCGACCTGGCGGTGGACTGCGCCGCGGGACGCCTGCTGCAAAAGAAGCCGTACGTGTATCAGGAAGACCCGCGAACCGGGGCCCGCGCCGAAATCGCCGGCGGCTATGTCCTGGACCATGGCGCCGCGACGCTCCGGGTGGGACGCTACGATCGTTCGCGGCCGCTGATCGTCGATCCGCTCCTGGTTCTCTCCACCTACATCGGCGGAACCGGCACGGACCAGGTGAACGCCATCAAGATGGGACCCGGCGGGAAGCTTTATATGGCCGGCAACACGAATACCGGCGATATGGCGGCGAGCGACGGCTCTTACCAGAATACGAACGCCGGCGCGGGCGCAGGCTCGGCCGACGTGTTCATCATCGTGGCCAACGTCAACGCCGGGGGCGGGTACGATCCGGCCTACGTCAGCTACTTCGGCGGCAGCGCGGACGACATCCCTTCGGGCATCGACGTGGACGCGGGAGGCTTCATCTACATCACCGGAACCACGACTTCCGGCACGTTCCCTTTGGCCGGCACGCCGATCCAATCGGAGCCTCTGGGCACCACCTTCAACGCTTTCGTGACGAAACTGAATCCCGCCGCGTCGGGCACGGACGCGCTGTGGTACTCCACCTTCCTGGGAGGAACCGACGCCGACTATGGACGGGGCATCGCGGTGGACCAAGACGGAATGATTTACGTCATCGGGACGACCGAATCCGGCGATTTTCCGGTGACCGATAACGCTTACGCGGCCGTGTTGTACGGGAGCCGCGACGCCTTCCTGTGCAAGATCGATCCCAACGCCGGCGCGCTGCTCTATTCCTCTTATCTGGGGAGCGAACTTCAGGACGACGGCCGTGATATCGCGGTAGGTCCGGACGGGCGCGTATATTTCGCTATCACCACCAACGGCACGCTCTTCCCGCTGGCCGGCGCCTCGTACCGGAACGCTCTCCAGGGCTACACCGATACGGTCCTCGGGATCATGGATATGAACCAGTCGGGTGTGAACTCCCTGGTGTACGACACGTATTTCGGCGGGTCCGATCTCGACGAGGCGCGCAAGATCGCGCTGGACGCCAAGGGCAGGCTGCTGGTGACGGGCTTCACGCTGTCGGCGGATTTCCCGGTCACGCCCGACGCCGTGCAGACCTCGCCGGGAGGCAGCGGCGACGCCTTCGTTTCGATTCTCGACTTTTCCCAGCAGGCGAACCCGGTTGTGTATTCGACGTACCTGGGCGGGTCGCATTCCGAGGTGGCGTACGGGATCGCCGCCGATAAAGCCGGCAGCGTGTACGTCACGGGGTATACTCTCTCGGGAGATTTTCCGGTCACGCCCGACGCGCCGCAGCCCGATTTCGGCAACGGCATCGACGTGTTCGTCGCCAAGCTGCAGCCCGGAACGCCGGGCAGGAACGGGATCCAGTTCTCCACCTTTCTGGGGGCCACGGGGATTCACGTGGCCACGGGTCTGACCCTGGGGCTGAACGGCGAACTTTATGTGGGCGGCTACACGAACCTGGGATTGCCCTCCGCGGGCGCCGCGGCGCAATCCTACTTCGGGGGGATCACCGACGGATTCGTGCTCACGCTCAGCGAACTCGCCGGGGCTCCGGCGCATCTGAAGCCCCCCACCCGGAGTACCGGACCGCGCTCGCCGCGCCGCTAGGCGGCGAGTTGAGGCTCGCTGGCTTGCGCTCTCCCGAAACCCACCGGTAAGCGGTTGCAATGTGGAGTGGGCCTCCGGGCTGCCATGCCGGCTTTCCTGCCGGCATCATGCCGCACGAAAGCGGGCGGGGCGCCCTCTGGGTCCGGCCGGAGGTTCACTCCACCTCCGGTTGCCACGGAAATCTCCGATACAGCTTTTCGGGTTTCGGCCGAAGAGAGATCAATGAGATGTCTCTTTGGCTGATGCGGGGCTGCGTAGCGGCCGGGGCCGCGGCATGCTCCCTCGGCGCACTGCTCGTCGCACGCCTTCCGGATCCGGACGGCGCCCGCGAATTCTACGCGCTCGTCCACGCCGGCGCCTGGAGGGCGGATCTGGCGGCGGTGATGGCTCTTAGTCTGCCGGCATTCCTGGGCGTTCTCTGGTGGCAGGCGCGCCGCACCCGGCGGGCGCAGGAAATGGCGGCCAGGGCCGATTCCGCCAAAGCCGAGTTCCTCTCCAACGTGAGCCACGAGCTGCGCACCCCGTTGAACGGCATTTCGGGGATGGCGGCAATCCTGGCCCGTACGGATTTGCAGGCGGACCAGCGGGAAATGGTCGCCGCGATCGATCGCAGTTCCGCGACGCTCTCCGCAATGATCGACGACCTTCTCGACTTCTCCCGGATCGAGGCGGGATCCCTGGCCCTGGAGCGCGTTTCCTTCGACGCGCGCGAGATGGTGGAAGAGGTGGCCGGCGCGTTCGCACCTCGCGCCCGGGCGCAGGGCCTGACGCTCCAGGCGGTGATCGCGCCCCGGGCGCCGCAGATGGTGGAGGGTGACCCGCCGAGGGTGAGGCAAGTCCTGTCGAGTCTCGTGGACAACGCTTTGAAGTTCACGCGCCGGGGAGGGGTGCGGGTGGAATTGGCGGCGGCCGGCGATCCGTTGGAAGCCCGTGCCGCGCTGTTCCGGGTGGCCGACACGGGAGTCGGGATGGGCCGGGAGACGATGGGACGGCTGTTTCTGCCCTTCAGCCAGGGCGATTCGCGCAGCGCGCGGGAGCACGGCGGAATGGGGCTCGGGCTGGCGCTGGCGCGCCGGCTGGTGGTGTTAATGGGCGGTTCCCTGGGGGCCGAGAGTGAACCGGGGCGGGGCTCCACCTTCTGGTTCCTGCTGCCCACGGGGAAGGCCGCATGCGCCCTCTCCGCGGTCCCGGAACCCACGCCGGAGGGCTTTCGAATTCTCATCATCGAGGACAACCCGGTGAACCAGATCGTGGCCTCGCGGGCGGTGCGAGGCTTGGGTTACGCCGTGGAAGTGGTCTCCGGCGGGCAGGCGGCGCTGGGGGCGCTCTCCGCGGGCCGGTTCGACCTGGTGCTGATGGATTGCCAGATGCCGGGGATGGACGGCTACCAGACGGCCGCAGAGATCCGCCGGCGGGAAGGCCGCGCCCCGCGCCTCCCCATCATCGCCATGACCGCCAATGCCATCCCCGGCGACGTGGAGCGCTGTCTCGCGGCCGGCATGGACGACTACCTCGGCAAGCCGGTGCGCCTGGCGGAGTTGTCATCCACCCTGGACCGGTGGCTCGGCGCCCGCGGGGAACGCAGGGCCCGGGCAGGGGATTGAAGCGGAATACCTACCTCTTCCACTCCTGCTGCAGGATCGACCAGACCACCAGGTCCACCCAGTGGTCGTTCACCCATTCGGCTTCGCGCGCCACGCCCTCCCGCTTGAAGCCCAGACGCTCCGGGACCGCACAACTCCTGTGGTTGCCCGTTCCGCAGCGGATCTCGATGCGGTGCAGCATCAGGTCCTCGAAGGCTTAGTCGAGCAGGCAGGCGCAGGAGCGCGTGATCAGGCCTTTCCCCTGAAAGGCTGCGTCGAGCCAGTACCCGATGCTGGTGCTTCGGTTTGGCCAGTTGATGGCGTGGAACCCGACCGAGCCGGCGATCTCCCCACCCGCCCAGATGAGCGCCTGCGGGCCGCGGTTGGCTTCCGTCTGCGCGATGGCGCGGCAGATGAACTGGCGGATGTCCTCCGGCGAGCGCGTCGGATCCACCCAGGGCAGCCACTCGCGCAGGTGGGCCCGGTTGCGCTCCACCACGGCGAAGACGGGCTCCGCATCGCGCATCTCAAAATGCCGGAGTTCGATCCCCGGCGACACAGTGCGGCGGAACATGCCCGGTCCCGTTATCCCGTGCCGCCCGGCCGCTGCGGGTTTCTCGATTTCGAGATGGCCGGCGTCTCCGGCGTGTCCGGCTGCAGGGCGAAGGTCATCAGCCCCGTTTTGAGAATTTCGAAGGCCGTCTGCGGGTCGTCGGCGTACTGGAACAGGTTCAGATCCTCCGGCGAGATCATCCCGTACTTCACCAGCGCGTCGAAATTGATGATCTCCTTCCAGTAGCGGGACCCGTACAGCAGGATGGTCATTTTCTTCGCGAGTTTCTGGGTCTGGGTGAGCGTCAGGAGTTCCATCAACTCGTCCATGGTGCCGAACCCGCCCGGAAACACCACCAGCGCCTTCGACAGGTAGGCGAACCAGAACTTGCGCATGAAGAAGTAGTGGAATTCGAAGCTCAGCTCGGGAGTGATGTAGGGGTTAGGGAACTGCTCGAAGGGCAAGCCGATGTTGAGGCCGACGGTTTTGCCGTTGGCGTCGCTGGCGCCGCGATTGGCCGCCTCCATGATCCCCGGTCCACCGCCCGAGCAGACCACGAAACGGTAGGTGCTGTTGGTGAACTGTTCCGCCCACTCGGTCAGCAGTTTGGCCAGGGTTCGCGCGCCCTCGTAGTATTCGGCCAGGGGGCCGTCCTCGCGAAGCCGGGCCGAACCGAAAAAAACCACCGTGTCCCTGATCTTCTCGCGGCGGAAGTGCGCCAGGGGCTCCAGAAATTCGGAGAGGATGCGGATGGCCCGCGCATCCGGACTGTTGAGGAACTGCTCGTTGAGATAGGCTACCGGACGGCGGTTACCGTGGGGCGGCGTCGGATTGGGCATGTTTCTCCAGTTCGTCCACTCTCTTCTTCAACTCCCGCAAGGTCTTGAGCAGTTCCGGCAATTTGGGGAACGCCGTCACGGCGCGGAGCCACTCCTGGGCGGCGAACGCCGGCGAGCCGGAAATTCGGCCTCCGGGCGCCACATCTCCTCCGATGCCGCTTTGGGCGTATACGATGGCGTTTTCGTGCACGGTGAGGTGCCCCGACGAACCAACCTGTCCCGCCAGCAGCACGTTGCGTTCCAACACGGTGCTGCCGGCCAGTCCCGTCTGCGCGCAAATGATGTTGTCTTCCCCCACAGTGCAGGCGTGGCCCACCTGGACGAGGCTGTCGATCTTGGCGCCGCGCTTCACTCGCGTCTCTCCCACGGTGGCGCGGTCCACGGATGTGAGGCTCTGCACCTCCACGTCGTCCTCGATCACGGTGACGCCCGATTGCACGATCTTGAAGTGCGTGCCGTCGGCGCGCTTGGCGAAGCCGAACCCGTCGCCGCCCACTACGGCGCCGTTTTGCAGGATGACGCGATCTCCGATGCGGCAGAACTCGCGCACGGAGGCGTGGGAATGCGCCAGGAAATCGTCGCCGATCTCGGCCCCCTCGTAGATCACCACATGGGGATGCAGCACCGCGTTCCGGCCAAGCCGGACTCGCTCGCCCACTACCGCGAACGGTCCCATGGAGCAGTTCTCGCCCACGATGGCGGTGGGGGCGACGTACGCCAGCGGATGGACGCCCGGCGCGGGCCGGGGCGGCTGATAGAACAGCGCCAGGGCGCGCGCAAATCCCAGGTAGGGATCGTCGGTCAGCAGGAATGCCGTGTCGAGCCCTGGTATGGGCGCCGTGACCAGGACCGCGCTGGCGCGGGTGTGCTTCACTTTTGGCGCATATTTGGGGTTCGCCAGGAAGGTGAGCTGGCCCGGTCCCGCCCGTTCGGTGGCCGCCACCCCGGTGATTTCGAGGGCGCCATCGCCCTCCAGACGGCAGCCCAGGGCTGCGGCGATTTCACTCAGTTTCATAAAGCGAACCTCCAGGGTAACGTATGTGCCGCCGCAGATCGTTTTTCCGTGGCTGCGGCGCTCCTGCCTGTTTCCAGGGGCCCCGGCCCAACCAGATCAATGCGCACGGTGGAGTGAGACGCCGGCGTGGCAGGCCAGGAGCCCCCCACCCGTGTTAGCGCTTTTGCCGACACAGCAGGCAGGAATGCCCATGCCACGGTACCTTGTGTTTATGACCGATTTCCTCCGCCTCCTCCCCGGCGCCCGCGTCTTCGACCTCGGCCAGCCTTACTACCCCGGCATGCCGCACCACCCGTCGCACCCGCCGTTCTTGTTCGGGCTGGTGAAGCAGCACGGGGATTTCGTGGGATCCGATGGCCACAGTTCGGCGGCGGATGCGCTCGCCTTGGGAGGCCACGTCGGGACCCACATTGACGCCCTCTGCCACTTCTCCTGCGGCGGCAAGTTGCACGGCGGAGAAGACGCCGCGGCCGTTCAATCGCGGCAGGACGGTTTCCGGCGGCTGGGCATCGACGCCGTGGCGCCCATCCTCCGCCGCGGCGTGCTGCTGGACATCGCGGGGCTGCACGGAGGGATTTTGCCGCCCGACTTCGAAATCACGCCCGGGCATCTGGAAGCGGCCGCGCGCGCGGACGTGCGGCCGGGCGACGTGGTCCTGTTGCGCACCGGCTGGGCGGTTTACTGGGGCGACGCCGCGCGGTTCGTCTCCGAAGTGCGCGGCCCCGGACCCACGCGCGCGGGGGCCGAATGGCTGAGCGCGCGGGGCGCCTTCGCGGCGGGGTCCGACACGCTGTCGTTCGAAAAGGTCCCGGCCCCTGCGATGCCCGTCCACGTCCACCTGCTGGTGGAGAAGGGGATCCACATCATCGAGTGCCTCAATCTGGAGGAACTGGCGGCGGCGGGGGTGAATGAATTCCTGTTCATCGCCGCGCCCTTGAAGATCCGGGGCGGCACCGCTTCCCCAATCAGACCGATTGCGGTGCGGTAGGAGCGCCCTCCGGGCGGCCCTACGCGGTTTCGATCCGCGTCAGTTCCTCCAGGCCGCGTTCTCTGATCTCCTGTTCCCGCATCCGGTACTTCTGCACCTTCTTGCTCACGGTCATCGGAAAACCGTCCACGAAACGGATGTACTGGGGAATCTTGAAGTACGCGATCTTGCCGCGGCAGAAATCCCGGATTTCTCCCTCGGTGACCTCCTCGCCCGATTTCAGTTGAATCCATGCCAGGACGGTTTCGCCCAGTTTGGCGTCCGGAATGCCAACCACGTGCACGTCGGCCACTTTGGGGTGCGTGTGCAGGAAATCCTCCACCTCGCGCGGGTAGATATTTTCGCCGCCGCGGATGATGGTGTCTTTGGCGCGCCCGCGGAAGCTGATGTAGCCGTCCGGGCGCATCATGGCGAGGTCCCCGGTGTGCAGCCAGCCGTCCCGGTCTATGACTTTGGCCGTGGCTTTGGGGTCGGCGTCGTACCCCTGCATTACCAGGTAGCCGCGGGTGCAAAGTTCCCCCTGCTCGCCGACCGGCAGGCGCGCGTGCGTTTTGGGATGGACGATTTGCACCTCGGTGTTGGCCAGCGGCGCGCCCACCGTCATCACCCGCTTCTCGAACGGGTCGTCCACGCTGGACATGGTGATCACCGGGGAGGATTCGGTCTGGCCGTAGGGGATGGTCATGCGCTCCATGTGCATGCGTTCGCCCACGCGCTTCATCAGTTCGATGGGGCAGGGCGCGCCGGACATGACGCCCTTGCGCAGCGACGTAAGGTCGAAGCGCGGAAACTCGGGGCGCTCCAACTCCGCTACGTACATGGTGGGCACGCCGTACAGCGTGGTGGCGCGCTCGGCGGCCACGGCTTCCAGGGTCGCCAGCCCATCGAACTGCGCCGACGGCAGAATGATGGCGGCGCCGTAGACGGCCGAAACCATCAACCCGATTACCGAGCCGAAGCAGTGGTACAGCGGCACGGGGGCGCAGATGCGGTCCTCGGGTCCGGCTTGGAGGGCGATGCCGATCGCCATCCCGTTATTGACCAGGTTGCGGTGCGTGAGCATCACGCCCTTGGGCTCCCCGGTGGTGCCCGAGGTGTACTGGATATTGGCCACGTCGCCGGGGGACGCGCGGTCTTCGAAATCCGCTCCGGCGGCCATCATGGCGTCCCACGTGGGATCGCCGAACCAGACCACGTGTTCCAGGGGAAGGCGGTCGCCATCGCGCGATTCGACCAGGATTTCCCGGTAGTTGGCGCGCTCGTCCCGCTCGCGCAGGAAGAGGGCGCGGATGTGCGATTTTTTCAGCACGTAGCGCAGTTCGTGCGAACGGTAGGCGGGGTTGACGTTGACCAGCACGACCCCGGCGCGGGCGGCGCCGTAGAGCAGCAGGACCCATTCCAGGCAGTTGCTGGCCCAGATGCCGGCGCGGTCGCCGGGGCGAAGGCCGAGACCTGCCAGCCCGCGCGCCGTGCGCGTGGCTTCGCCGTCCAGTTGACTCCAGGTCAACCGCACGCCCTGGTGGCGCACGATCAGGGCCTCCCGCGAGGGATAACGGCGCGCGGCGTCCGCCAGAAGTTGGGAGATGGTCTTTTCGAGGAGGGGCGCATCCGCCCCGCGCGCATAGCTGAGACGCGGCGGCTCAGCCCGCTCCAAGGCGGTGTTGTGCACGAAACCCTCAGTTTAGGAGGTAGACGTCTTATAGGCGAATTTGAAATGCAAATGGCTCCGGGGACCCCGGGCGCGCAAAAAAGATGGCCACAGATACAAGGAATGCAGAAAAATGTATCTCTTATCCGTGTTCATCCGTGTTCATCCGTGGCCATTTGCCTTTTTTTTCTGCGCCTGTTTATGCCCCGGTGCGGGCTTGGCGCGCCGGAGGCGAAGTAATCTCTATATGCCCCCAGAAACCCAATTGGGCCACGGATGAACACGGATAAACACGGATGAAAAGCCAAATCAGAACAAAGCTCTTATCCGATTCATCGTGACTAATTGTCTGCTGGGTTTTCCGTATCCTGCCACAACGAGGCAGGTTTGTAAGGGCATGGCCAGCCCGGAACCAATTGCCGCACGCGCGCGCACCGAAAGCGGGGGTTCCTACGTAAAATGTAATGTATGAAGCTTTCCGCCATTGCGCTTGTCGCCGTTGTGGCTTCCCTGGCCAATTCTCTGGATATCGATCGGGGCAAAGTTCTCGGAAGCCCGTCCGCCCCCATAAAGATCGACGTCTATAGTGATTTCGAGTGTCCCGCCTGCAAAGTGTTCCATGAAAACACGCTGCCGCAGTTGATGAGGGACTACGTGATTCCCGGGAAGGCGACGATCGTGTCCCACGAGTTCCCGCTTAACATCCACCAGTATTCGCGCGAAGCGGCCAACTATGCCACCGCGGCGGCGCGGATCGGGAAGTACCAGGCGGTCGCCGACGCCCTTTTCCGGAAGCAGACGTCCTGGGGCGCCAACGGAAAGGTGTGGGAAACGGTCGCCAACGTGCTTACCGCGGAGGAGCAGAAGAAGATGCAGGCGCTGGCCAAAGACCCGTCCGTGTTGGCCGAAGTTCAGACCGACATGCAGTCCGGGCAGGCGGCGGGGATCAACGAAACTCCCACAATCTTCGTAACGCGCGGGTCGCAGCGTTACCCGCTCACGGGTTACGCCCTGAATTACAACCTTCTCAAGAAACTGCTCAATGACCTCCTCAAATAGAACCTGGCGGACGCTCGCCGTAGCGTTGCGGATCGCCGTGGGCGTGGTGTTCGCCTATGCCGCGCTGGCCAAAATGTACCGCTTCGAATTCGTCGGGCATTCGCTCCGGGTCGAGAAGCTGCACTGGATCGTGTTCGCGGGAGCGATCGGCGATTACAAGGTTTTGCCGGACTGGGCCGTGGTTCCCCTGGCGCGCTCGCTGCCCTGGGTGGAACTGGTGATCGGAGTCATGCTCATCGCGGGGCTGGGGACGCGCATCGCCGCCACGGCCTGTTCCGTGCTGCTGGCGGGCTTCTTCGGGCTCATGGTGCGGGCCCAAATCCTTCATATGAACATTAGCTGCGGCTGTTTCGGTCCGACGGGGGACATCATCTCGTGGCGCACCCTGCTGCGCGACGGCACGCTCCTGGCGGCATCGCTGATCGTGACCTGGACTAGTTTCGCGCGGCGAAAACCCCTCCCGGGGAAGTGGTGAGAAAGGGCGGCGGCCCTACGAAGCCGCCGCTTCCGCGGTTTCCCGTTTCGGGACCAGCGCCGGATAGACCGCCCACACAATCGCCAGCGCCATGGCCGCGGCTATGACCCACGCCTGGACGTGGAGCGCCGGGGTGGCCGTGCCGAAGAGCGCCGCCATCGGTTCGCGCAGGGCGAACGTCCAGAACACGAGGGCATAGGCGAGATAGTTGTTGCGCGCGAAGCTCAGGCAGAAGAGCGCCGCGCCGGCGGCGGCCAGCAGGGCCAACCCGTAGTACAGAGCGAGTTCGCCGGGTGTGCGGATGCTGCCGGGGAGCAACGCAAATAGTCCCGCCAGCGCCAGCGGCGCCAGCATCCAGCGTTTTGGCGTCTTCCGGATGACGACGACGATCACCGCCAGTTCCGCGGCGCGCAGCAGCAGGGAGCGCGCGGCGCTGGCGATGGCGGACAGGGCCGGGGCGGCGCTCGCGATCACGTCCGGACTGTCGATGGAGAACAGCGCCTGCGCGGGGAAGCGGGTCGTCAGGACGGCCCTCAGGTGGGCAAGCGCCACGGAGATCCCGATGGCCGCCGCCAGAGCGGCCGCGGCATCTACGGCCAGCGCGCGGCGATTCGCGGCGCGCAGCGAAGACACGCTCTGCGGGAAGAAGGACAGGAGGAAGGCCGACGCGCCGGTCAGCATCACGAAACCGAATCCGGCGGCGAGCCCGACGACCACGAACATCATGGCCTCGAACGTGTCCAGCGGGATTTGCGTCTGATAGTTTTTGGGCAGCATGCTCCAGCTCAATACGCTGCCCACCGCCACCAGCAAGGCCGGAGCCGCCGCCACGGCC
>JAIQFU010000079.1:0-12983 GCA_020073115.1 Terriglobia bacterium
GGTCAGGCGGCGCGCTCGGGATAGGGATCGGACGGCGCCGGCAGCGTCTGCGGTCCTGATGATCGTCCCCAGGTTGCTGTTTTCCCCAGGCCGGTAGGTCGAGAGTAGAATCGCATCCGAGCGGTAGCCCGGCAGATTACCGCGCAGTTCGCATTCGCGATAGGGACGGTTGGGATCGCCCCCGACGTCATCCCGGCCGGGTTCACCAATAATCCGTACTCCGTGACCCTGACGGGGACCGGCGCCACGGCGCCCTACACGTGGACCGCTACTGGCATGCCCGCGGGCTTCACCATCACCCCCGGTGCGGACACCACCACAGCCGTCATGGCCGGCACCCCCACGGCGGTTGGTCCCATAACCATCGTGGTGACCGTCACCGATTCGACCACGCCCAGTCACCCGTTCGTCTCCAAGTCGTTCACCCTGACTGTCGCGTCGGGCGTTAGCATCACCACCACCAGACTCGCGGACGGCGTAGCCACCGCAATCTACCCCGGCGACTTCCTGCAGGCGACGGGTGGCACGCCGCCGTATACCTGGTCCGCGACCGGACTCCCTGCCGGCCTGTTGATTAACCCCAACAATGGCGTGGTCTCGGGGCAACCGACCACCGAAGGGCAGTACACGGTGAACGTCGTGGCCACCGACTCGACCACCCCGGCTCACCTCAGCGCGGCAAAGCAGATCCCCATAACGATCGGACCCAAGCCGTCCATTACCACGGCCGCGCTGCCCAACGGCATCACGGGTGCGCCGTACTCGTTCACCATGGCGGCCACCGGCGGCACCGCGCCGTTGACGTGGTCGGCTACCGGAATGCCTGCCGGGATCACGATCAACACGGCCACCGGGGTAATCTCGGGGACCGCGGGCGCCGCGGGTTCCTACCCCCTGAGCATCACGGCCAGCGATTCCACCCTCCCCGTCAGCCTCTCCGTCACGGCGCAGTTGACGTTGAAGATCGTTTCGGTGCTGACCGTTACCACGAGTGCGCTGCCCGTCGGGTTCACGGATAGGGCTTACTCCGCCACGGTGGAGGCCGCCGGGGGCGTGCCGCCGTACTCCTGGACCGCCCCCGGTCTGCCCGCGGGCTTCACCATCACCCCCGGAACGGACACCACCAAGGCCGTCATCGCCGGCACTGCCGCCGCCACGAGCAGTAGCACGGTGAACATTACCGTGAGCGACTCGGCGACTCCGACTCATCAGTCCACTTCCAAACCCTTGACGCTCACCATCGCGTTGGGCCTGTCGATCACCACGGCTTCCCTCCCCAACGGCTTCAGCGGTTCGCCGTACGCCGCCTCCATGGCGGCCACCGGCGGGACAACGCCGTATTCGTGGTCGGCCACTGGCCTGCCTGACGGCGTCACGATCAACATCAGCACGGGCGCCATCTCCGGCACTCCGGCGACGGCCGGTCCGTATACCATCGCCGTCACCGCGACCGACGCCACCTCCCCCACTCTGACCGCCACCAGGCAGTACTCCATCACGATGGCGGCGGGACCGCAGATCACCACCGCGTCCCTGCCGGCACGCCCGGCGACCAGCCCCTATTCCGCCTCCCTCGCGGCCAGCGGCGGCACGCCGCCTTATACCTGGAGCCAGACGGGCCTGCCGGCTGGACTCAGCATCAACACCTCGACGGGTGAAATCTCCGGCACGCCGTCCGCCGATGGTTCCAGCAACGTGACCGTCAGCATCACCGACTCCACCAGTCCCACTCATCTGACCTCGTCGCGGCAGTACACCCTGACCATCGGGCCTAAGCTGAGCATCACCACCACGGGCCTTCCGGCCCACCCGGCGAACAGCGCCTATAGCTTCACGGTGTTGGCGGCGGGCGGCACCATGCCGTACGCCTTTGCGGCCACGGGCCTGCCGGCGACGTTCGCCATCAATTCGACGACGGGCGCGATCACCGGCAATCCCACGGTTGCAAGTTCCGGAACCGTTACCGTGACGGTCACGGATGCCACCACTCCGGGCGGCCAAACCGCCAGCGCGCAGTTCACCCTCAGCATCGGGCAGCCGCTCGCTCTCGTCACGGCCTCTCTCCCGTCCCGTCCGGCGGGCAGCGCCTACAGCGCGCCGGCGATGACGGCCACGGGCGGAACCACGCCGTATATCTGGTCGGCCACGGGCCTCCCCGCCGACGGGAACTTCACCATCGATCCCGCCACGGGCGTGATCACGGGAACCGCGACCACTCCGGGGACCAGCACCGTTACCGTCTCGGTGACGGATTCCACAACGCCCACGCCCCAGGTACAGTCGAAGCCGTTGGCCCTCACAATCACTCCGGGGCCGTCCATCACCACGGCCGCATTGCCCCAAGGCCAAAAGGGAACGCACTATAGCTTTACCGTGCAGGGGACGGGCGGAACGACGCCCTATACCTGGTCCATGACGGGCCAGCCCGCCGGCTTTGCCATCAATGCCAGCACCGGCGAGATTTCCGGAGACCCGACCAGCGAGAGCGCCGGCACCGTGACCGTCACCGTGACCGATGCCACCAGCCCGACGCATCTGACGGTCCAGAAAACCTTCACCCTGACCGTCACCGCCACAACTTACATCAAGACCGCCACCCTGCCGAACGGAACGACGAACTCTCTGTATTCCGCAACCCTCGAGGCCGCGGGCGGGACGCCGCCGTATTCGTGGAGCGCGCCCGACCTGCCGCGCAACCTGACGATCGGGGCCACCAACGGCGTGATCGGCGGCACCCCGGTGAACCAGGGGACGACGATTATCAGTTTCACGGTTACCGATTCGAGCACTCCCGTCCAGACGTTCACGAGGGGGATCTCTCTCACCATCCTCAACCCGCCGCCGGTGATCTTAACCACGTCGCTCCCCGACGGGACGGTAGATGTGCCTTACAGCGCGACGGTTGAGGCCACCTCCGGCCTGCCGCCTTACAACTGGACGGCGGTGGGGATCCCGGTCGGTCTCGGGCTCAACAACATTACGGGCATCATCAGCGGAATCCCCACCACTCCGGGCATCTACACGGTCACCGTCACTGCGACCGATACGATCGGCCAGCACATGTCAAAGGAGTTCACAGTCACCGTCTCCAACGTCCTGCCCGGCGGGTGGATCGTGGTCTCCAGCGCCAACGTGGGGCAGAACCTCCAGGTGCCGGTCACCATTACCCTGAACCCGCCGCCATCGGCGGGCGTCGTCCTCACCCTGACCTCGGATAACCCGGCGGTTGTCCTGGGCAGTTCCCTTGTCGCCGGCTCCACCTACACGACGGCTAACATCTCCGCCGGTACAACCATGGTCTCCACGTACGCAAAGGCCACCGACGCTTCGGGAACGGCCAAAATCACGGCCAGCATCCTGGGGTACCGGGACGGCACGGGTACGGTGACCATGTCGCCGGCCAGCTTCATGCTGTCTTCGAAGAACGGCATGGGCGCGGCCTACGATACGTACCAGTCAGTCACCAGCCCGCTCACGGTTTACGCCGCCAGGCTCGACGGTTCCGGCGTGTTTGCGGAAACTCAGGAGCTGCGCGGCGGGTACACGGTTAGCGTGCCGCTCAGCAACACGCCCACCGGCCCCGGCGCCGTATCTCCTGCGAGCGTAAGCTTTTCAGGCGGCATGAAGCAGACCGACGCCTCTTTTGTGGCAACCACCCCTGGCGTCAGCACCATCACCGTGGTAGCGCCGCCCCCGTTCGCTACGCCGTCAACCGGCGCCTCGGTCGTGGTTACCGTGAAGGCGCAGGGCATCCTGCCGTGCGATCCAAACAACCCGACGGTCGCGATCGGGAAGAACCTGCAGGCCAGAACCTGCGTCCAACTGACCGGCGGCGCCCTGAACCCCGTGTCTCTCACGGTCCACAGCAGCGACGCCTCCAAGCTGAAATTCTCGACCACGCCGAATGGCGTCCTCTCCGACACCCTCACGCTCACGATACCTCTGCACCAGAAGTTCTCGCCGGACTTCTATGCCCACGCCCTCGGCGCGGAAGGCCCGGTGACTTACACCGCCTCGGCGGACACCTACGGGTCGGCCGACCTCACCGCCACCATCGCGCCGTCCGGGTTTGTGATCCAAACGCCCTTCGGCATGGACGCTGACTTCAACGTGTCGCTCGGCGCGGGAGTTCCCGGTCTCTACGTATGGACCGGGCGGCTCAACGCGGCGGGCGCCGTAGCGGAAACCCAGGCTGTCGCCGGCGGGCTTTCCGTTCAGGTGAGCGTAACCAGCGGTACCGCCACGGTCGGCACAATCAGTGCGTCGCCGATCACCATCGCGGCCGGCGCGGTCTACGGCTATACGGACTTCCACCCCCTGGCGCAAGGAAGCACCACGATAACCGCGAGTTCCTCCGGTTGGGCGGACGGTAGCGTGCTCGCGACCGTCGTTCCGCCGACCGTGGTAGTAAGCGGTGACGTGACCATCGGCAAGTTCCTGCAGGCCGAGGGCACGTTCATCCTGCCGGTTCCGGCCCCCGCCGGAGGCGTCCGGGTTACCCTTAAGAGCAACTCCCCGCTGCTGAAGATCTCGATGGATCCTTTGGCCGCGGGATCGGACACCGCCTATATCGATTTCACGGTGGGCCAGTATATCGCCAGCTACTATATGCAGGCGCTTGGGTCCACCGGCACGGTGACTTACACGGCTTCGGCGCCCGGCTACAATTCCAAGGATGGAAACGTGATCCTGGCGCCCTCCGGGATTGTGATCCTGGGGCCCTCGATCGTTTCGCTCACGGGCGGCGACCAGCCTCTCTCGGTCTTCGCCGCGCAGCTCGACAGCTCTGGTACGCCGCTCTTTACGCAGGCCCTCGCCGGCGGTTCGTCGGTTGCGGTCACGCTCAACAGCACCAATCGCGCCGTCGGGGATATCCCGGGCACCGTTGTCATCCAGCCGAACACGTCTGGCGGCACGGCTGTGTTCCACCCGCTCCTGGCAGGCTACACGAGCATCACGGTGGTTCAGCCTTCCAGCGACTGGTTCACCCCCAACATGTGGACCGGGTTGACGATCTCAGTGCAGTAACGGAGGAATACAATATGCGACTCACAACCTCAGCATGGACTGTGGCTGTTCTCTTGATCGGGCGGCTTGCCCTGCCCGGAGCCGCGAACCTCTCCGTGCCGGACCTGACCATCGGACAAAACCTCCAGGCGCCCGTCAGCGCCCTCGTACCGCAGGGGGCGCCCGCGGGCGGCGTGGAACTCACGATCACCAGCGACGACCCCGCCCGGCTGCTGTTCGCGGTGAGCCACGATAAGCCGGGCTCCGCTTCCATCGTCATAAAGCTCGCGCAGCACACGGTCCTCAGCCCGGAGTTTTGGGTTCACGGCCTGGCCGACCGCGGGACCGTCACATACACCATCTCCGCTCCGGGGGTCGGCTCCGCGAAAGGCACGGTCCGGCTCGCGCCCTCGGGAATTGTCATTGTGGGCCCCTTCCGGCTCCCCACCTTCCCCACCACTCCGCGCGGCGTGCCGAGTAAACTGACTGTCGTCTCCGCGCTCCTGGACGACTCCAAAAAGGTAGTCGAAGAACAGCCGGTCGCCGGCGGGCTGGCGGCGGAAGTCCTGATCTCCAATTCCAAGCCCGAGGCCGGCGCCGTGGAGCAGCCCAAGCTGACCATCCGCGGCGGATCCAGCATTGCGGAAACCCCCTTCAAACCGGCCGCGGAGGGCGCCGCCACCCTGACCCTCGCCCAGCCTCCGGGATTCACGGCCCCGGCGGAGCTCGCCAGCGTCACCGTCAACGTCGAGCGCCCCGGCATCGCCATCGCGGATGAGCTCACCGTAGGGAAGAACCTCCAGGTAGTCGGTATCCTATGCCTGGGGGAGGCGGCGCCGGCCGGGGGTTTGAAGGTCACCCTGACCAGCAGCGATCCCCAGAAAATGGTGCTCGCCAAGAAGGAAGACGAAATCGGCTCAGGGACGTTGACCTTCACCGTTCCCCAGGGCGAATTGACCGCCACGTACCAGTTGCAGGCGCTCGGCGACTCGGGATCGGTTACCTACAAAGCCGCCGCGGAGGGCTTCCGAAACCGTGTCGCGAAAACCGAACTGGCCCCTTCG
This sequence comes from Terriglobia bacterium, assembly GCA_020073115.1. GTDB lineage: Bacteria > Acidobacteriota > Terriglobia > Bryobacterales > Bryobacteraceae > BOG-224. Next base: position 6,072 of record JAIQFU010000079.1, read on the forward strand.
GGATTCATCGTGGCCTATGACCACTACGGGCCGCCGGATGAAGCCAATGTTCTGCGAGCCGGCGGGGTCAAAGAAGAGCGGCGCTTCTTCCCCTCCCTGACGGACGCCAAGGAGAGGCCGGTTTATGTGGCCGTTTACAGCGCTTACCTCGATCCCAGGAGCGGCTTCGCCGCCGATATCACAGTTCAGCCGCTGCGCGCCGGCGTCTCCGCCACAATCGGGCTGCAGAGCAGTAGCCCCTCTGTCGCGACCGTAGAGTCGCCGCTCAAGCTCCCGGCTGGAAGGAACCGGGCCGTAGCCCGCCTTGTGCCGCTGCAGACTGGAGAAACGATCATCTCCGTCCAGTCGCCGCCCGGTTTCAGTATTCCGAAGAACGCGACCTCGGCCCCCGCCACGGTGGTACCGTAAACGGGAGACAGCCGCACAGGCAGCCCCGCGGCCGTTCAGGAGACGCGAACCGGCTCGCTCTAACCGGCCGCCCCGGCCGCCCCGGCCGCCGCCGCTGCTTCCTGCTGCTGTTGCCTCTGGCGCATCATGACGGTCTGCTGGCCTCCCGAGGGGGCTATGCTCAGAAGCCCCCACCCAAGCCCCTTGAGCGCGTTGTGCCAACGGACGTTGCCCGTAGCCGCATCCAGGCAGAAAAGCTCGCCGTGCGTTGCGGCGTACAGGTCGCCGTCGTGAAGCGCCACGTTCACGAAATCGCAACCCTTCAGCGCGGTCCGCCAGATCTCCTGGCCGGTGGCGCGATCGATGGCGAGCGCCGTGCCCCGAATACCGATAAATACGTTGGATTGGGCCATACGCGAGCATCATAGCGCCGTGCGCCGGGCGGGACGGGGCGGCCGCCGCCGCGAGCTTAACAGAAAGATGACGAAAACCGTGCCCCCGGGTTGCAGACTCGAGAGCCGGAATAGGCGAGAATCGGCGCGTGGTTTGGAGGCGAACGATGCGCTCGACGCCCTGGTTTCTCTTCGCGGCCCTTTTCTTCGTTCTCCGGGCTCTGCCGGCCCAGGACCTCGCGGATGGGTGGATGTACCGGATTGAGGTGTTCGGGGAGATTGCCCACGGCAGTCTCTACAATGGCGATTCGAGCTGGGGGAAAGGCGTGGATTTCGGGGGCGGCGCCGGGGTGCGCCCCTTCTCGGGCAGGCTCCGCGGTTTGGGATTTGAATTGAGAGCGGGCCGCCTTTCGGACGAGAGCGCCGCCGGCCCCAGCTCTTCCCGGCTGGCATCGCACTTCATCGCGGCCGATGCGCTCTATCACTTTCGCGGCCGCACCCGCGTCCAGCCGTACGTGCTGGGTGGGTTGGGTATCGTGAACGCTCACTATACCCGCACCTGCAGCGCCTGCGTGTTCAACATGGACCCGGTCACGAAACAACTGACGCCGATTCCCTATCAATCGGACGTGCAGGACTCTAAAGCGGGCCTGACGATAGGATTCGGGCTGAAGCTCGCGGTCCACCGGCATGTCTCGATCCGGCCGGAAGTCCTATTCGTCGACACCACGCCCGGCAAAGGACCGAACTGGGGCTGGTTGCGGGTCCAGGCCGGTGTGGGCCGGCACTTTTAGGGCCTGGCCCGGATTTGCCTCGCTCATCTTACCGCCGGTTCCGGCGCCACAGGCATCCGCTCCGCGCTCCCGTAATCGCTTGGCATGATGAGCCAGGCGGCCAGGTAAGCGAGGAAGCCGACGCCGGTAGTGAGTGCGAGGGCGAGCCACAGGACGCGGATGAGCGTCACATCCGCCTCGAAGTACCGCGCGAACCCCGCGCATACGCCGCCGATCTTTTTGTTGCGCTTGTCCAGCATCAAGGGGTGGTAGGCCGTCACCACCCTGCCCACCGCCGTCCGGCTGCCGCAGCGCGAGCAGAATCGATCGTCGTCACGAAGTTGAAGGCCGCATCGGGTGCAATACATGGCGTTCTCCAAATAAGAGTACGCAAGGACCAGACCCGGTGTTCCCAGGTCCAAATTCGTGTCTCGCCGCACCTTTCCAGGCCTGACTGCCGTCGCAATTCGGCTAATAAGTCTCCATAATCTTATTCGGAACCGGTTTTATCCGGACCGCCGGTGGTTCCGGGCCGCCATATGACGAAGAGCGTCTCCCACTCCGGCCAACTCGCTCGCCGTCCCGTGAAACATGACGAGGAACTTACCCGCTCTGACGGCCTCCTCGTAGGTCCTCACCGCATCTCGGGGGATGCCCAGGCTGTAGAGCCCGGCGGCAAAAGCGCTGAGGCCGCCGAATATCGGTTCGTTGTCGAGCGCCGCCGCCACCCAGCCGGCGAGCGGACCGGCAATCAGAATCGGCCCGCTCTCCGATCCGGCGAAAAGGGCCCACCCGGAAAGCCGCTCCCAAAGGCCGGTCCAGAACGCTCCCGAACTGCCCCGGTGCGCGACGCGGCCCTGTTCGCCGTAGCAGCCGAACAGCCGGCCGGGAGAGTGCTCCTCGCCGCCCGCAACGGACATTTTGGCGGCATCGAAGCCCGCTTGGCAAAGCCTCTCGATCGCCTCCTGCGCCTCCACGTGCGAATCACAAATGGCCACCGCGGCGTTTGGAGCCAGTTCCAGGGTGTTCATAGCCGTACGCTCTTGCGAGCACGACGTTCGCCAAACGCAAGCCCATGGCCGTCATCACGGCCGTCTCCTTCCGCAGGACAGAATTGCGACAGAACGGAGCATTTCGCGAAGGGACCGGACCGATGAGTCTCTCTTTCGAAGGCGCCGTGCGGGCCGGCTTCGCGCTGGCGCTGGCCATCCTGGTCCTGATCAGCGGACTCTCCTACGAAAGCACGAGGAGGCTGATTGAAACCGAGGACGCGGTTTATCGCAGCCAGGAGGTCACGCATCAACTCGACGATCTGCTGATCGAGGTGCTCGAGGAGGAAAGCGCCGCCCGCGGCTACCTCATTGGCGGGCAGGACTTCTACCTCGAACCGTATTTCTCCGCCATCAAGAAGCTGGAACGCACCGTCGGGGAACTGCGGGCTTGGGCGAACGAAAGCCCCCGGCAGCAGCGGGCCCTCGACGAGCTGAACGCCCCCCTTCGGGAGAAGCTCGCCTATCACCGGCAGTTGATCGAATTGCGGCGGGCGCAGAGAGGGGACGCCGGTCTTCAGCTTTTCTTCACCGGGCGCGGCCATGTCCTCATGGACGAGATCCGCGACGCCGTGGGCCGCATGGACGAGGAGGAGACCCGGGTGCTCCGGGAGAAGACTCTGCTGGCCCGCAAGCGGGCGCACTGGTCGGTGCTCCTGGTGGTGGTCGGGTCCCTGTTGAGCTTCGGCATACTCCTGTCGGTCCACTATCACCTGAGCCGGGAGATCGCCCGGCGGCGGACCTCCGAGCGGAACGTGCTCAAGCTCAACCGGCTGTATGCCGCGCTCAGCCGCGTCGGCCAGGCCATCGTGCACATTCGCGACCGCGACGAGCTTTTCCTGGCCGTCTGCCGGATCGCGGTTGCGGATGACCTGTTCCGCATGGCCTGGATCGGCGTCGTGGACCCGGCGACCGGCGCCGTCCGGCCGGCGGCGTCGGCAGGCTTCGAGGATGGCTACCTCGGACGGATCCGGATCACCACCAGGAACGAGCCCGAGGGACAGGGACCGACCGGGCTGGCGCTGCGCGAGCGCCGGCGCCTGGTTTGCGCCGACATCGCGGCCGATCCGCGCGTCCTCCCCTGGAGGGATGAGGCGTTGGCGCGTGGCTATCGATCGTCCGCCGCCTTTCCGATTCTGCGCGGCGACTCCGTGGCGGGCGTGTTCACCGTCTACGCCGCGGAGCCCGGCTTCTTCGATCAGCAGATTGTCGATCTGCTGGGCAAGGTCGTCGCCGACGTCTCGTTCGCCCTGGAGGGGATGGAACGGGAATCCCGCCGGCTTCAGGCGGAGGCCGACCTGCACGCGCGCGAGCAGCAGATCCTCCAGCTCAACGAGAGCCTGGAACGCCGCGTGGAGGAGCGCACCGCCGAACTGGCGCGCGTCGCCGAGGAACTGGAACTCCGGAAGCAGGAAGCCGAACGGGCGAACCGGATGAAGACCGAGTTCCTGGCCCGCATGAGCCACGAGCTGCGCACGCCGCTGAACGCCATCTTAGGGTATTCCGACTTGCTCAACGAAGAGCCGGAGGGTCCGCTCCCGCCCCGGTACAAGCGTTTTGCGCGCAATATCCAGGAAGGCGCGCGGCACCTGCTGCAAATCGTCAACGACGTGCTGGATCTTTCCAGGATCGAAGCCGGGCGGATCGACCTTCAGCGCGAAGTCTTCGACTGCTCCGCCGCGCTCGAAGAGGTGCTCTCGGTCATTACCCCCCTGGCGAATATCAAGAGGATGCGGATCGACAACGAGCTTCCGGCCGGGGCCTGGATCGACGCCGACCGGATTCGCTTCAAACAGATCTTCTATAACCTCTTGAGCAACGCCGTCAAGTTCACCCCGGAAGGGGGGCGGGTGTGGATCGAGTTGATCCGCCATGACGGGGAGGATTGGTTCTCGGTGCATGACACGGGCAGGGGCATCCCCCGTGCGGAGAAGGAAGCCATCTTCGACGAGTTTCATCAGGTCGCGGCGCCCCCCGGAAGCATCAAGGAGGGGGCCGGCCTGGGCCTGGCGATCACCAGGCGGCTGGCCGAGTTGCACGGAGGATCGATCCGGGTGGAAAGCGTGGAAGGAAAGGGAAGCTGTTTTCTGTTTTCGCTGGGCCCCCGGATCGAAGCGGCGGGCGCCGGAGCGTAAGATGCCCACGATTCTGATTGCGGATGACAACAGGCTCAGCCGGGAGCTGGTCCGCGATATTCTGGAAACCGCCGACTGCCGCATTATCGAGGCCCGCGACGGGGCCGAGGCGTTGGCGCTCCTGGACGAGACACCTCCCGACCTGCTCCTGCTGGACCTGGAGATGCCCGCCCAGGACGGGTTCGCCGTGTTGCGCGAGGTCCGGCGAAACCCACGGTTCGCCGCGCTGCCCGTCGCGGCCTTCACCGCCAGGGCCATGCAACAGGAGCGGGAGAAGATTCAAGCGGCGGGCTTCGATGCCTGCATCACCAAACCCGTCATGAGCGCCGCCTTGCGGAAGCGGGTGCAGGAACTGCTGAGCCTGCGGCGAGGGAGGGTCTGAATGACCGACGCGCGTAAGCCTTCCATCACCCTGCTGGCCATCGACGATGACCCCAAGAGCCTGGAACTGATTCAGGACGCGCTGGTGCGCGAGGATCTGCACATCCTCACCGCGGCCCATCCCGAAGCCGGACTGGAATTCGTCCGGCTGCGGCGCCCGGAGATCGTGCTGCTGGATCTGGTCCTGCCGGTAATGACCGGAATCGCCGTGCTGGAAGAGATCCTCAAGAGGGCGCCGGCCACCGAGGTGATTTTGATTACCGGCCATTACTCGGCGGAGTCGGCCGTGGAGGCGATCCGAAAAGGCGCCAGCGATTATCTCACCAAGCCGGTGTCCATCGCCCGGCTGCGGGAGCGGATCGATACGCTCATCGCGGACTACCGCCGGCGCCAGCGCGCGCTCCAGTTGGACGATGAGATGCTGCGAACGTGCCAGTTCGAAGGCATGGTGGGCCGGAGCGAGTTGATGCTCGAAGTGTTCTCCCGGATCCGCCGCGCCGCGCCCCATTTCAAGACCGCCCTGGTTACCGGCGCCACGGGGACCGGCAAAGAACTGGTGGCGCGGGCCCTGCACCGGCTGAGTCCCGCCGCGGCGGGCCGCTTCGCCGTGTGCAATTCCTCGGCGATCGTGGAGACGCTGTTCGAAAGCGAGCTGTTCGGCTACGTCAAAGGGGCTTTCACCGGCGCCGTCCAGGATAAAGCGGGGCTCTTCGAGTACGCGTCGGGAGGCGCGCTGTTCCTGGATGAGATCGGCGACCTGCCGCTGGCCACCCAGACGAAGCTGCTGCGCGTGCTGGAGACCCGCGAGTTCCAGCGCGTCGGCTCTCCGGTTCCGCGCAAGATCGAAGTCCGGGTGGTCGCCGCCACGAACCGCGACCTGCGCGCAATGGTGGAAGCGAAACAGTTCCGCGAGGATCTGTTCTATCGGCTTTCGATGGTGGAGATCCGGCTGCCCCGCCTGGCCGAGCGCCGTGAGGACCTGCCGCTGCTGGAGCGCCACTTCATCGAACGGATCTCCCGGGAATACGGCAAACCCATCCGCACGGTCGCGCCGCGAGTGGGAGTTCTTTTCGCCCGTCACGCCTGGCCTGGAAACGTCCGGGAACTCGAAAACGCGCTGGGGCACGCCTGCATGATGTGCGACGGCGATGTGATCGACGTGGGCGACCTGCCCGAATACCTCTCCGCGCCGCAGGCGTGGCCCGTGCCGGCCGAGGAGGAGCGATTGCTGCCCATGGCGGAGGTGCACCGGCGGCACGCGCTGCGGGTCCTGGCGGCAGTAAACGGGAACAAGGCCGAAGCGGCCCGCATTCTGGGAGTGCACCGGGCCACGCTGTACCGGCTGCTGGGAGAGATGGAGCCGAAAGAAGCGAACGCCGCGGGAGCTTAGTGGCGCACGCTCCAGCAGGCTGAAGCGCGCGCCTCATCGGGTTCCCCAAGCATCCCCAGCGCCCCGTTATCCCCTAATTGTTTTCCGGCCTTCCGGAGAGATTCTTCCGCATCATGATTCGCGCCCGCAGCAGGCGGGTTTTCACGCAGGCGGTACTGAGCCCCAGGCGCGCGCCGGTTTCGTTGGTACTCAGGTCCCGGACCTCGCGCAGGTAAAAGACCATGCGATAGGTCTCGGGCAGCCTGTTCAAGGCCGCGCCGAGGACGTGTCCGGCTTCGCGCGCCACGGCGTTCTGTTCCGGGCTGCGATCGGGCGAGCGCAGGATCTCGACGAAATCGTCACAGGAGACGAGGCAGTTCTTTCTACGCCTCATTTGCGTGAGGGCCTCGTTGACCGTGATGGAAC
>JAIQFU010000079.1:13025-19100 GCA_020073115.1 Terriglobia bacterium
GAGCGAGCAAGTGCGCGTTCTGGACGGCGTCTTCGGCGTCGGCATCGTTGCGCAGCAAGCGGCGCGCCAGACGCTGGAGCCGGGCTTGATGGCGGTTGACGAGGATCGCATAAGAATCGGGATCGCCTTCTTTCACGCGATTCACGGCTTCTTCATCGGAAATTCGTTCCTGCATACGGCGTACCGCCATTGGATGAGCAGGCGGCCTGCCAAAACGCCTCGTGACGCCGCGCCGCTGTGTTCCATGGGTGTTTTCGTTCCGGGGCCGCTGCGGCGGGCGGCTCCGGCGGGCGTTTTTGCGACAGCGCTCCGCTTTTGGCGACATGATGCGCTGCCACCAATCGCTCCTCCAATGAATCCAAGGTGAGAAGAGGATGAAAATGCGGACATTTCCACTGATTCTGTTCCTTTCGGTCTGGGCCGCCGCCGCTCCGCGGAGGAGTTTTTCGGAGCCGTCCAAACCGCCCGCCCGCGCTGCTGTACGCAGAAAGACATTGCGGCCCCTGAGTCTCCTCCGGCGGATCGGCCGCGCCGAGCCGGATTTTGCGCTCCGCTTATCCTCCTGGGGAATCAAGCCGGATCGGCGGCGCGACGGGCTGGCGGCCGGTAATGTTTACGTGCCCGAAACCCCGGAAAGAGCGGCGATTCCGCGTTAGTATTTTCCCGGAAGGCCGTCCTACTTGCGCCTCGGCGCCGTCCGCCTCGCGGGAGTGATGGAATCCCACCGGGTGTCGCCCGTCTGGGTGTAGTTCTCGGGGAGGGCCTCCCAATCCGGCCGGGTGATGCCGTTCAGATCGTAAACCACCTTCCCGTTCCGGACGGTCAGCTCGCACACCAATTTCTGCTTTCCGCGCAAGCGCGCGCCGTACATATCGGTGTAGCCGAAGTCCCCGGTTTCGAGGCGAAGCACGGTTACATCGGCGGGCGACCCCGGGGAGAGATTCCCCAACTCCTCATGATGGATCTCACGGGCCGGGTTCCAGGTGGAGCGGAGGATTACGTCGTCCATCGAGAGCCCCATCGCCAGGAACTTGCTCATCACGTTCAGCATGTCTTTCATGCCGGAGTTCATGCTGCCGATGTGGAGGTCGGTGGAGATGGAATCGCGCCAGGCGAAGCTGCCGCCGCCGTGGCCGACGTCGAAGATGACGCCGCGCCGGCGTCCCTCGAGCATGGCCGGGTTGACGTGGCCGGAGGCGTCCAATTCGTTGCGGAGGCCGGAAAAGCAGTGCGTGTAGATATCGCCGGGCCGCAGTTTTTTGGTCCAGAGATCGGAGGAAGGACGCTCGGCACGGTTGTCACCGAAATCGACCATGATGGGGATGCCGGCTTTTGCGCCTGCGTCCACGGCGCGCTCCACGGGGGTCCACTCCGGACCGGTATAGTGGGCGGTCTTAATGCCGACGATCACGTCTTTGTGGCGCAGCGCCATATCGGCCGTGGGGCCGGCCTCCATATCCGCGAGGTTGTTCTCGAACTTCGCTCCGCGCATTCCGGCGCCGACGATATTGAGGAAGGCGAGCACGCGGGTTTGGGAGCGGTCGATGACGCGGTCCTTGAAATCCGGGAAGTTTCGCCAGCCGGAGCTGCCGGCGTCGGCCACGGTGGTGACGCCCGCTCGGAACGTGAAGCCGTCCGGATAGACGCTGTTGTCGCCGCAATACGCTCCGCGCTTGCCGGTGCCGGCATAGACATGCACGTGGATATCGACCAGCCCCGGCGTGACGTAGAGGCCGGAGACGTCCACCACCTTGGCTGCTCTGGCCGCGGGGATGTCCGCCGCAACTTCGGCGATTTTGCCGTCGCGAATGGCCACATCGCGCACGGCGCTGATCTTGTTCTTGCCGTCGATGACGTGCCCGCCCTTGAGGAGCAGGTCATAGGATGGTTGGGCAAACATGGCAGATGTGAGAAGCAGGGTCGGGAGGAACTTCATGCGGCCATTATATCGGCCAGCAGCGGTGGTGGCGCAGGCGCAGGCGCCTTAATTTGGTCCGCGCCTCGCAACCATCACAGTGATATCGTCGTGCTGTTCACGCCGGCTGAACCGCCGGACTTCCTCGACAATTGCCTCAACCAAGGGCTTTGAAGGCAATTCAGGATGCCGCAGCAGCGCTTCGATCAGGCGCTGTTCCCCGAATTCCTCGCCAGTGTCATTGAACGATTCCGTTACGCCGTCGGTGTAGAGCACGAGTGTGTCTCCCGGCAAGAGCGTCCGTTCCTCTAGCGAGCAGTCCCATTCTTTGAAGAGCCCCAATACTGTGCCAGTGGAGCCAAGCCATTCAATCGTCAGGCCGCGAAGCAGGAGGCCTGAGATATGCCCGCAATTCATGTAGCGAAAGCGCCCGTCTTGGTCGTCGTATTCGCCAAAGAAAAGAGTGGCGTAGGCGCTGTCGGCCGTATTCTCGTAAAAGAGCTGGTTCACGGATCGTAGGAAGCGTTCCGGATGATCCGACGCCATGGCGCACTGGCTGCGCAGGTTCGCCTGCAAATTGGCCATCAGGAGAGCAGCCGCAATTCCTTTCCCTGAAATATCACCGATCAGCAGCCCGAGCCGTTTTCGACCCAGATCGAGGAAATCGTAATAATCGCCACCGATCTCGCGAGCCTGGACGCAAATGCCCGCGTAATCGAGCGTCTTGAGGAGCGGCGCCGTTTGAGGGAACAGGCGCGCCTGCACCGAGTATAAAAGAGTTCCCGTCCACATCGTCGAACCTGGCGAACATACCGCCCCAGGTCGCCGTCTGCGGCGGATGACGAAAGTGAACCCCGCGCTCACGCCAGGCGTGGTATTTAGCGATGACATCTTCGGTAACGAATACGGCCGGCCCGGCCTTGCCGATGAACTTGTATTCTTCAGACTCAGGCTTGGGAGCGATGAGTGCGACCAGTGCGTCGCCATCCGGCGGGGAAACCAGAACGAAGCGGCCATGCTCTCCAAAGCTGTAATCAATCACCAGACTGAATCCAAGCTGGTCCAGGTAGAATCGCAGGCTGCGATCCTGATCGCGAACGAAGATGTTCACGTGGTGAAGGCGGAGGTAGGGGTCGTGCGGGTCCAGGCGAAAAGGAGAGCCGTTGGCCCAGAGCGGCGAAGGAGGCTGGCTCATCGGGTGATTATAGTTAGTAAAGCCTTGGCATTGCTGGCCCCTCTACGGATGTCCTGGCTGCCCTCTTCTGCCCGGGCACCCGCTCAATGGCCCCCTCGATATGGGGCATTACCTGTTTGGCGCCCCGTTCCTGTCAACCAAGCGGTTTTGGGGATGATATAACTGTTATATACGACAATGCGCTTCGACTTTGATCGGGAGAAGAGCCGGGCGGTCAAGCGAAGACATGGCGTCAGCCTGAAAGAGGCGCAGGAAATATTCGACCAGGTATACTTGGTCGATCAGAAGAACGATGATCCGGAACAGTTTCGTGCAATCGGTTGGTGCCGAGGCCGTCTTTGTTCAGTCATCTTCCAAATCAGACATGATCCTGCGGGCGAATACTACCACCTGATCACGGCCTGGAAAGCGACTAAGGAGGAGGAGAGAAGCTATGCCGAGAACGTCTAGGAAGATTCCCACCGCCGACGAGATCGCGGAAATGGCATCGCGTGGGGAAGATGTTTCCGCCTACTTCACAAACAAGTTCACGGTAGTCCGCCCCGTGCGTCGCGTCAACGTGGATCTGACGCAAGGTATGTTGCGGGAACTCGATGAGCGGGCGGCCCGCCTCAATATCAGCCGGCAAGCGGTGATCAAGACACTGCTGGGGCGAGCGCTTCACGAAGAGCGGGTGAGCAGGCCCGGACCAAAGAAGAAGGCCAGCTGAGCCCGCCTGAGCGACGCCTGCCGCTTCTGTTCAGTCGTTCACGTGGAGGTAACTTCGGATGCAGGTGCAGGGGCGGCCGGATACTCACATGCCCTGGAGATTCAGTTGCCCGACCGCCGGCGATCCTGTAACTCACGACGGATATCGAAGTCGTTCTTGAACCACGTGGGAGTGCGCTTGGCCCATTCACTGCGGGGATAGCGAAGGTGCAACATACGGAATGCCGCGCGCGTGGTCTTCCAGGTGTTGATATCCGCACATCCATAGTGCCCGCTCCGTACGCGATCATGGAGCGCTTCGGGGATCCGAGAGTCGTCGCGGTGTGACGCTGCATACTGGAAAATGACCGAGCCGAGGAAGTCGGTTGCGGCGCTCGGGGTGCCGAGCCTAGCGAATTCGCGCCTGGCTTCGGCCGAGGAATCGCCAGAAAGGAACAGCGGGGCCACCCCGCTTGTGGAGCGTTGCAGAACGTTGGTCGCAGGCGAATACCAGTCGGCCTGATTCGCGCGGGAATCAAGTTCGATTTCGATGTCCATGGGACACCACCAGTTGTCGCGGTAGCTGTCGAGTTTGCCGGGTGGTGTCTGGCGGCTGATGCCCGATGCGAAGTAAGGACGGGATTCCGGGCGGTGCAGAAGGAGGAAAGCGGCGGCGAAGCGGCGGCCCGCATCGGTGGTTTCCCGCAGGTACCCTTCAGCCAGGGAAGCGAGGTCCGGCGGCTGCCAACTTCTTCGCGATCTCCGAAAGATCCTTACCGAGCATCAGCCCTCGTGTAAATGCGACGGTGAGGGCTTCTCGCCGAAGCCCGGCTGGCAGCGAATCGCCCAGCGCCGCGTTCGCCAGCAGGCGGAAGGGTACCTCCCGATTGAGCACGCGCGTCGCGTCGCGATCGAAGCGCGCGCCGGCTTTTGGGGCGCCGGGCACGTCCATGTCCCAGTAGAAATCGGGCGTCTCGCCAATATTTGCCTGGAATGTGACCATGACCGGCATACGGACGGCAAAGTGCAGGAAATCGTCGAACGTGGGAGCGGCCAACATTCGCAGACCGCGAAGCAGATTGATGCTGGACGGGAGATCCTTGAGAGCCGGACTCGAGAGCAGCGCCGTAAGGCCGCCGCGCGCCGCCTCAAAGTCTCCGAGCTGTTCGTAGATCCGGAAGAGGTGAAAACGGGCCGTCGGATAGGCGAGCGAGGTTTCGGAAACGGCAGCCGCTGCAGCCAAGAGACCATCCCTGGTTGCGGAACCCGCGCTGGCGTGCGACAGCGCGGCAAGCAGCCACGCGGGTGAGCGGGTTTTCTTCCAGCGGGCGACGCAGTGGGAGAACACCGAGGGATCTCGCGACTGGAAACAAAAAATCCAGTCACTGAGGTCGACATCCCGAAAACGAGACGGATCCGCGGGCGGCGGTTTTGGGGGAGGAAAGATCGCATTGGGGTCGGCTTCGCCAATCACGCCGTCATACAAATCGGTGTAATTCCACAGCTCCTCGCGGAATCCGTTGTCCTGGCCCGTGCTTGAGAGCAGGCGCCCAAGCTCGCCGAAGTAGTTCTGATCCTTCTGGCGAATGCCGGTGCGTTCCACGAGATTCCAGGTCATGCCGCGAATGGATAGCAGCCTGGAATCGGCGAGAATGCTTTGTGCTTCGGAACGGAGCTGCGCGTCTGCTTTGCCGGAGTCCCCCTGGTCATCGGTCATGCGGAGCAGCGTGCGAACCACCAGGTATCGGGAAATGACCTTCCACGGGGATGCAGGGTTCTGGCTGATGCGGCGGAAGAGATCCACAGCGACCTGGTAATCCGCGGCGTAGAAGTGGGCTGCCGCGACCTGATACTCCCGGTCGGCACGGATCAGAGCAGGGAGATCCAAAGATGCCGCGGGCGGTATGACTGGCGGCCCACCCTCGCAGTTTGCGAAGACTTTGTCCTGCGCGTCGAGCCACGAGCGGAAGGCGCGGCTGGCGACGCCGAAGCGGCCGAGCCGCGCGTCAAAGGTATGGATTGCGGTGCGGTAGGCATCTTCCGCGCAATTCAAAAAGAAGCTATGGCTCTCGGGATAGTAAGCCAACTGGCCGCCGGTGATGAGACGAACAGGTGGCGGCGGTGGAGACTTGACACGGGAGCGAATCTTGCGCCACTGCGCGGGCCAATCGGTGCCGCTGTGATCCCAGGAACCGGTGTCGCGGTCCTTGTAGTAGTCGCGCGCCTGCTCCCGCTCCCGCGGGTTCATGCCAATGCCGTTGAGATACCGATACGCGAT
>JAIQFU010000619.1 GCA_020073115.1 Terriglobia bacterium
GGGAACGGTCAGGTGTTCGTTCATTGAAAGTTGAAACGATGATGTAGCATCTCCGGTCTTTCCGGGCAATTGCATCTGCCACTCGAACGCCGCGCTGACGTCGCCGGAGGCGCTATCCATGGTGCTGCCGAAATCGGTGCTTGTCCCGTCGCCGAGCCTGTTCAGCGTATAAGGAACCGCCGCGGCCTCGAACCCGAGGAGCCGGGAGTCGAACGGAGCGACGCTGACCTCGGCGGTGTACCCCGAGCCTGTTTGCCTCACTGTGTTGCCGTTGATATCGGCTTGGTTGCTGCCGGCCCCCAACCGGAAACTCATGTAGTGGAAGATGGAAAGGGTGACGGCGCTGGTTGATGTATTGCTGGCGCTGACCACCAGGTTCAGACTGCGCGTCGGTTCCGCATCGGTCAACTGGGCGGTTACGCCGAAATCGATGCCGCTGGCGCTGTAACTCCACGTGGCGATGTTCGGGCCGGGAAAGGCGAAAAACGTGCTGTCCGTAGCCATGCCGACGATCCCGAGCGGCTGTTCCGCGGCGTTTCCGACCCGGAACCAGAACCACTGCTCCGGCATCACTTCGATCCCGCCTACGCTCCACGTGAACAGGCCCCCGAGCGTGGGGGAGCTTTCGATCGAAACGGTGGAGACGCCATCCTGCAATGTCGAGGCGCTTGCTGGCGGCGTCGAAAGAAGCAAAACGCAGGCCGCCAGGAGCCACAGTGTTAGGGTGGTTCTGTTGGTCTTCATTTTGAGACTCCCTGCCCGGCCTTAAGGAGCCCGTCGCGGCGCAGCAGTGCGCATCCGGCCAAGGCGCCTGTCAACAAAATGATGGTGCTTGCCGGCGACTCGGGGACGCTTACCGGCGGATCGCTGATATTCAGATCTTCGCTGATGAGCAGGGACTGACCCGGCGCCAGCCGGTCCCCCCACTGCAGCGCCCAGTTCCCGTCTCCCCGCGCGTCATCGGCATCGGTCAACGTCGTGATGCCGGCGTCGTTGAGGCTATCCAGGATGGCCGAGCCGCCCGCCGCCTGATGGTGCGCCAGGCCCGCGCCGTCCACGATGGTCTGGTTCAGGTAAACCCCATCGCGCCTCGGGGTGGATCCGATTTGCTCTACGGCGTTGGGGCTGAGAAACCGGGCCGTCTCGCTCCCGCCGAGGTCGATATCCGCATAGTGGAAGAAATTCAGCTCGATCGGCGCGAGCGAGGAGTTGGTAATTTTGATGCTTTGCATCAGGTCCGAGACCAGGCTCCCCACAGGGCCGCCAGTGAGGGTAAGAGAGAGCTGCACCGTGAGTCCTCCGCCCGTGTATTGGAAGCCTGCCTTGTTCGCGGACGTCCTTGCAACATCGAGCCGGAAATGGGGGGGAATGAGCTCGTATTCTTTCTCGTCGGCCCCCGTGCGCAGCCAGAACCACTGCTCATAGAGGAGTTCCGCGCCGTCCACGACCCAGGAGAGTACGCCCCGGGGCGCCTTCGGGTCCACCTTCAGCGTGGAATTGCCGGACGTCAGGGTCATGATATCGGCTTTGGCGGGCGGCGCAGCCATCCATGCCCAGGCCAGGAAGACAACGGGTGCAAGATACTTCATCTTCGTATCGCCACTCCCCTTCAGTGTAACGGGTTGAGGGAGTAAAACATCCTAAATGACTTAGCAGTGAGTACTGGTAAAAGCGGCTAGTGGTACGGGGCTGGCTATCCCGTAAGGAGGACCTGCGTGTCGCTGACAGCATTGACCGGGGCCGCGCCTGCAATTAGAATCTGAATTCGGAGGCTTTAGACACCATGCGCCAGGGTAGTTGCTGGGCGGCGGCGGCTCTCTTTATGCTCGCCGGCCCGGGCCGGAGCCAGAGCCCGAACGCCTGCGACCTCAATCAGGATGGTTCGGTCACCAAAGCCGATGTGGACTTGGCGGTGACCATGGCTCTCGGGCTGGCGCCGTGCACGAGCACGATCCTCGGCGCCGGCGTGTGCAACGTGGTGGTGGTTCAGCGCGTGGCGAATGCGGCGCTGGGCGGCGTCTGCGCCACCGGCCTGGCCCACAGCGCGACGCTGGGCTGGACGGCCAGCACGTCGTCGGGCGTGACGGGCTACAACGTCTACCGTGGGCTGGCGTCGGGCGGACCCTACACCAAGATGAACCCGTCCCTCATCACGGGCGTGACGTTTACCGACGCAAACGTGCAGGCCGGGCAAACCTATTATTATGTAGCGACCGCCGTGGACAGCAGTAACGCCGAGAGCGGGTACTCGAACCAGGTCACAGCGCTAGTGCCGAATCCGTAGGCGACCAGGCGCTCTTGTTGCGTGAGACCCGCGCGGTTGCGCGCGGCGACCACGGCCGAGGCGAGGGTGAATTCGCCTTCCAGGGACTCATACCGGTTTCGGTAATCCAGCTCGTCAAGCTATTTCTGTGCAGATCGGTTACTTGCGGCGGCGTTCGAATTCAGCGGTCGCCGCGGCGTCCGATTCCCATTCTTCAGGCATGTAGATAATGTAGGGGATGCCGCGCTGCTTCAGCAATTCCATGAAAGCGATTCGCCCCAGACCGAGTTCCTGCGCCACCTTACCGGCCGGGATCCTGCGGTCGGCGAAAAGCGCGAGTATCGCCTCCTTCAAGTGTTTCTGGAGCCGCGCCCTGTCGGCGGCGTCTTCGGCGACGTCCGACTTCGATCTCCAGCTTCATGGCATCTGATATTACTGCAGTCGTGTTTCAGCGTTTGGGGGAAGGACCATCTGTGGATCCATTCTTTAGCGCAGATTGCCGCGCTTGGAACAACCATCTCTTTCCTGATGGGGCATGAACTTCATAGCGAAGCTGCCTATTTTTATTCTTTATAAAAATAAGATAC
>JAIQFU010000620.1 GCA_020073115.1 Terriglobia bacterium
GGTTAGATCGCTGTCGTGAAGGAATCGCTGCGAAGCAGAGCAAGCTAACGAACCTCTTTCCCTCGTTCCCAGGTGGGCTGGTAAGTTACCTCGATGCTGTTCGCCATCAAAGGCGAGGCGGCCAGAACCGCGAGGGCGCCAACGCGCGTCAGACGCATCCATTGTCATCCTACGGCCGAAAAACCGGGACGAACAGGGCCGAAAGTACTGGTACCGAAGTCCGCCGTGGTCGGTTTTTGCCACCGCTTCTTTTCGTGTGCGGCCAAAAAGAAGCGGCGGCATCCTGCGACCGCCGGCGGTCCTCAGACTTTTCGCCCTTCCCGAACATCCAGAATATAGATATGCAGCCGAGCCAATCCCTGTCCGCCGAGAGCCGGGCCGCCCGAACCATCCGCGAAACCTTCGCGTCCGGACGGCCGCTCACGTATATCCGCACGTCCGAGGAGCAGCGGGTGGCAGCGCTGTTGGGCGAGGTGGCGCGTGCCATATTCCCGCCGGGCGCCGGAGAGGTATGGACTTGGACCCTGACCGAGGGCATGCGCGCCGGGAACGCTCCGCCGGTGGAAGGGACCCGGGAGCCCCGGGCGGCTCTGGATTTCATCGCCGCCTTCAACGCATCGGGAATTTTCCATCTCAAAGACTTTCACGAGCCCCTGCGCGATTCCCCCGAGGCGCGCCGGAGGCTCCGGGACGTCTACGACACTTGCCTCGACCAGCGGAAATTCGTGGTCATCAGCTCTCCCGTCCGATTCCTGGTGGAGGAAGTGGAGCGGGCCATGATTTTCCTCGACCTGCGGCCGCCCGATCCCGTGGAACTGGCGGGCTTCGTGTCCGAAGAAGCGGCGCGCGTGGCGCCGGGCGCCGGATTGAAATACGCGGACCTGCGGCAGATCGCTTCGGCATTGCAGGGGCTGACGCTCGACGAAGCGCGCTACGCCCTGCGCCGCGCCGTGGCCGCCAGTCCGGCTCTGGGGCCCGAATGCCTCCCGGCGCTGCTCGAAGAAAAACGGCTCTTGATCAACCGCAGCGGCGTCATCGAGTTCATCCCCTCCGGCACGAGCCTCGACGATATCGGGGGCCTGGAGAACCTGAAAAAGTGGCTCTTGGAGCGCCGCCGCCTGTTCGACATGCGCGACAGCCTGAGCGCCGAGATCGTGCCCAAGGGGATCCTCATGATGGGCATCCCCGGTTGCGGCAAGAGCCTTTCCGTGAAGGCCATCGCCTCCTGTTTTCAGCTCCCGCTCTACCGCGTGGACATGACCGAGATCTTCTCCGGAAGGCACGGCAACGCCGAGGGCGCCTTCGTGCAATCCTGCCGCATGATGGAGGATATGGCCCCCGCGATCCTGTGGTTCGACGAAATCGAGCGGGGGGTCACCGCCAAGGAGGTCACCGGCCAACAGGGCAGGATTTTCGGCTTCTTCCTGACCTGGATGCAGGAAAAGACGCGCGGCCTGTTCGTGGCCGCCACCGCCAACCGCATCGATGCGCTGCCGGCCGAGATGATCCGCAAAGGGCGTTTCGACGAGGTCTTCTTCGTCGATCTTCCGCTGGAAAGGGAACGGGTCGAGATCTTCCGGATTCATTTGAGCCGCCGCGGCGTGGACCCCGCGCACTTCAACCTGGAAAACCTGATCGAATTCACCAACGGCTGGGCGGGGTCCGAGATCGAACAGTGCGTGGTATCGGCGCTGACCGCGGCGCGGCTGGCGGACCGCGACATGGTCGAGCAGGACCTGATCAGCATCGCGGCCAAATCGGTACCCCTGTCGCGCACCATGAGCGAGCAGATCAACCTGATCCGCGGCTGGGCCTTCGAGCGGGCGGTCAGGGCGTCGCCGAACTCGGCCTGGTAATCCGCCTGTAAATCACCGTCTGGCTCGTCCGCGCCACGGGTTGGTAATGTGCGAACCACGCCCGCAGGTCGGGGTAGCGGTCGATGCCCAGCCGCGGGTTGTAGGGGCTCAGGCCGTCGGCCACAAATGTCGGCGCGGTGGCGGCCAGTTCCGCGCGATGCTCCCGCGCGGCGGCCAGCTCGATCGGGGCCGACTGCGTCAGGTGGCGGTCGGCGGGGACGCCGGTGAGCGGCTGCGAATCCAGGAACATCGCGCCGGCGGGCACGCGGGCGTAGACATATAGCTCGGGCCGGTAGCCCCAGACGAATAGCGTGTCGCCCGGATGCGCCATGCCCCGGAGCGCCGCGGCGGCAGTGCGGCTGTCGCGGTCCATGGCGGTGTCGCGCCACGAAGGATCGGCCACCGCGGTTACGTAGGATGGACCGAACCGCGTGAGGGGGATCAGGAGGAGCAGCGCCACGAAATCGCGCGCGCGGCCGGGCAGCGCGAACCCCCGGGCGGCCATCAGCACGATTACGGGCAGCAGCAGGAAGTAATAGCGGGGGAAGAAGCGCATGCCGGCCGCCACGCCCATCAGCGCGAGGACAAGCCAACCGACCCACCGTAGACCCTCCACCCGGCGGCCGGCGCGGACAGTTCGAACCAGGAACCACCCCGCGGCCGCCACCGCCGCGATGTGGAACCCCATCCAATTCGCCGTGCGAGCCGCCCCGGTCTTCAGCGGTTCCCCCAGAAACGTGCCGCCGGCGTAGAGGCGGCCCCATTCCCACACCTCGCGCCAATACGGGCCGAGCGCGCCGCAGCCCCACAAGACCGCCACTCCGGCCGCGGTGACGGCCGCGAACCCCGCCGCCATGAGAGCAGCGCCCCCCGGATACCACAGCGCGCACGCGGCGGCCACGAAGACAGCCTTGGGGCTGACCCAAAAGCCGATGCCCGCCAGCGCGCCGCTCCACAGCGGGCGGCGGCGGTGCGCCATCCAC
>JAIQFU010000080.1:0-30141 GCA_020073115.1 Terriglobia bacterium
ACGTCCCGCTCGTCGCGCCGGCGGTCAGCCAGGCGGAATCCGACGTGATCGTAAGCGCCGGGCTCCCGCTGGAGGGGTACACGGCCAGGTCCTGGGCGGCGGGCTTGGGCCCCCCGGCGGTGTACCGGTACGTCAGCGCCGAGGGGGTGGCGAAGAGGACCGGCCCGGTGAAGGGCTCGGACGCCCCGGATGCGGGAATGCCCCATGCGATGACGTCGCCATTGACGTACGTGGCGTACGCGGCGCCGTTCGTCACGGCAACCTGCGCGTACTGCCCCTCAGCCTGGCTTTCTTTCCACAACTCGCTCCCGCCGGCGGCGTCGAGCACCACCGGCCCCTGGCTAGTCGGGACGAAAACCAGCCCCGGCGTGAGCGTCACCGGAGCCAGTACCATGGCCGGCGCATTGTAGACCCACAGGGGGCTGTGCGTGACCGGGTCCAGGGCGTAAACCGAGCCCGGAGCGTCGTAGGCGGCATCCGTCTGGCCCGCTCCCACAAAGACGTTGCGTCCATCGAAGGCCGGCGTCGAGATGGAGCCGCACCCCTGCTCCGGGGAAACGCAACCAGTGGCCAGCTTATAGACCCAGGCAGGCGAAAGGTCAGGCCGGTTGAGGACGTACATCACCCCGTCCTTGCCGTTGGCGGCCACGTACTGGCGGCCATCGGGCGTCTGGAACAGGCTGGGAGACGAACCGAAATCCATGTCGGCGTCGGTTGGCCGGAGCGGCATGAAGAAGTAAGCCTTGATCGCGAGCGTGGTGGCGTCCATGGCCACCATGGCGCTGCCGTAGGAGCCCTGGGTGGCATCCTGGGAATCGGCGTTGCCGGTGGTTGCGTAGAGCAGGTTGGCCTGCTCGTCCACGGCGGGGGTGGACCATACCCCGGCTCCGCCGTCGCCACCGTCGGGAACAAGGTACTGGATCAGCGGCTGGGTGGGATTGGCGAGGTCGATGCGGGCCACGCCTCCCCGCACCACGGGGCAATCGCCCAGCGAGGCAATCCCCACGTAGAGCGCGTTGCCGGAGAGCATCAGGGAGGACCAGAGTTGCGATCCGCCCTGGGGGTCGGCGAGCGGCGTTTTCCACTGCACGGCGCCGGAGGCGAGGTCGAGCGCATAGACGGCGGAATCGCCTCCCGGGACGTAGACGCTCGCGCCGGACACCACGCCCTGCCCGGTCACCCCGGTTCCCGGCTGGCAGGTGGGGTCGGGAGGATCGGGAGACTTGCCCACGAACGTCTTCCAGGCGATTGCGCCGGTGGAGGCATCGACGGAGTAGAAGTACCCGTTCCAGTCGCCGAAATAGAGCCGCCCGCCGGCCACGGTGACGCCCGTGGAGATGACGCTCCCCACGTTGATTTTCCAGAGTTGTTTCAGCTGCGCCGCATTCTGGGGGTTGAGCTGCGTCTGGCCGGCATTGTAGCTGGCGTGGCCAAGGCTGCCGAGGTACATGGGCCACTGGTCGGCCGCCCCGGCCGCAAGGGCCGGGAGGACAAAAAGAGCGGAAACGGCAATGCGGAAGTGGCGCATGATCTGAGTGGAAAGAGTGCCCGCGGGGGTTAGAAAGTTACGGCATCCGTGACCCGACGTACAGTAGCTATGTGATGCAGAGGACCTCTCAAACCGCTCCCTGACGGCGGCGGTCCTGTCACCCCTCCCCGCCATCCTGCATCCTTCTGAATGAAACCGCACCGAGAGATCCGAATCCTATGCGCAACTTACTGTTGTTATGCCTGCCCATCTCGCTATGGGCCCAGGACCCCATGTCGCTGAAGGAAGCCGTGCGGCTGGCGCTGCGGGAGAACAAGGCGATCGCCGGGGTGAAGGCGGGAATGCAGGCTTCCGCCACCCGCGTGGACCAGGCGCGGAGCGGCTTCCTCCCCAAGGTCAATTACACCGAGTCGTTCGCGCGCAGCAACAACCCGGTATTCGTCTTCAGCTCGCTGCTGACCCAACACCAGTTCGGGATGGAGAACTTCGCCATCGGCCCGCTCAACCGGCCGGACGCCATGAACAACTTCCAGTCCGTGGTCACGCTCGATCAGCCGCTGTACGACGCCGGCCAGACGCGCAACGCCATCAAGTCCGCCGAACTGGACGAGAAGCTGACGGGCGAGCAGGAGCGGAGCGTGCGGATGAACGTGATCGGCGGAGTGGCAAAGGCTTACTACGGCGCGGCGCTGGCGGCCGAGAACCTGAAGACCGCGGAACAGGCGATGCGCTCGGCGGAAGCGGACCTCCAACGCGCCCAGTCCGTCCGGGCGGCGGGGATGTCCACGGACGTGGATGTGCTATCGATCCGCGTGCACCTGGCCGCCGTGAACGAACAGCGGATCAACCGCGCGGCGGAACTGGACGTGGCCAAAGCGTCGCTGAACGACGCGCTGGGTTTGCCGCTCGATACGCCGCACACGCTGACCACGCCGCTGGCCGCGCTGGATCTTCCCGATTACGACCTGGCGGCCCTGGAGAAGGAAGCTTCCGGGGCGCGGCCCGAGGCGCGGCAGAGCAAGCTGGCGGCCGACCTGGCCGAGACCCAGGTGGAGGCGTCGCACGTCTCGCTGTTCCCCCAGATCAGTTTTCGAACGGCCTTCGAGGCCGACCGGCAGCGGTTCGTGACGCGCGGCGGGGCCAACTGGCTGGCCGCCGTCAGCCTGCGCTGGAACCTCTTCAACGGCTTTGGCGACAAGGCGCGGATCGCCGAAGCGGGATATTCGCTCACGCGCGCCGAAGCCGACCGCGGCCGGACCGATTCCGCCGTGCGGCTCCAGGTGCGCCAGGCTTACGCCGGCCTGCGGGCGGCCGTGCAGCGCATCGAAGTGGCCCGGGCTGCCGTGGCGGAAGCCGAAGAAAGCCTGCGGATCACGCAGAACCGGTACGAAGCCGGGATGGCCAACGTGACGGACCTGCTGCGCAACGAAACCGCCGTGCTCGAAAGCCGAACGCGGTACCTGGCGGCGGTGCATGACCAGCGCATCGCCGCCACCATGCTGGAACTCTCCGCGGGGCGCCTCTCCGCGGATTCGGAGGTGCTGAATTGATGAGAACGATGCGACTGCGACCGCCATGCGTCGACGCGAATGTCGACGCGGCAGGTAAGAGTACCCACGCCGTGCTCGACCGTGGCGTACGCTCTCCAGCGTGCCGGGTCCACACTCGTGTGGACACCCGGCTCCTGCTAATCCCATTGGCCGCCCTCCTTCTGGCCTCCTGCGGCAAAGATGAGCCGCAACGCGCCGAGGCCGCGGGCGTCCCCACGAAGGTACTGACCGTCGCCGTCGCCGCGCAGGAATGGCCTGCCGTCTACGAAGCCACCGGCGCGGTGCGGGCGCGCACGGCGGCCACGATTTCCGCCAAGGTAATGGGGTACGTCCGGGACGTCAAGGTGCAGGTAGGCGACCACGTCACGGCCGGGCAGACCCTCATCACCCTCGATGCGCGCGATCTCGAAGCCAACGTGCGCCGGGCCGAAGCGGGCCGCTCCGAGGTTCAGAGCGCGATTCCCGAGGCCGATAACGGCGTGGCCGCGGCCCGGGCGAACCTCGACCTGGCGCAGGCCACGTTCAACCGGATGCAGGACCTGGCCTCCAAGAAATCCATTTCCAACCAGGAGTTCGACGAAGCCACGGCCCGGTTGAAGAGCGCGCAGGCGAGTTTCGAGATGGCGCGCGCCAAACGCTCGCAGCTCGATTCCAAAATGGCGCAGGTGGAGCAGGAAGTGAGCGCGGCAGGCATTATGCGCGACTATGCCACCATCACTGCGCCGTTCGCCGGAGTGGTGACCGCCAAATCGGTGGACCCCGGCAATCTGAGCGCGCCCGGCGCGCCGCTGCTCACCATCGAGCAGGCCGGCGGATACCGGCTGGAAGCGCAGGTGGATGAATCGAAGATCGGCGTAATCCGCATCGGACAGCCGGTCGAAGTCGCATTGGACGCGCTGGACCGCACCCTGACCGCGCGGGTCTCGGAAATCGTGCCTGCGGTGGACGCGGCTTCGCGTGCCTATGTGGTCAAGATCGACCTGCCCGCCGCGCCCCAGTTCCGCTCCGGGATGTTCGGCCGCGCCCTGTTTTCCATCGGCCGGCGCACGGTGCTGGCGGCGCCGCCCGCGGCGCTTGTGGAACGGGGGCAGTTGCAGTCGGTCTTCGTGGCGGAAGACGGGACCGCGCGCATGCGCCTCGTCACCGTCGGCCAGCGCCATCAGGACGCGGTGGAAGTGCTTTCCGGGCTGAGCGCCGGCGAAAGAGTCGTCTCCCCGATTCCGGCGGGGTTGCAGGACGGGACGAAGCTGGAGGTCCGGCAATGAGCGCACCGCGGCGCCTGGGTCCCGCGGGCCGGTTCGCGCAGGCGTGGATTTCGTCCAAACTGACGCCCCTGCTGATCGTCGCGGCCCTGCTCATCGGCGCCTTCGCCGTCTGGAAACTACCGCGCGAGGAGGAACCGCAGATCATCGTCCCGATGATCGACGTCTTCGTGCAGATGCCCGGCGCCTCCGCGCGCGAGGTGGAAGAGCGCGTCACCAAGCCCATGGAGAAACTGCTGTGGGAAGTGCCGGGCGTGGAGTACATCTACTCGACTTCCAGCCCAGGCTCGGCGATGGCCATCGTACGGTTCTACGTGGGCCAGGATGAGGAAAAGAGCATCGTCCGGCTCAACCAGAAGCTGCTGGCCAATTTCGACCTGATCCCGCCGGGCGCTTCCCAGCCGCTGGTGAAGCCGCGCTCGATCGACGACGTGCCGGTCCTGGCCCTGACGCTCTCCAGCGCGCGCTACGGCGATTACGAGTTGCGTCGCATCGCCGCGCAAGTGCACGACGCCGTAAAGCAGGTTCCGGACGTTTCCGCGGTGACCCTGATCGGCGGCCAGAGGCGCGAAATCCGGATCACGCTCGACCAGGGCGAGCTCTCGGCGTACAACCTCTCGCCGCTCCAGGTGGCCGGCGCGCTCGGACTTTCCAACCGGCGGCTGCCCTCCGGCCAGTTCGCCAGCTCCAACCGCGAATACGTGCTCGAAACGGGCGAGTTTCTGCGCACGGCCGAGGATGTCCGCAACGTGGTGGTGGGGGTGGCGAACGGAAAGCCGGTGTTCGTGCGGAATGTGGCGAACGTCGCCGACGGCGGCGAGGAACCCGGCGAGTACGTGCGGATGGCGCGCGCCGGCTCGGGCCAGCTTCTGCCGGCGGTGACGATCTCCGTCTCCAAGCGCAAGGGAGCGAACGCGGTGGAAGTCGTGGACCGTGTGCTGCGCCGCATCGAACCGCTCAAGGGCAGCGTGATTCCCTCGGACGTGAAGCTGGACCTCACGCGCAACTACGGCGAAACCGCCGCGGAGAAGTCGAACGAATTGCTGTTCCATATGCTCATCGCGGTGGTTTCGGTGAGCATCCTGATCGCCATCACGCTGGGCCGGCGCGAATCCCTGATCGTGTTCATCGCCATTCCGGTAACGCTCGCGCTCACGCTGGCGGTGTTTTTCCTCTACGGCTATTCGCTGAACCGCATTACGCTGTTCGCGCTGATCTTTTCCATCGGCATCCTGGTGGACGACGCCATCGTCGTGGTGGAGAACATCGTGCGCCATTGGCGCATGCCGGCGAACCGCGAGCGGCCGGCGTTCGAAGTGGCGGTGGAGGCAGTGGACGAAGTGGGGAACCCCACGATTCTCGCCACCCTGACGGTGATCGCGGCCATCCTGCCCATGGCGTTTGTGGGCGGGCTGATGGGGCCATACATGCGGCCCATCCCCATCGGGGCGAGCGCCGCCATGGTGTTCTCGCTGCTGGTGGCGTTCCTAGTGACCCCGTGGGCCGCGGTGCGCATTCTGAAACGCACGCAGGGCGGCGCGCACGGCGAGCGCGAAGACGTTTTCACCCGCTTTTACCGCCGGCCCGCGCCACCCTGGCCCAACCCGAGGTGGTGAACCTCCAGACCTACGTGGGCACGGCCTCGCCGTTCAACTTCAACGGCCTGGTGCGGCATTATTACCTGCGCCGCGGGCCCAACGTGGCCGATATCCAGGTAAACCTGCTGGGCAAAGGCGATCGAAAACTGCAAAGCCATGAGATCGCCAAGCAGGTCCGCAACCGGCTGGTTCCGGTCGCGGCGCGCTACGGCGCGCGCATCAAGGTGGCGGAAGTGCCGCCCGGACCGCCGGTGCTGCAAACTCTCGTGGCCGAGGTCTACGGGCCTTCACAAGACGAACGCACGACCATCGCGCGGCGCATCCGCGACCTCTGGAAAGGGACCAACGGCGTGGTGGACGTGGACTGGTACGTGGAAGACGACCAGCCCAAATACCATCTGGTAGTGGACAAGGAAAAGGCCGCCCTGAGCGGCGTCTCCGAAGACGATATCGCGCGCACCATGGCGGTGGCCTCGTCGGGCTACGAGGCGGGGCTGCTGCACGTGGATTCGGAGAAGGAAGACATTCCGCTGAACGTGCGGCTCGACCGCGCTTCGCGTTCCGATCTCGACCGCATCCAGAGCCTGAAGGTGGCCGGGCGGACGGGTCAACTGGTCCCGCTCCGGGAATTGGTCCACGCCGAGCAGGCCATCGTCGATAAGAGCATTTATCACAAGAACCTGATGCCGGTTACCTACGTTACCGGAGATGTGGCGGGCGCTATGGAAAGCCCTGTCTACGCCCTGCTGAAGCTGGCGCCGGAAATGTCGAAAATGCAGGCGCCCGGGGGGTACGCCATCGAGCAGCACATGGGGACGGAGCAGCCGTCCGAAGCCGAAAAGTACTCCGTGAAGTGGGACGGGGAGTGGCACATCACGGTGGAGGTCTTCCGAGACCTCGGCATCGCCTTCGCCGCGGTGCTGATCCTGATCTACGCGCTGGTGGTGGGCTGGTTCCAGTCGTTCATCACGCCGCTGGTGATCATGGCGGCGATCCCCTTCTCCCTGGTGGGGATCCTGCCGGCGCACGGGCTGCTGAACGCCTTCTTCACCGCCACGTCGATGATCGGCTTCATCGCGGGGGCGGGGATCGTGGTGCGGAACTCCATCATCCTGGTGGATTTCATTGAGCTGCGGCTGGCCGAGGGGATGGCCCTCGATGAAGCCGTGGTGGATGCGGGCGCGGTACGGTTTCGGCCCATGATGCTGACCGCTGCGGCCGTGGTGGTGGGAGCGGGGGTAATTCTCTTCGATCCCATTTTTCAGGGGCTCGCCATCGCCCTGATGGCCGGCGAGGTGGCTTCGCTGGCGCTCTCGCGCATGACGGTGCCGATCGTGTATTTCATCGTGAACCGAAGGAGGGAAAAGGTATGTCAATCGAACGCTATCTCCGCCTGATCGCGGGCTTTTTCGTGATGTTCAGCGCGGCCATGGGTTACTTCGTGAACCCCTATTGGTTCCTGTTCACCGGGTTCGTGGGGTTGAACCTGTTCCAGTCGGCGTTTAGCAACTGGTGCCCAATGATCACGTTTTTGAAGAAGCTGGGCGTGAGGTCGTCGGGAGATTCGGTGGAAGTCCAGGAACCGCGAGCCGCGCACCTTTAGGGGCCGGCGGGCGAGGCATGCCTCGCCCCGGCCCGGCGGCGCGACAATGGTAGTCGCGTGAACCGAAGACAGTTCCTCTGGACGGCGGCGTGTTTCGCCAGCCGTTCCGCGGCCGAATCCCCGGCCGTCACCTTTTCCTGCGATAACGCCAGGCTGCAGCGGGTCTACGACACCGCCCTCGCCACCCTCGCCGCCAACGTGCAGCCGGTGGACAACTACCCGCGCCCCCTGCTGTTCGAAGGCGCGACGTATCTGGGGGCGTGGCTCGAATGCGCCCCCCTGGAGAGCCTGGTGTACGCTCCGATTGCGCCGGCCGTGGCGCGGGCCACCCACGAGGTCTTCTTCGATCTTCAGCGCGAGGACGGCTACATTCATTGCTGGTTTCGTAAGGACCGCATGGGGGCGGCGCAGATCCAGATGGTGGTCCCCATCGCGGAGACCGCCCTGGAACTCTACCAAACGCTTCGCGACAGCGCGTTCCTGGAAAAGGCATACCGCGCGTGCAGCCGGTGGGACGAGTGGCTGATGCGCTACCGCAACACCCGCAAGACCGGGCTGTGCGAGGCCTTCTGCGAATTCGACACGGGCCACGACAACAGCCCGCGCTTCAAGGGAAAGCCCAAGGCCTGCCCCAACCAGGACGCGCGGGAGTGCCCGAAGGTGGAAGGACTGCCTTACCTCGCGCCGGACCTCTCCGCGACGGTTTATGGGGGGCGCGTGGCGTTGGCCGCCATGGCGCGGGAAATGGGACGCCCGGGGGAGCAGGAGCGCTGGCTGGCTGCGGCGGCCGACATCCGCCGCGGGATCATGGAGCGGCTCTACGATCCGCGCGACGCCGCATTCTACGACCGCGACGCCGGCGATACCTTCGTACGCATCCGCGGCGATGCCATCACGCGCGTGATGGGCGAGCACGTGGTGGACCGGAAGACGTTCGAAGAGATCTGGCGGCGCCAGTTGCGCAATCCGGCGGCTTTCTGGACGCCGTACCCGTTCCCCTCGATCGCCGCCGACGATCCCACGTTCACCCGGCCCACTGGACGAAACTCGTGGGGCGGCGCCAGCCAGGCGCTCACCGCCCTGCGCACCCCCCGCTGGATGGAACACTACGGCAAGTACGCCGATTTCACGCACCTGATGCGCCGCTGGGTGGAAGCGATCGTCCGCGCGGAACAGTTTTTGCAGCAATTGGACCCGATAACCGGCGAGGCCACCACGGACCGCGGCGGCTACTCGCCCGCCGCGCTGGTGTTGCTCAGTTTCGTGCGGCGGCTCTACGGCGTGGTACAGAACGGGGAAACGCTGGAGTGGAACTGCCGGCTGCCGGAGGGCGCGGGCGAGTGCAGCGTCACCAGCGGCGCAGCCATACTGAAAAACAACAAGGCGAAATCGGTATTGAGCCTGGCCGGTAAGGACATTGCGGAAGTGAGCGGCGAAGTCCGCGTCATCACGGGTACGGACGGGTCGATGCGGAAGTTGGTGGGAACGGCCGGGTCGAAGGTACAGGTGACGATTCGAAGGAACGGCAGCCGGAAGGGCTATTCGGTCGCGCCGGATCAGACTATAGCGCTGTGACGTGGGGCCGGTCGGGGACCTGCCCGGCTACTTCACCGCCATGATGACGCCGTCCCGGCTTTCCCAGGAGCCAATCTTGATTTTCACTTGGACGTTCGTCCCGGGGGTCACGCCGGCGGGCACCTCTGCGTTGATCTGCGTCAGGCCCACAACCGCCAGGGGCGCGCCACCGGAGTACGAGACCTTCGCGTCGATGCCACCGATGGTCACCGAGACATCCTGCGTCAGCCTCGGCAGAGCCGTGGGGTCGGCGGTCGTGATCCCGGCGTCCACGCCGGCCGGGGCGGTGACGCCTCCGCCGGTGCAGTAGATCATCACCACGGAGCCCCGTGCGGCAGGTTTGAGATCGCTGTTCACGCCATAGTCCTGGTTCAGGATAGCGCCGGCGCCCAGCCCGGAGGCGTCCAGCGTGAAGATGCCGGGGGTGGCGGCCCGCACCGGAACGGTGAGCGTATTGGACGACGTTCCCTGGTACTGGACCTGCACCTGGGTGGTGGTCCTGCCGGCAACTCCGTAGGGCACGACGGCGTTCACCTGGGCAGCCGAAACGTACAGCAGTGCGGCGGGCACGCCGTCAAACAGCACGGTCGTCCCGGCGACCGTGGTGGAGAAGGAACGTTGGTCGGAACTCAGTTGATAGGGAACGCCCTTCGCCGGGCCTAAGTTCGTTCCGCCCAAGGCGACGATTTCTCCGGGCGAGACTGCCGCCGGATCGTAACTGGCCCCGTTCACCACCAGCGTGAGTTGGACCGGCGTCGGGGCGATGCCGGCCTGGGTGAGGGTGAATGTCCGCGGTCCGATGACAATATGGCCGGTTCGAGCCGCGGTACCCGTGTTTTCCACCACGTGGTAGGTGACGGCGTCCCCTCCCGAGGCTCCGGAGGTGATCTGCAGCCAGTTCATGGAGTCGCTGTAGCCGGACCATGCGCAGCCCGCACCGGTGGTCACGGCGATCCGCCCGTCCGTGACGGCGGCAGCCACGCTCGCCGCACCCGGGGAGATGGAGAGATTGTCCGGCGAACCATCCTGCGCAATTTGAAAGTACTGCACGGGCGCGGTCAGCGAGGCCGGCTGGACCCCGATGCTGCCGCTCCGCCCGGAGACGCACGGGTTGGACTGCACCGTGTAGTTCACCGTCCCGTTGGTGGTTCCGCCGGTGGCCGCGGGCACGGTAATCCAGGAACTGGAAGAACCGACGCTCCAAGCCCAATTCGTCTGCACCTGAAACGCGCCTGTACCTCCAGCCACGGGGTAACTGGCGGACAACGGCTGCAGGGCGAGATCGATATTCACCGGCGCCGCCTCCTGGGTGACCGTGAGTTTCAGGGTTTTCGCCGTTCCCACGATGGAAATGGTGGCGACCTGCTGAACGGGGTAGATGTTGTAGGCGGTTTTCCATCCGAGCGTGCCGTTGCCCGACCCGATCCCCCTCGGCTGGCCGACGACAATGCTGAGCCAGGAGGAATCGGAACTGTAAGTCCAGAGGCAGCCGTCCGGGGCGGCCACGTACACCGTCCCGATCGCCGGCGCGGCGGCGATCAGCGAGGGGTTCGAATAGGCAGTGATGGTGGAGCAATCCTGGGCGAACAGGGGCGCGGCGGCCAGCAAGAGCAGCAGCTTCATTGTTCGTATGGTAACGCCTCGCGGCAAGCGCGCAGGATCGCAACCGCTCCCGGCGTGTCCCCGTGGACACATACGGTTTGTACCGTACCGGACCGAGCCAGCCGCACGGCCTGCGCCGCGGCTTCGCGCGGGTCGGTGATCAGGGCGTCGGGCAAAGCGCGGGAACGGAGAGAACCGTCGGGCTCGTAGCGGCGGTCTGCGAACGCCTCGGCCGCCACGGCCAGCCCCATCTCGCGCCAGACATCCAGGCAGGAGGAGCCCGCCAAGCCGAAGAGGGTGGAGTCCGGATCCCACGCCCGCACCGCTTCACCGATCGCGTGGGCGGTGGCGCGGTCGCGCGCAGCCACGTTGTACAGGGCGCCGTGGGGCTTGACGTACGCGATGTGCCCGCCGAGCCGGCGCACCACGGCTTCCAGCCGCTCAATCTGCTCGCGGACCGTGTGTTCGATATCGGGGGGACTCATGGGGATGGCGATGCGGCCGAAGTGAGCCCGGTCCGGATACGAGGGATGGGCGCCGATCCGCACGTTCCGCGAAAGCGCCAGGCGGGCCGTGCGCTCCATCGTGCGCTCGTCGCCGGCGTGGCCCCCGCAGGCGATGTTGGCCGAGGTGATGAATTCCATCAGCGCGGCTTCGTGTTCCGCGTCTTCCAGTTCGCCAAGGTCGCCATCGGGCCCTACCTCGAGGCGATGAACAAATACAGCCATTCCTCCTGCGCGCGCAGCAACTCCAGGGCGCGGTCGAGCGAAACCAGTTCGAAGCGGACTTCATCGCGCGGGCGCAGTTGGCCGAGGCGGCGGAAATCGGCGGAGATCACACTGGCGGGTTTGGGGTAGCCGCCCGTGGTCTGGTGCTCCACGAAGAGTATGATCGGCTGCCCGCCCGGGGGAACTTGAACGGCTCCCAGAGCTACGCCCTCGGTCAGCATATGGCCCGGAGGGCTGGGAATGGCGGGGCCGAGGAGCCGCAGTCCCATGCGGTTCGATTCCTCGGCGACCCGGTAAGTGGCTTGGTAAAGGCCGCCCGAGAACCAATCCGCCTGCGGGCCGGCGGTCACGCGGAGCTTGACGATACCGTCGCGGGCTTCTTCCGGCCGGGCAGGAACCCCGCCCCACCTCGGCCGGCGAATCGCGCCATCTCCAATAGGGAGGAGGTCGCCTTGGCGCAGGGGGCGGCCGCCCACGCCGGTCAGTACGTGGGTTGAAGCGCTCCCCAAGACCTTCGGAACGGCGATTCCGCCGCGCACGGCGAGATAGCACCGCGCGCCGGAGCGCGTGGCCCCGCAGCGCACCACGGACCCCGCCGGGATCTCCACGGCGCTCCATGGCGGCAGCCCGGTATCGAAGTCGGAGCCGGTGAGCGCGACCACCGCGGGAGCGTCGAACGCGAAGGACCCGCCGACGAGCGTCATCTCCAGCGCCGGGGCGTTCTCCGCATTGCCTACCAGCAGGTTCGCCGCGCGCAGCGCCGGGGCATCGGCGGCGCCGGAGGCCGATACGCCGAGGTGGGCATAGCCGAACCGCCCCAGGTCCTGTACGGTGGTCTGGAAGCCAGGAGAGAGGACGCGCATCTGCCCGGAAGCGCCACGGTGGCGCGGGTCTCCGAACTGCGCTTCCGGGGCGGGCAGGTCGGAAACCGGCCCCACGGCAGGGATGAACCGCAACCGGTCTCCCATGGCCAGCAGAGCCGGAGGCGTGCGCCGGGAGTCGAACAGGCGAAGCGGGGTGCGGCCGATGATGCGCCAGCCCCCTGGGGAATCCACGGGGTAGATGCCGGCCTGGCTCCCGCCGATCGCCACACTGCCCGCGGGCACGCGTTTTCGCGGAGCCGCCAGCCGGGGCGCGGCCAACTCGGGCGGCAACCCGCCCAGGTACGGAAACCCCGGCGAAAATCCGAGGAAATAGACGAGATAGTCGGCCGAGGAGTGAAGTTCCACGACGCGTTCCGGCGAAAGGCCGGCGTGGCGGGCGACCTCTTCGAGATCGGGCCCGAACTCGCCGCCATAGCGGACGGGGATCTCCACCGTATGGGTGCGGTCCAGGGATGCCGGTTCGTCCGGACTTGCCAGGCGCTGCCGCAGAAGCCCTTCCATCTCACTGGCGGTGTGAAGACGGGGATCGAAATCGACCAGTACCGACGCAAAGGCGGGATGCAGGTTGAGAATGCCGCGGGCCCCGAGTGTGCGGCGCGTGAGGCGCACCACTTGCCGGTGGGCTTCGACAGAGATCTCTTCTCGGAGGGAGACAAGAAGCGAGCAGTCGCTCGCCGGCCGGACGGTCACGAGGGAATGTTAACACCGCCCCGGCGGGGAGTCCTATGCGTTCACGTTGCTTCGCGCGGCGCCCACCAGTTCACCCAACTTCGTCCTCAACTCTTCCACGGTGAACGGCTTGGCCAACAGCATATGGCCCTTTTCCACTACGTACTTCTGCACCACGTGGGTGTTGTCGTAACCCGAGATGAACAACACGCGTAAACCGGGCTGCATGGTGGTGAGTTTGTCCGCCAGCATGGGACCGCTCATCCCGGGCGCGACCACATCGGTGATGAGCAACTCGATGGGGCCGTGGTTCTTATAGAGCGTCAGGGCATGCTCGCCGCTATCCGCAGTCAGGACGTTGTAGCCGAACTGCCCGACCATCGCGCCCACGAGTTTCCGGATCTCGGGCTCATCGTCTACTACCATGATCGTCTTTCCGTTTTCAAAGGACATCGCACCCTGATTCTACCGATGGGCGCCGTCCGCGGCAACCCGGTCCAGTAAGGTACTGTGCTTGGACGCACCGGTCCGGCGCTCGCGAGCCCAGAGGATGGCAGCGGCAGCTAAGCCCAGCGCGGTCAACGCGGCGCCCCACTCGACAGTACCAGGCGCATAAGCGAATTCAATGCGGTGGCGGCCCGCCGACACCCGTACGGACCGTACGATTCTCGCGAATTCGGCAATGCGCGCCGGTCTGCCGTCCACCCTGGCCTCCCAGCCTTTGAAGAACGGGTCCCCGGCGACCACTAAAGAGGGGCACGGGAGGTCGGCCACCACGGCCATTGCTTCCGGGCGCCGGTAAATTAAACGAACGGAACCGGTTGCGCCGCAGGGCGGATCGGGAAAGGTCCACAGCGGCTCGGCGATGGCGGAGTTCTCGAAGACGCCCAGGCCACTCGCCGACCGGAAGACTTCGGCTTCCGATGACTCCGCGGGCGTACGTCCGATGCGGTAGCGGATCCCCAACAACCGCGGCGTGTCCGGCCGCCCCAGGACGTGGTAGGTGTTCTCGGGCATGGAAGCGACATACGCCCCGAACTGCTCGATCCCGAAGAAATCGCCGAAGTTATAGGGGATATCGTCTTCACTGGCCTGGACGCGAAACCAGCCGGGCCGGCCGCGCAGAAAGCGGGCAATGTCGCTTTGATCGCGCATCATTTTCCAGTAGGCGCCGGGGCGGTCGAGGCGGGCGAAGTGCGGCGCGGCGTACACCGCTTCGAGCAGGAATAGAGGAAGGGCGAGCCAGGCAAGGCGCGGGCGCTTGGAAGTCCACGCTTGAAGACCGATAGCGGCCAGGGCGGCGATTCCGAGTTGGGCCAGAACAATCGCCATGGCCGGCGTCCGCGCCTTCTCCACCAGCGGGACATACGAATAGGCCAGCCGGTAGACGAAAGTGTTCGCGCCGAGGGCGAGGATCAGGCCACCCAGCGCAAAGACGGAAGCGAGCCGGACGTCGCGCGATCGGCGGAAGAACCAGAGGGACGAAAGCGCCAGCGCCGCCGCCGTGAAGCCCACGAAGGGGTTCATGTGGAACCGCAGGCGCGAAAGGACCAGGCCGGCGATCGCTTTCCACGGGAGGGAGTAGGTCTCGTGCACATTCCAGGGGACCAGGTCGCGCCAGCGCAACGGCTCGGGCGCTCCGGCCCAGCGGACGGCATGCCTGCCATATTCCAGCGCGGGAAGGATTTGGAAGGCGCTCACCAGCAGCAGGATGGCCCCGAAGATCGTGGCGTAAACCCAAGCACGGCGATCGCGCCAGCGGGGGACGAGATACCAAACCCACAGCACCCCGAAGAGCAGGGTGGCGTCGATGGGGATCTGGTGATGGCCGGAAAGAAAGGCGAGGCCCAGCGCCGCGCCCGAGAGCGCCGCCCCGGAACGCGGGCGGGCGCCCCGAAACACCCGGGCAAAACCCAGCAGGGCCAGGGGGAGCCAGACCGCGGGCATGAGCATCTGGGGCCAGTCGGTGTGGCCCAGAAAACCGGTGAGGGCAAAGATGCAGGCGCCGAGCAGAGAAGCCGGCGCGGACGCCTTCAACTCGCGGCAAAGCGCGTAGCAGAAGACCGCTCCCACCCAGTGGATCAACACCCAGTACCAGTGCAGCACTCCAAGCGGGATGTGCCCGTCGCGCAGGGGCATGGCGAACAAGATCCAGTTCAGCGGGTTGGTGGCGCCCGGTTGGGTTTGGCCGATGAGCGACTGGCCGCCCCACTCGTTCGGCGCCCAGATGGGAAAGCGGCCGGCGTGGAACTCACGAGCCTGGTAGTCCAGCCAGGGGCGAACCTGGAAGGCGGTATCCGTGCCCTCGAGCCACGAGTATTGGCGGGAGATGGTGAGACGCCAATAAAAGACCGCCGTGAGGGCCAGGAGGAAAGCGACGGCGGCGAGATGGCGTCTCATGGGCAAGTCCAATTGTAGACGGGGCCGGATGGCGGCATGAATCCGGCACGGCGGGCAAAAATGCCCACGTCACGTCACCTCCGCAGCCAGCAAGGGTTGCAGCGGTGACAGGCGGGGCAGATCCAGCGCCGCCAGGACAGCCGGCCCACGGCTTCCGCCGGATGGCCGGCGCCGCAGTGCAGGCACACGTTGCGCCAGGGCGGATTCTCCTTCGGCGTCCCCGCGCCCGGCGCAAACCACAGGGCCCAGCCATAAACCGCGGAGTCTGTGGCGAAGAGCCTGTCGGCAATCCGGGTTGCGGCATAGAGTACGGCCTGCGCCCCGTCCACGGCGGCTCGCGGCAGCCGCGCGAAGCGCTTCAACCGCGGCTGAAGATCGGGCGCGGCCCAGTGCCGCAGGCCGGGGATGTTCCGCAAATAGGTGAAGGAAGAATACAACTTCTGCCAAGCCGCGAGACGCAGCCCGACGCGCGCTTCGATGCGCCGCACGAGATCTTCGCGGCGGAACCGGTTCACGTGGCCTCCGTCCTGGAAGAGCCAGCGGTAAAGGGTGTCGCAAACCTGGTAGCCGTCGGGGACCGAGACGAAAAGGCGGCCTTCGGGCTTAAGGACGCGCCGGATCTCGTCCAGGGCGGCATCCAGGTTCTGAAAGTGCTCCAGGGCGTGACTGCAGACGGCGAGGTCGATGCTCGCCGAGGCGACCGGCATGCGCTCGCTCCGGCCGATCACGCGCCAGCAGCGCCCGACGGCGTCCGGCGCGTCCGCGAAGGCATCCGGATCCTCGTCGAGGGCAATCACGCAACAGGCGAGTCCGGCCGTAGGGAAGCTTCCGGTGGCGGACGCGATGTCCAGGACGCGATCACCCTCGCGGGCTTCGATCAGCCAATCATCCACTATGCACCACCGAATGGGGGTGTTGCCTTCCGGCGCGGCTCACGCTAGAATCGGAGTCGCCTGTCATGAGCATATCGCGAGCCATCGCCGAGCAGATGGAACGTTCTTCCTGGATCCGGCGGATGTTCGAAATCGGGATCCAACTGCGGAAAGAGCGCGGCCCGGAGAACGTCTTCGACTATACCCTGGGCAACCCGGACGTGGAGCCGCCGAAGGCCGTGATCGAAGCGCTGCGGCGGGTAGTGGCGGAGAACCGGCCGCACAGCCACGGTTACATGCCGAACGCCGGGTTCCCCGAGGTGCGCGCCGCCGTGGCGCGGCGCCTGGCCGGGCGTACGGGCGTGCCCTTTACGGCGGACGACATCATCATGACTACGGGGGCCGCGGGCGCCATCAACACCGTTCTGAAGTCGATCCTGGACCCCGGAGACGAGGTCATCGTCCTCAACCCGTATTTCCCGGAATACCGCTTTTACATCGAGAACCACGGCGGCCGGGTGGTTCCGGTGGAAACGGGGGACCGTTTCCAGCCGGACGTTGCCCGCATCGCCGCGGCCATCACCCCGCGCACCAAGGCCATTATCCTCAACTCGCCGAACAACCCTACCGGAGCGATCTACTGCGCGGACGTACTGCGCGAGTTGAACGCCATCATTCGAGAGCCGATGCTGGCGATTTGCGACGAACCCTACCGCCCGATTATCTTCGACGGCGTGCGGCTGCCCGAAACCCAGAGCCTGATCGAGCGCTCCGTGCTGGCCTGGAGCTGGTCGAAGGCCATGGCCATCGCGGGCGAACGGATCGGCTACCTGGCGATCCCGCCGCGCCTCACGGAAGCGGAGGCGCTGCGGAACGCGTGCACCTTCGCCAACCGGATCCTCGGGTATATCAATGCGCCGGCGATCTGGCAATGGGTGGTGGCGCAGGCGCTCGACGCCACGGTGGACGTGAGCCACTACGAAGCCAAGCGCAACCGGCTGTGCGACGCGCTGACGGAAATGGGCTACGACGCGCCGCGGCCCCGGGGGTCGTACTACGTTTTTCCGAAAACGCCGCTCCCCGACGACGTGGCTTTCATCCGCCTGCTTCAGGCCGAGGGGATTCTGGCCGTCCCCGGCGCGGGCTTCGGCCGGGGCGGTTACATGCGCCTGTCGATCACGATTCCGGAGGAGGAGATGGAGCGCTCCCTGCCGGGCTTCGAGCGGGCCATGCGGAAGTGCGGCAACGCCGGGGCGAGAACCTTGACGGGCAGTCCGGGAACCTGCCGCACGCTATCCTAATCGGGAATGGCGCTCAACGACTTCACGGCAGCGGAGAAAGCCGTATTCCGGCGGCTCGACGCTCCCGAAAAGATCCAACGATTTCTGGATCGGGACCTGGCCTATAACAAAGAGCCCGACGGGCACACCTGCCGCTCGCCGCGGCGCGCGCTGCGCGACCGCACGGCGCACTGCATGGAAGGCGCCCTGTTCGGTGCGGCGGCGCTGCGCATGCTGGGCCACCCTCCCCTGCTGCTGGACCTGGAAGCCGTCCGCGACGACGATCATGTTCTGGCGATTTTCCGGTCGCGCGGGCATTGGGGCGCCGTGGCCAAGTCCAACTACTCCGGGCTGCGCTACCGCGAACCGGTCTACCGGACACTGCGGGAGCTGGTCCTCTCCTATTTCGAGCATTACTACAACCACCGGAAGGAGAAGACGCTGCGCCGCTACTCCCGCCCGGTGAACCTGCGCCGCTTCGACGCGATCGGGTGGATGACTTCCGAGGAAGATGTGTGGGCGATCCCGGAGCACCTGTGCGAGATTCCGCATCGCCCCCTTTTGGAGCCGCGACTGATTCCCCGGCTGGCGAGGGTGGACGACCGGCTCTACGCGGCGGGGATGTTGGGGTGGGCACGGTAGGGGTGGAGCGGGCGGTTTCGCCTGCCACCGCGTAAAAGGCAGGCGAAACCGCCTACCTCACCTATTCCGGGACCTTTTCGGGCTGCGGGGCGCGGCGGGCCTTGATGACCTCGATGATGGTGGGGAGCAGCGAGACAAAGATGATGGTCAGGATTACCTTATCGAAGTTGCGCCTGACGAACGGTACGCCGCCCAGGTTGTAGCCCAGCATCGTCATCAGAAACACCCAGCCGATACCGCCGCAGACGCTGAATGGCAGAAAGCGCAGGTAGGGCATTTCCATCACCCCCGCCACAAACGCGGCGAAGGTACGCACGATGGGAACAAAGCGCGCGTAGATAATGGTTTTCCCGCCGTACCGCTCGTAAAACTTCCGGGTGCGGATGACGTGCTCGCGCTTGAAGAGGCGCGAATCCGGCCGGTTGAAGATACGCGGACCGGTTTTGCGCCCGAGCAGGTAGCCGGTGGAGTCGCCGAGCATGGCCGCCGCCATCAGGGTGACATTGATCAACAGGATATTGAGCTGTCCGGCGCCGGCCACTACCCCCACGGTGAAAAGCAGGGAGTCGCCGGGCAGAAAAAAGCCCACCAGGAGACCCGTCTCGGAATAGACGATGCCGAACAGCGCGGCATACCCCATCCAGCCGGACAGGACCGTGCTCAAAAGCCGAATCAGCCGCTCGGGGTCGGTCAGGGTCCGGACGAAGTCGATCAGAGTCTGGATCATCCGGCTAGCTGTTGGAAGCGTAGTTCTGGATAATCCGGCGGATCACCGCGTCGTGGACTTTGATTTTGCCCTGTTTCTTCAGAGCGTCACGGACGCCCTCGGTGAAGAGCTGGTCCCGCGTCTGCGCCTTCTTCTGGACCAGGGCGGTAACACGATCCTGAACCATGGCGTCGTGCACCTGGTTCTGGACCTCTTCAAACGTGGACGGCCGCGACGGGAGGACGCCACTCACCACCGCGAGGGCTACTTTGTTTCCGGGCAAGGCGACGGGCTGGGAAACTTCGCCCGCCTTCAGGCTCGAGATGGCCTGGCTGAAATCCGAGTTGGTTCCAATTTCGGGCAGCGGCTGGCCGGGCGCAGCGCCATCGGCGCGAACCAGTTGCATGTTGTACTCCGCCGCAACCTTCTCCGGATGCGCCGGATCCTTTTGGAGCTCGGCCTGGGCCTTGTCGGAGATGCTCTGCATGATGTCGTTGACGCGCTGTTTCTTCCAGGCCGCGGCCAACTCGCCCTTGACCTCGTCAAAGGGCCGCAGGCGGGCGTCTTCGTGCGCCAGAACCTGGATGATGTGATACCCGTATTGCGTCTTCACGAGGTCGCTGGTCTGGCCGGGCTTCAGGAAGAAGGCCACCCGCTCGAACTCCGGCACGGTTTGGCCGCGCGTGATCCAATCCGGCAGCTCGCCGGGGTCCTTTTCGTTGTTCGCGGAACTCGGGTCCTCGGAATATTTCTTGGCCAGCTCGGAGAAATTCTTGCCGGCGCGAATCTGCTTGAGCAGGTCTTCGCCCTGGGCCTTGATCTTGGCATCGTCGGCCGCGGGCTTGTCCGTGGTCTTCAAGAGGATGTGCCGGACCTTCACCCGCTCGGGCGTGCGGAACGAGTCGAGGTTCTGGTTGTACATCCGCTGCAGGTCGGCGTCGGTGGCGTTGAGGCCCTGTTCGAGTTTGGATTGGTCGCCGATCAGGATGGCGAGGTTCTTCTTCTCCGGCACCTGGTACCGGGCGGTATTGGCCTTGAAGTAGGACTGCATCTCGGCCGGGGCCGGCTGGGCCTCGGCTTTGAACTTGTCGGGGCTCAGCTTCACGTAAGCGACCTTGATCTTCTCGTACTTCGCCTTGTAAGCCTGCTCGATCTCGGGCTGGGTAACCACCGTCCCTTC
Source organism: Terriglobia bacterium (assembly GCA_020073115.1). Lineage (GTDB taxonomy): Bacteria > Acidobacteriota > Terriglobia > Bryobacterales > Bryobacteraceae > BOG-224. The sequence continues at coordinate 20,041 of JAIQFU010000080.1, forward strand.
CAGGGCGATACGCTGCATTCTGGTAGCGAGCATCTGCCGCCGGAGGTCGGCTTCGAATTCGGCCGTGCTGATGTCCTGCCGCGCCAGGAATTCGGTGTAAGCCTGCGCCCCCACGAACTTGCCATCGGGGAACAGGCTGGGAATCATCTGGCGGATCGCGTCGCGCAATTCGGCGTCGCTCACCTCGAACCCGAGGCGCTCGGCCTCATAGGCCATGGCGCGGTTCATGATCATGTCATCCACAAGCTGCGGGACGTAACTGGGGAGGATCGCGGGCGGGATCTGGCGGCCGCGCATGGTCATCTGGATCTGCTTCTGGACCATCGGGACGGTGATGACGTCTTTGCCGACCTCCGCCACTACGATGTCCGAAGCGTCGTTCCCGTTGCCATAGCTGGGAACGAGGTAGGTGAGCATCGAGAGCGAGACGACCACGAGAATCCCGCCCAAGAGAATGCGCACGGCTTTGTCGCGGCTGCGAAACAGATCAAACATAAAAGAGGAAACTCCTGATCAGAGGGAAATCCTATTATATCAGGCGCGAGACCGGGGTCCACGTGAGCCTCCGGCCGGGGGGGGGCCGGCCTCTCCACGAGGTTAACCAAGGAGTACTGGTACGCAGGGGCCGACGGTGTTACCGTCCGGAGTACGCCCATGACTGCATCCCCGCCCGCGCCACCGCAAGCCGCCCTGCCGGAATTCTGGCCCGCCATCCCCGATCGCCTGGAGGACCTGGGCATCCCGCGTTCCGTGGTGAACGACCTGATCCTGCGTTACCTGTGGCTGCACGGGTCCGGGACCCTTCGCGCGCTGCACGAGACGCTAAAGCTGTCGTTCCCGATCCTGGAAACCGTGTTCCACCAGTTCCGGCAACAGCAGGTCATCGATGTTAAGGGGATGATCGGGAATGACTATGGGTTTACGCTCACGACGGGCGGACGGACGATGGCCACGGCGCGCTTCGAAGTGTGCCAGTACGTGGGGCCAGCCCCGATTTCCATCCAGGAATACCACCGCGTGGTGAAGCTGCAGTCGGCGAAGGTCAAACTCAGCCGCAACAGCCTGCGGGATGCCTTTCATGACCTGGTGATCCCGGACGGCCTGCTGGACCAACTCGGGCCGGCGCTCATCGGCCACCAATCGCTGTTCCTCTATGGCGGCACGGGAAACGGGAAGACCAGCATCGCGGAACGGATTCTGCGCATTTATCAGGACACGGTGGTGATCCCGTACGCGGTGGAGGTGGACGGCCACATCATCACGCTATACGACCCGGTGGTGCACCGCTCGCTTCCGGTCAGCGACGAGACGCGCGACGCGCGGTGGGTGGTTTGCGAAAGGCCCTGCATCACGGTGGGAGGAGAGCTCTCGGCGGGAATGCTGGAGCTGCAACTGGACGAATCCACCCGGGTGTTCATTTCGCCGGCGCAGATGAAGGCCAACAACGGCATTCTGATCATCGACGACTTCGGCCGGCAGGTGCTTTCGCCGCGGCAGTTGCTGAACCGCTGGATCGTGCCCCTGGACCGGCGGGTGGATTACCTCACCCTGGCCTCGGGGATGAAGTTTCAGGCGCCGTTCGAGGTGATGGTGGTGTTCTCGACCAACCTGAATCCGCACGACTTGGCGGATGAGGCGTTCCTGCGTAGAATCCAGACGAAAGTGCTGATCGAGAACGTCAGCGTTGAAGTGTTCGACCAGATTTTCCAGCGCGTCATGGAGAACCACCAGGCGCCCTGCGAGCCGGGGGCCGCGGAATATCTGCGGCAGCGCTGCTGCGCCGCGGGAGCGAAGTTCCTGCGCGCCTGCTATCCCATGGACATTTACCGGCTGGTGAAGGCGATCAGCGACTACGAGGGGCGTCCCGTGCGCATGACGCACTCGACGATCGACCGGGCGGTGGGGCTGTACTTCGCGAAAAACGAGAACGCGACGGAGTAGGGCCGCGTTGCCGGGCCGCGACGCGTGTCCGCCCGAGCGCCGGCACGGCACGCACGCCAGGCCTATAACGCCGTCCAACCGCCGTCGATCGTCATGGCCGATCCGGTGACGAATTCGGCTTCGCGGGAGCAGAGGTATAGAACCATGTGGGCGATCTCCCCGGCGGTTCCCAGCCGGCCTACCGGCTGCCGCTGCCGCAGGTCGGCGCGGATCTTCTCTTTCTCGTGCTGGTGGTACTTATCCAGGAACGCCTCCACGAACGGCGTATCGACTGTGCCGGGGCAGACGCAGTTGACGCGCAGGCGTCCGGCGTAGTCGGCGGCCAACTCGCGCGACAGGGCGATCACGGCGCCCTTGGTGGCGCAATAGGCGAAACGCCGCTTGACGCCCACCAGACCGGCCACCGACCCGATGTTCACGATGGATCCCCGGGCGGCCAGCAGTTTGGGAACGAGCGCCCTGGTGACCAGGTACATGCCTTCGACGTTCACGCGGAAGAGCCGGCGAAAATCTTCGGGCTCGGTTTCCTCGATGTTGCCCACCAGCCCGATTCCGGCGTTATTGACCAGAATGTCGAGCGCGGCCACGCGGGCCAGGGTGGACGCGACTTGCGCCTCGTCGGTGATGTCGCAAGCCAGCGCGGATGCGCCCGGGAGTTGGGCGGCGAGAGACCCGGCGCGCGCACCGTCGAGATCCAGGACCGTGACGGCGGCCCCGGCCGCGGCCAGGGTGCGGCAAGTGGCTTCGCCGATCCCGCTGGCGCCGCCGGTTACCAGGGCTTTGAGCCCGTCCAATCGAAAAGGTTGTGGCATCCATGCTCAGGCTATTTCGCGGCAAGCAGCGCGTCAAGCGCGGCGCCAGAGGTTCCGGACGCGAACCCCGGTCCCGAGCCCACGAGAGGAGAATCCCTGAAGAAAGGCACAAGGCTTCCGGTTGCGGGAGCGGTATCGAGATCCGGTCGGCCCGCGCTCATCGCGGCATGTCGGGATCGGGCATGTTCCAGTTGCCGGGGATGGGCGGGTAGAGTTCCGCCAGACCATCTTTCAATTCCACGCCCAGGCCGGGCTTGCTAGGGACGTCGAGATAGCCGTTCCTGGCGGCGAGGGGTTCTTTGAAAAGCCCCTCCTTAAAGGGGTTGGGAGTCATGTTGGACTCCAGCAGGAAGCGGTTGGGGACGGCGGCCAGGAGGTGGAGATTGGCCGCGGTGACGAGGCCATCCTGCCAGTTGTGCGGGCAGATGAGTTTTCCCCTGGAGTGGGCCATGCGCGCCATGCGCCAGCATTCGGTCACGCCGGCGTCGTCGCAGCCGGGCTGCACGATGTCATAGGCCCCGCGGTCGATCCATTCCGAAAGCTCGGCGCGGTTGGCCATGGTCTCTCCGCCCGAGATCTTTACTGTTGGCAGCGCCTGCTTGACCTTGAGGTAGTTGTCGACGTTCTTGCGGGTGGGCTCTTCGAACCAGAGGAACTTCAGTTCTTCCAGCACGGGGGCGATTTCCAGGCACTGGTCCACGGACCACCGCTGGTTGGCTTCCTGGATCAGGTCGAATTGCGGCCCCACCGCTTCACGAAGCCGGCGCAGGTTGGGGATGTGGTCCTTGATGGTGATTCCGAGCCGGCCGAAACCACCGCCCGGGCGGAACTTGAAGGCCGTGTAGCCGGCCGCCTTGTGGCGGAGGGCCTGCTTGACCAGGTCCTCCGGACCGACGAAACGGGAGTTTTTGCGCCAGGTGAACTCGCCGCCGCTGGCGTACAGGCGGATGCGGGTCTGTGGTTCGCTATCGACCGCCAGCAGTTTATAGAGGGGCACTCCCTTAGCTTTTCCAATGATGTCCCACAGCGCGGTATCCACTCCGGACCAGACGCCCCGCGCGCGCGGTCCGGAAATGCCGGCGGCGATGGACTCCACGTCGAAGGGGCTCTTGCCGAGGACGATCGGCTTCACCACGGCCTCGAGGTACTGTTTCATCTCCGCCGGGCCGTTATACCGGCTGCACCCGCCGATGCGATCATCGCATGCTGCTGACTGGCATGCGGCTGATGATCGACATGTTCGAGGCCGAGGAGGAACGCGAGGATCCCGTCGAGGGGGGAAACCCGATTGGGGGGGAGCCCGGCGCCGCCTCGTTGCTGGGCGGCGAGGGCGGAGGCTCCGGCCAGGCCGGAGAGGAAGAGCCTGCGGGAAGTAGGCATAGCAAGATCATAATCGGATGCATCGTGGCGCGGGCATGGGCCCGCCTTATCGGCATTTTGCCGGCATCCGGTCCGGACGTCGCCATGAGTGTCGACGCGGCGGGCAGACATGCCCACGCCGCCATGTAAGCGATTTCAGGATGCTAAAATATCGGCTATGCTTCCCGGGGGGGCCACGGCGCTCATTTTCGACATCATGCGTTTCGCCACCCACGACGGGCCCGGAATTCGCACGACCGTCTTCTTCAAGGGCTGCCCGCTGGCCTGCGCCTGGTGCCACAATCCCGAAAGCCAGGGCTATCACCCGGACCTGCTGTGGTTCGTGGAACGCTGCCGCGGGTGCGGCGATTGCGCGCCGGCCTGCCCGGAGGGCGCGATTGAAATCACGGACGGGGTTGCCCGTACCAGGCGAGACGTTTGCCGGCGCTGCGGGAACTGCACGGCATTCTGCCAGGCGGAGGCGTTTTCGAGGAATCCGGCGGGGGCGTTACGCTCTCCGGCGGGGAGCCCGTTTCGCAGCCGCGCTTCGCCTCCGCGCTGCTGCGCGCCTGCCGAAAGCGCGGAATCCGCACGGCGCTGGAGACCTGCGGCTTCGCCCACCCGGACACGTTCCTGGACGTGGCGCTCGCCGCCGACCTCGTCCTGTTCGACCTGAAGGTAATCGACCCCGCCCTGCACAGGCGCTACACCGGCGTATCGAATGCGCGCATCCTGGCCAACCTGGAGGCGCTCACAGCGCGGAACCGCGCCGTGACGGTGCGGATACCGGTGGTACCGGGCGTGAACGATAGTGAAGAAGAGGCCGGCCGGTTCGCGCGCGTTCTGGCGGGGATCGGACGCGTGGCGGTGGAGTTGCTGCCGTACCACCGGATCGGCGCCGAGAAGTACCGGCGGCTCGGCTTGGCGTATGGATGGAACGGAACGCCGGAACCCGCGGCGGCGGACCTGGAACGCTTCGCCGCGCGCCTGTCCCAAAACGGTTTGGGAGTAAAGATCAGAGGTTAGCCATGACGGAAAGAGTCGCCAAGTTACGCGAATACAGCCTGAATACGAAGCCCTGGCTCTCCATTGAGCGCGCGCGGCTGTTGACCGAGTTCTACCGGCAGGCGCCGGCGCTCTCGGCCCCCGTGCTGCGGGCCAGCGCCCTGGCTTACGTGATGGAGCACCGGACCATCTATATTGGCCCTGACGAGCTGATTGTAGGGGAACGCGGGACGGCGCCGAAGGGCGCGCCGACCTATCCGGAGCTCTGCTGCCATTCCCTGGAGGACTTCGCCGTCCTCGATTCGCGCGAGAAGATTTCGTACTCCGTGGACGGCGAGGCGCGGCGCGTGCAGTGCGAAGAGGTGATTCCGTTCTGGCGCGGCCACAGCATGCGCGACCGCATTTTCGCGGAGATGACGCCGGCGTGGAAGGACGCCTACGAAGCCGGCATTTACACCGAGTTCATGGAGCAGAGGTCGCCGGGCCACACCGTGCTGGGCGATGTGATCTACCGCAAAGGGCTGCTCGACCTCCAGAACGACATCGCCGAAAGCCTCGCCCGCCTCGATTTCTTCAACGACCCGCAGGCTTTCGACAAACAGCAGGAACTCAAGGGGATGGCGATTGCCGCCGGGGCAGTGATCCGGTTCGCCGAGCGCCACGCCGAAGCCGCGGAAGCGCTGGCGGCATCCGAGGCCGACCCGCGGCGGAAAGCGGAACTGGAGAGGATCGCCAGCGTCTGCCGCCATGTCCCGGCGCACGCGCCGCGCGATTTCTGGGAAGCGCTCCAGGCTTACTGGTTCACGCACCTGAGCGTCATCACGGAGCTGAACACCTGGGATTCCTTCTGCCCCGGACACCTCGATCAGCACGCGTACCCGTTCTACAAGGCGGGGCTCGAAAGCGGCACGCTGACGGAGGAAGAGGCGAAGGAACTGCTCGAATGCTTCTGGGTGAAGTTCAATAACCAGCCCGCGCCGCCCAAGGTCGGGGTGACGGCGGCGGAGAGCGGAACTTACACCGATTTCTGCAACATCAACAATGGCGGTCTGAAGCCGGACGGCTCTTCCGCCGTGAACGACCTGACGTACCTGATCCTGGACGTCATCGACGAGATGCGCCTGTTGCAGCCTTCCTCCAACCTGCAACTGAGCAAGAAGAATCCCGACCGGTTCCTGCGGCGCGGGCTGGAGATCGTCCGAAAAGGCTGGGGGCAGCCCTCGATCTTCAACGCGGACATGGTGGTAGAGGAACTGCTCCGGCAGGGCAAGTCGATCGAGGACGCGCGCGCGGGCGGCACCTCGGGGTGCGTCGAGACCGGCGCGTTCGGCAAGGAAGCGTATATCCTCACCGGTTATTTCAATCAGCCCAAGGTCCTCGAGATTACGCTGAACAACGGGGTGGACCCGCGCACGGGCAAGAAGATCGGGATCGAGACCGGAGACCCGCGCGCGTTCGCGACGTATGACGAGTTGTTCGCGGCGTTCAGGAAACAGCTGCGGTACTTCATCGACGTGAAGGTGCGCGGCAGCAACGTGATCGAGCGGCTGTACGCGAAGTACATGCCCGCGCCGTTCCTCTCGCTGCTGGTGGACGACTGCATCGCCAGCGGCAGGGACTATCACGACGGCGGTCCGCGGTACAACTCCACTTACATCATGGGAGTGGCGCCCGGCACCTGCGCCGACAGCCTGGCGGCCATCAAGTACCACGTGTTCGACCACAAGACCGTGGGGATGGACGAGTTGCTCGAAGCGGTGGCCTCCAACTTCGAAGGCCGCGAGAAAACGCGGCTGATGCTGTGGAACAAGACGCCGAAGTATGGAAACGACGATGACTACGCCGACGGCATCCTGGCGCAGTTATTCGACGCCTTCTTCGAAGAGATCAACGGGCGCCCGAATACGCGCGGCGGCGTGTACCGGGTGAATTACCTCTCGACGACGTGCCACGTCTACTTCGGGTCGGTGACGGGCGCCACCCCGGACGGGCGGAAGGCCTGGGAGCCGCATTCCGACGGCATATCGCCGGCGCAGGGGGCGGACCGCCACGGGCCGACGGCGGTGATCAAATCCGCCGCCCGGATGGACCATGCGCGCACGGGCGGCACGCTGCTCAACCAGAAGTTCACGCCCAAACTGCTGGAGGGGGACGAGGGACTGGACAACCTGCTGCACCTGGTTCGCTCCTACTTCAAGCTCGACGGCCACCACATTCAGTTCAACGTGGTGACGGCGGAGTCGCTGCGCGAAGCGCAGGCGCACCCGGAGAAGCATCGGGACCTGATCGTGCGGGTGGCGGGGTACAGCGATTATTTCTGCGACCTGACCACCGCGCTGCAGGACGAGATCATCGCGAGGACGGAGCAGACGGGGTTTTGAGATTGCATCGCCGCTGACAACCGCTCCCTGACGGTCACGGCTCTGTTTAGTAGTGATATCGGGCTTGGAGAAAATCGATTGTGTCGTCGCTTATGCGATAGACGAGCCGATGTTCCTGCGTGATGCGTCTCGACCAGCAACCGGCGAGCAGATACCGTAGCGGCTCCGGTTTGCCTGACCCTTGAAAAGGATCGCGAAGCGCAGCCTCGGCCAATTCCAAAATCCTCAGAGCCGTGCCCCGGTCCGCCTTCACCCAGTACTGGAGATCTTCGCGAAATTCCCGGTGGAAGATGGCCCGCCGTTCACTTTTCCGAGGCAAGGCCGATCTCCCGCCGGAGTCGCTCGACCGTCGCCGGAGCGTCCTTCCCAAGCTGGGCGCGGCGCACGGCGCGCAGCAGGCGCTGAGCGTTCCGTGGAGAGCGAAGCAGGTGTGCGGTTTCCATGAGTCCCGAAAGCTCCGCGGCGGGAACCAGGGCAACGTCCCGCGATCCCTTGCGCCGCACGATCACCACTTCCTGATCTTCGATCACGCGATCGAGCACGCTGGCGAGATTCTCCCGAAGGCTGGTGTAGCTGGTTTCCGTCACGATTCCATTGTACAGGATTCCTGTACGGGTCAACGGCCGGGCGGCTTCACGCGCTCTCGGGCTTAGGGTGCGCCCAGGGCGTGCGGTATTGGCGCGCCAATAGCTTGTTCGCCTCGGGGTCGCCGATTACCTGGTTCTTCTGCGGGTCCCAGGACAGCGTGCGGCCCAGCTTCAGCGACATGTTCGCCAGGATGCACGACGCCGTCGAGATGTAGCCCTCTTCGATATCGGCCACCGGACGGCCGCGGGAGGCGATGTTCTCCAGAAAATTCTTCATCTGGTAGCGCACCGCCGGGGCCGTGTGCTTTTCGATTCCCGGCTCGGTGTTGTCTTCGGGGTACTTATCCAACTCGTAGACCACGTCCTGGTGGATGGGCTGCTCGCCGCGCGCCAGGGGCGTGTAGTCGTAGCTGTAGACGCTGGCTTTCAGAGTGCCCTTGTCGCCGTAGAGCGTGGCCCCCCAGGTGTACTTGGGATCGGGCGCCTCACCCCAGGCGCGCGATTGCCAGACCACGTTGAGGCCGTCGTACTCGAAGACGGCGGTCTGGGTATCGGGGATGTTCGATTTCCCGCCCTTCAGCACCAGGATGCCGCCGCTGGAGGTGATGCGCTTGGGCCAGCCCAGGCCGAGCATCCACCGCACCATGTCGAACATGTGGATGCCCATGTCGCCGATGGTCCCGTTGCCGTACTCCATGTAGGCGCGCCAGGAACGGGGGTGCATGCCGCGAATATACGGGCGCATGGGCGCGGGACCGGTCCAGAACTCGTAGTCGAGGTTCTCGGGCGGGGCCTCGTCAGGCGAGTTGTTGACGCGGGAGCGCGTGTAGCAGTAAATCTCCACCTGCGCCACGTTGCCCAGCTTGCCTTCCTTGATCACCTTGTTGATGGCGTCCACCAGGTGCGGCGTGCTGCGCCGCTGGGTTCCGACCTGCACCACGCGCTTGTATTTCCGCGCGGCGGCCAGCATGGCGTGGCCTTCCATCACGTCCACGCTGATGGGCTTCTGCACCCAGACGTCCGCCCCCGCCTGCATGGCGGCGATGGCCGGCAGAGCGTGCCAGTGGTCGGGCGTGCCCACCAGGACGATGTTCAGGTCCTTCTGGGCCAGCATCTGGCGGTAGTCGCTGAAGGTGCGGGGCTTCTGCTTCGAAGCCTGCCGCGAGGCCACGATCTCGGCGGCGTCGGCCACCATCTTCTTATCGACGTCGCAAAGCGAAACGACCTCCACCGGCGCGACCTGGATCAGGCGAAGCAGGTCGATCTTGCCGTACCACCCCGAGCCGATCAGGCCGACGCGCAGCGGTTTGCCATCGGACTGCTGTGCGAAATCGGCCGTGGATGCCAGCATGCCCGCAGCCGCGGTTTGAAAGAATTGACGGCGGTCCATATCGGTGAAAGCATAGCAGAATGAGAGGGCCGTAACGAAAGGGGCCGCCGTTACGCCAATCGATATCGAACAGGCAAAATGGGACGTTTCTTAGGGCTCCTGCTGCTTTGTTCCAGCGTGGCAGGCGCTTTTCAGGCCGCCGAGCCGCCGAAGAAAGACAAGTGCGCCGTCGCCGGCGTGGTTCTCGAGGCCGCGACCGGGAAGCCCCTGAGCAAAGCCGACGTCTCGCTGCCGGCGTGGGGCTCCACGAGGCCTGGGGGCCGCTCCACCTTCACCGATGCCGCCGGCAAATTCGACTTCGAAGACGTCGCTCCGGGGACCTACTCGCTCATGGTCCGGCTGAGCGGCTTCGGCACGCGCATCTATAGGGCGGGCGGCAGCCGGAGCCGGGGAACTCCGTTGACGCTGGCGCCAGGGCAGGAGGTCCGCGATTTAGTCCTCCAGATGACGCCGGGCGCCGCGATCACCGGGCGCGTGCTCAACGAAGACGGCGAACCGGTCGCCGGCATGCTCGTCACCGCCCAGGCCGAAACCTACCGGCGGGGGAAACGCCAGTACGTGCCCGCCACGATGGCTTTGACGCACGAGGAGGGGAAGTACCGCCTCGAGGACCTGAAACCGGGCTA
>JAIQFU010000080.1:30154-33457 GCA_020073115.1 Terriglobia bacterium
GGGGAAGTACCGCCTCGAGGACCTGAAACCGGGCTATTACGTGGTCTCCGCAGGCACGCTTGGACCTCTCGATGCGCACCGGGACGAGCGAGACCGCACCGGAGCGCGGCTCTATCCGTTGACCTACTACCCGAACGCCGGCGGCATCGCCTCGGCGGCCACCGTCACGGTCATCGAGGATACGGAAACGAGCGGTGTGGATATTCGCGTGACGCGCACGCCTGCCTTCGCGCTCAAAGGAAAGGTGGTGGGCGCCCCGCCTGAGGGCATCGCGGGCCTCGGGCTCGGCTTCCACGGACAAACCCCCGGGTTCGCTCAACTGACCGCCCCCAAGCCGGACGGCTCCTTCGAGTACCCCGCCGTGGCACCGGGGTCTTATTGGCTCTCTATCTTCCCCATGCACGCAGGCGGCTTGGCGAGCGTGCTGATGCCCATCGAAGTGACCGATCACGAGATCGAGGACATCGCGCTCGTCTACGCGCCGTATGTCGAATTGGCGGGGCGCATCGTCATGGATTCGGAGAAGGCGCCGCCCAAAGACGTTACGATCACGGCGGACCCGGAGGACTCGACTTTTTCCGTCGACGCCGCAGCCGCGGAGGACGGGAGCTTTACGCTGAAGCGCCTGCACCGCGCGGTGTACGCCGTAGGACTGAAAGGGTTGGCCGGCGCTTACGTCAAATCGATGCGGTACCAGGGGCGCGAGGTATCGGAATCGGGAGTGGACCTGAACGCCGGGGCGGCGGATACGCTCCAAATCACGTTGAGATCCGCGGGCGCGCAGGTTTCGGGCGTAGCGCAAGACGAGGATCACAAGCCCGTCCCGGGCGCGGCGGTGGCGCTCGTCTCCGATTCCGGACGCCACCTCGTCTTCAAAACGGCCATCGCCGACCAGCACGGCGCATTTCGCATTCAGGGCGTTGCCCCGGGCGACTATAAAACCGTGGCGGTGGAGGATATCGACCCCGCCTCCCTGGAGGACCCCCAGGTGTTCCAGCGGTTCGCCGGCAGGGCGGAGAAGCTCGCGCTGAAGGAGAACGACAGGAAAGAACTCAGCCTGACCGTCGCCAGGTAAGGGTCGCGCAGGTCGGGGACCAGCGCCACGTGGGGTAGGTCCGCGACCTGCCCGTCACCCAATGAGCTTGCGCGTATACTCCAGGCTCGCTTCCAGATCCTCGCGCTCTTTGCGCATGGCGGCTTCGCGGTCCGTGATACGCGGCTCCGGGGGCCTCGGCTTTCCGCGGTCCACGACTTCCAGGAAGCGCTCGAACTCCCATGCCGGGTCGTTGCGGTAGGCGTCCCAGAATTTCGGATCGCGGAAGGCGTAGGTGCGCGGGCCCATCACGATGGATTCGATGGAGAGCGCCCGTCCGGGGCAGAGCGCCATGTACTTGCGCACGTACTCGTCGATGTTGACGTTGCCCTCGCCCATCCGCACCCAGGAGACGGCCGCGCCCTCGGGCACGCGCCACACGGCGCTGTCGCGCAGGTGGCTGGTGAGGACGTAGGGGGCCAGGGTTTCGAGCGTCAGGTGCGGGTCTTCGATGGTCCACAGCGGGTTGCCCGAATCCAGGCAGGAGCCCACGAAATCGGGGCCGGCCTCCTCGATCAGGCGCTTCACTTCGCGGGCCTGCATGTCGCCCGCGTGGTTCTCGATGGCGATCTTGATATTGGAGCCGACGGCCNNATTGTCGATGTTCCTGTCGATGGCGCCGCCGCGGCGGTCGGTGGCGCTTCCCAGCACGCAGCGCACGATCCGCGAGCCGACCATCGCCGCGGAGTCGATCATCTTCCCGAGTTGCTCCTCCGCCGTCCCGCCGCCGGCGTTGAACATGGTGGAGGTGGGGCAGATGGACATCATCCCGATTTCGACTTCGATCCCCACCTGCTCCGCGTGCGCCCGCACCTTCTTCAGGTTTTCGGGATCGAGGCCGCCGATGAAGCGGATCTCGGAGAAGTGGACCACCTTGACCTTCCGCTCCGCGCAGTAGTCCAGAAGCTGAAACGGGGTCCAGTTCTGGGAGCGGAGGCTGAACAGGTCAACCCCCAGCTTCACCGCAGGGGCGGCGTCGGCCAGAGCGGCCAGGGGAGCGGCCGCCGCGAGGTGAATCATCTGACGTCGGGTCATAAAAGGAGATCTCAGCTTTCAGCTGTCAGCTCTCAGCCAAGCCGTCAGCTGCACAGGGCGCCACGAGCTGACGGCTGAATAGCTGATGACTGGCGGCTATATTCTTCCAAACTGCTCGACGGCCTTCTTGATCGACTGGAACTTCTCGATGAACGGGTACATCGAGTGCTCGGTGTTGTCGAGGGCCTGGGCTTTCTTCAGCACCTCTTCGGCCTTGGCTTTCGGCACGGCCACCACGCCGTCCTCGTCGGCGGTGATGATGTCGCCCGAGTTGACCGTGGCGCCCGCGCAGGTGACCGGAACGTTCACCCCCACCACGCGAAAATGGTTGATGGTGGTGGAGGGGGCCACGCCGCGGCTGAATACGGGGAACTGGATCCTGCCGATCTGCGGCAGGTCGCGCACCGACCCGTCCACAACCGCGCCCGCCAGCCCGCGGACCTTCATGGCCGTAACCATGAGGCCGCCGATGCCGGCGTAATCGGCGCCGTCGGGCAGCACCATGACGTAGACCGAGCCCGGCTTGGCGTTGTCGATCGCGTCCAGCATGCCCTGCGACGCGGCGGAGCCTTCCTTGTGCTCCTCTTTCTTGAGCAGAACGGTTACGGCCGGCCCGGCGAATTTGGTCTTGGCCGCCAGCGGCCGCATGTCGTGGGACATGTAGTTCCTCTGGCCGTAGAGTTGCTCCAGGGCGTCGGATACGGAGGAGACCTCGGTTTGCCGGAAGCCCTCGATCAGGGCGTCGCCGGAGGGTTGCTGCGGCTGCGCGAACATCAGCCATCCCGTGAACGCCACTACGGGCAGAGCCATCAGATACCACCTGAATTTCATTGCGAATCCTCTCCTATGAAAGCGGTCTTGAACTTCATATGATAGCCCGCGCGCGGCTCCAGGCGCTGCTCTGGCGCAAATACCACGCAGTACGATCCGTGAAAGGGCAAACCGGGCACAGGCACGAAGTTTCGCAAACACGGCGAAATTCGAGCCAGTCCCCGCTTTGCAGCCTGTGCCGATACACGACGATATTTCCGGCGCGCCAGGGAATCAAAGCCCGGTTTCAGGACCATCCTTCGATTGGAAAATGCTGCCGGGCCGGACATGACGGACGCGGCCCGTTCCCCCGCCGATCAACGGATCACGCCGCTGCCGGCGGGGGCGCGGGTGTTGCCGAGCAC
>JAIQFU010000081.1:0-2323 GCA_020073115.1 Terriglobia bacterium
ACGTCCATCTCGCTGGCGGCCGCTCCCGCCGCGATCGCGTACGCGAATCCCGCCAGGGTGTTTTCCGGGAAAATGGCGCGCGCGCCGCGGTGGCCGTGGACCAGAACCGGCCGCTGGGGTTCCACTACACTACAATAACAATGGGCATCCGATGGGAATAAACAGGCGGCAGTTCCTGGCGGCTTCCGCCGTCACGGCGGCGGCCCAGACCCGCTCCGGTTCCCTTCCCTTTCCCAAGCCCCGCACCACCCCGCCCATCTGCCTCTATTCCCAAGCCGTCATCAAAATCGAGTACGCCGATCTCGGGCCCATCCTCAGCGGTATGGGGTTCGACGGCTGCAACCTCTCGGTGCAGGACGGCGGGCACGTCGCCCCCAATCAGGCATCGCTCGACCTCGTGCGCGCCGTGGAGGCCCTGCGCGGCGCCGGCGTCGACGTTCCCGTGATCACCACCGCGCTGACCGCCGCCGACGACCCCGACTCGCGGGAAGTGCTCGGCATCGGCGGCATCCTCAAGGTCCCTCTCTTCCGCCCCGGCCGCTGGAAATATGGCGGTGGGGATGTCATGGCCCGTCTGGCCGAGGTGCGACGCGACATTGCCACCCTGGGCGGCCTGGGACGTGCGGCGGGTATGGCCATGGCCATTCACAACCAGCCCGGCGGCAACGTCGGCCAGGCGATTTGGGATACCGACGCCATGATCCGCGGCATGGACCCGCAGGCCGTCGGCTACGATTTCGACGCGGGCTTCGCCGCCGCTGCCGGCGAGGACGGATGGACCTTAGCCCTGCGCCTGGCCCTGCCGCGCCTCAAGATGATCACCGCCCACGATTTCTATTGGGCCAGGGGCGAGGGCGGCAGGTGGAAGATGACGCCTTGCCCGCTGGGAGAAGGCATGGTGGATTGGCCCCGATTGTTCGCGGCGCTGGCGCGCGCCGGCTTCCGGGGCCCCGTGTCGCTGGAAATCGATTACGAGTCGAAAAACGAGGTCCCCGCCATCCAGCGCGACCTGGAGTTCCTCAAAAAACAGGTCGCCGCGGCCTATTCCACGCATCAATAAACGCGGACGGCCCGGCAATTGTGGCGTACGCACTCTGCGTGCCGTGTCCGCACTCCTGCGGACACGCTCCTGCAATGCGAACTCCGGGTTCAATCAGACTTTATCCGTCGTCGTCCGTGGCCCGTTCACGGCGCCACCGGCCCCGGTTCCTGTTCATCCTCGGGGAACGGGTCCGGGTCGGGCGGCGGGTGGGGCGGTTCGGGTTCGGGATTGGGGTCGGGCTCGGGATCCGGCTTCAGAGCCGCGGCGGCGGCGCGGATGGCGGAACGCGCCGGCTCGCGCACCGGTCCCGATAGCGCTACTTCGCATTCGCAGCAGTCGCTGCACCGCAGGCATTTCTCGCAAAGGTGGTTATCGCACGCGTCCTTGGTGCAACGCGCGCAAATTCGCGTGGATTCCTCTCCACAGATGCTGCATGGGAACGGCAAACTATTTCTTCCTTCCTGAACTGCGCGCCGGAGCGGCCGAGGGCTGCGCGGCGACCATGCCCCGGCAGCGCTGCGCCTCCCGGTCCATCACCTCGAACTGCTTCTCGCGCTCGGCCGCCAGGGTCTCGATGTAGCCCCGAAAGCGCTCGCGGTTCTTCCCGTTTTCGGCGGCGAGACTCGCCAGCGCCGCGGCGTCCGTGGGACCCTGGTACTTGCGCATTCCTTCCTCGAGCGAGGCCAGGATCGTGTCCAGGCCCTGTATCCGGAAAAACAGCTCGAGGGATTGCGAGAGCTTCTCGGGATTGCGGGCCAGTTCGTCGGCGCCCGCCTCCATCGCCTTCGCCTGCTGTTTGGCCGACTCCAACTGGACCCCGTAAGTATCGGAGGCGCCCTTGGCAACCCACGCCTGGGCGTCCACGCGATCCAGCGCCGGAAGCAGGCGCCCCGCGTGGGCTCCGATCTCGCGCAAAACCACCCCGATGTCCCAGTCGGTCTCCAGGCCTGGGGGCGACGCGGGCGGCGGCGCCTGCGCGTCCTGCCCATACAGTCCCGCGATGAACACGAGCAGGGTCCAACCTCTCAGGGCGCGGTGCATGTCATTTTCAATTTATCACGGGCGCGGACAGACGACCCCTCTACGGGGATCGTCGGGAGCAGCGTGCTTGTGTTGCGGGATTTCGATTACTTCGGTGGACCCGGAGCGGTAGGCGCGCCCGGGGCGGTGGGAGCCGTCGTCGTACCGGTACTGCCCGGAGGCCCGGGAGACGTCGTACCGCCGCCCTTGCCCTTATCGCCGTTCGCCGTGCCACCCGGCGCGACGCCGCCGGGCGCGCCG
>JAIQFU010000081.1:2375-20031 GCA_020073115.1 Terriglobia bacterium
GTAGGCCGCCTCCTCCGCGCCCTTTAGAACCCTGTACAGAATGCCGCCCCGGTCGATGCGCCCGACCGCCAACGGCTGATTGGGGAATACGCGAACCACTTCGCCCGGATGCAGGGGAACGAGGTTTCCGCCGGCCAGAGTGTTGCGGACGTAGACCAAGCCTTCGTCCACGCTCACCAGCGTGGTTCCGTCGTCGTCCTCCACCACCACGTCGAATACCGTGCCGCGAACCGAGATGATGGCCGTCGGGCCGGACACCCGATTCGGGTTCGGCACGCCATTCAGGTGTTGAATCATGACCTTAACGCGGCCGAGCGTGATGTCGAGAAGGTCCTCCCAGCTGGCCAGATGCGGGCGAAAAACAAGCTTGGAGTCGGCGAAAACCTGGAAGGTGCTGCCGTCGGACACCTGAAACTCGGCATAGCCGTCCGGACCGGTGATGATCAATTGCCGGGGCTGGACGAGACTGCCCACGAACAGCGCCTTCTCGCCGCTGTCGCTTAGCACCGAAACGCGCCCGATCTGCAGCGTTACCTTCGCGTTGCGGTCGGGAATTCCCGGTTGCGCGAAGCACGCGCCCGCCACCGCTGCCGCCAGCAGCATGCGGCCGATCTGCGAAAGCTTTGGCGCCCGGCGCATAATAGTTATTCTAGACCCTGGAGTCCGAAACCTCCAACGCCGATAATGAAACCAAGTCTAGCACCAAAGATGCTACGCAACCAGATATCCGGGGATAATTCCTGGTGACAAATCGAGTAGTTTCAGCGTCTTTATGGACGTGGATTCGAGAGAAATAGGGTAAAATAGGACTCGGCGGTGTGTCATAAAAGCACAGTTCGCGTTCCTGTAGCATTGTTCACGCTGGCGTTGTTGGGGACGGCCGGGTTTGCGCAGCCTGCGCGCAACTGGCGCCAAGTCGGGTCCGCGACCATGGAATTAATGCTCGCCGCGCCAGCCGGCGGGCCAGTCGATCGAGTGTGGTTTTCCTCAGGTGGCTCAACGCTTTACGCGCGCACCCGCGCAGGCAACATCTTCCAGACGGCGGATTTCGAGACGTGGTCCCCGGCCCCGGACGCCACCGAGCCCAGTCCTTCCCCCTCCCTCTCCCCGGCGCGCCGGCCCGAAGCGGGGGCAATCGTGGTGGCCGCCGCTGACGGCTCCGCGTTCGCCATGAGCCGCAACCTTTACCGCTCAAACGACGGCGGGCGCTCCTGGAATAACCTCACGGCCTACAAGAGCCACCCCGTAATTGGTCCCGGGCAGCGCAGCGTGGCGGTTTCGCCATCCGATCCCGCGCAAATCGCGGTCGCCAACGATTTCGGCGTCTGGCGATCGATGGATGGCGGGCTCACCTGGACCGGACTGAACGAGTCCCTGCCGAACCTGCCCGTGCGGAAGATCGTAGCGACGCCTACCGGCGCGGCGGGAACGCGGATCCGGGTGGACGGCCTGCCGGTGACCCTGGAACTGCCGCCGGGGGGCTCGTTCTGGATGCCCGTTCCCAGCGCGGCGCAGGACGACGAGGAAGGGCTCAAAGCGCGCTACTCGGATATGCTCGGCGTCCGGATTCAATCCGTGGCCGCCGCGGGCGCAACGGTCTACGCCGGGTCGAGCGATGGACGTATCTGGTACTCTTCCAACGACGGCCAGAGATTCGAGCCGTCGAACCCTACCGGGGTCTCCGGTCCGGTGGAGCGGATCTGGGTCGATCCCGCGCATCCCGACGCGGCGCTGGCCGCCGTGGGCGGAACCGGAGCGCACGTGCTCCACACCTTCAACGGCGGGCGGTTCTGGGACGTGATCGATTCGAACCTCCCCGCCGCCCACTCCGTTACCGCCGATGCCTCCGATGCCTCCGCCGGAGCGGTTTACGTGGCGACCGATAAGGGAGTGTTCTGGGCGGTCACGGACCTCCTGGGTTCCAGCGGACCGCTGCGCTGGACCGCGATCTCCGAAGGCCTCCCGGCCGATCCCGTGTACGACGTGAAACTCGATCCGGCCGGCGTCCAATTGTACGTGGCGGTGGATGGCTACGGCGTGTATGCCACCCTGGCTCCCCACCGCCGGCGGGCTCTGCGGATCGTCAGCGCGGCCGATTTCAGCGCCCATCCGGCGGCGCCGGGATCGCTGATGAGCGTGGTGGGGCAGCGGGTGACCGCGGTGCGCGGCGCCGATCTGGACTACCCCGTGTTGGCGGCGTCGGATGCGGAATCCCAGATTCAGGTGCCCTTCGCCGCCGTCGGCCCGACGGTGGCGCTGGCGCTCAACACGGCCGCCGGGGCCGTGACATTGCCGGTTCAGGTGCAGCCCGCCGCTCCCGTTGTTTTCGTGGCGCGGGATGGCGCTCCCATGCTCTACGACGCCGACAGCGGCCTCCCGGTGGATGGCCGCAACCCGGCCAAATCCAACGGGCGAGTCCAGATTTTCGCGACCGGACTGGGACGCGTCCGCCCCGACCTGCCGGCCGGCATGCCGGCCCCCTTGCAGGATCCGCCGGTGGTCGTGGCTGAGGTCAAGGCCTTTCTCAATGGCCAGCCCTTGCAGGTGACGCGCGCCACCGCGGCGCCCGGCTACGTGGGGGCGTACGTGGTCGAAGTCCAGTTGCCCGTGATCGCCAATTTCGGAAGCAACCAGCTCTACATCAGCGCCGGCGGCCAGGACAGCAACCGCGTCCAGATCGTCATCGAACCGTAATTGTGGCGTGGGCTTCAGCCTGCCGTATCGGCATTCGTGCCGACACCCGGCCCCTGGACACGCCGAAGCCCACCCTACGGAATCGCCTCCTGCCCGACCGCCAGGTTGAGTTGGTTGACTGCGGCCAGATACGCTCCCACCAGGTTCAGATACGATACCTGGACCGTCCGGTAATCTCTCTGCGCGTCCAAATAGTCTACCAGCGAGGCCTGCCCGCGCTGGTAAGAGAAGGAAATATCGTCCCGAACCCTCGTGGCCTTCTGCAGATATCCTTCGGCGCCCCTGTACGGCCTCAACAGGTTCACGTTGCTGACCAGCGTGAAGTAAGCGGAATCGACGTCGCTATAGATTTGGGCCAGCGCCGCATCGCGCAGCCGCTCGGCGTGCCGGATGTCGATTTCGGTGCGCGCCTTTTCGCCCTGGTTCCGGTCGAAAATGCGCAGCGGAATGTTCACGCTCACCCCGATATACGCCTGAATGGGCGGGTTGCGCGCAATATCCATGCCGAAAGTCGGATCGGTGGAGCCGTTCGCCACGGCTAGTTTGTGATCGGTCTCCGCCTTGATCACGGCCTGCCCGGCGGCCTTCAGGTCCGGGCGCGAAGCCAGCGCCATGGTGTGGAACTCGTCCAGCGGGGGGATCGTCTCCGCGAACTCGAATGGACCGGCGACGTCGAATTGATCCACCGCCGTCCGCTGGTTCAGCAGCGTTAGCAGCGTGATCTTGGCGGTCCGCACGTTGACCAGCGCGGTCTGGTAGTCCGACTCGTACTGCACCCGCTGCAGCTCTAACCGGTCCAGCTCCACGCGCGCGATGTCCCCGGCCCGCAGCCGCTCGCGGTTGATCTGGATTTCCCGGTCGAAATAATCCAGGTTGTCCTTGGCCACGGCCAGAACGGCTTTGGCCTGCAGCGTCTGCACGAACGCGGCCCGCAAGTTGAACAGCAGAGTCCGCTCCAGGTCCGCCTGCTGCGATTCGGCGATGGCCGTCCCCTGCTGCGCGCTCTGCAGCCGCAGTTCCCGCTTGTGCTGCCGCTCGTGCAGATAGCTGAATATCGCGGAGGGGAAAGTGTACTGAAAGGGCCGGTACGGGTTCGGCGTAAACAGGTCGATCTGGTCGAACCCGAAGGTCATGTCCGGATTGGGGCGCAGGTACGCCGTGATCTCCTGCGCCTTGGATTCCTGGATGTTGATCTGCCCGGCCATCAACGTCGGATTGGCCGCCACGAATTTGTCCCGCACCTGCTGCCAGGTGAGGGCCGACTGCGCAAACCCGTTCGTCAGGCAGCCCGCCGCCAGTAAAAGAGACCGCAACAACAAGGGCCGCATCTTTTCTCCCGCATCGTGGGGCGCCTTCCGGACCGCCCCACAAAGGCATCTCAAACCTGCAACGTGTCTCCATCCCGCGCCGCCAGTGCGTACAACACCGGCGCCAGGAAAATCGAAAGTAGAAGCCGCGAAGCCAGCCCGCCCACAATCACGATGGCGAAGGGCCGCTGCGAGTCGCTGCCGATCCCCGTGGACATGGCCGCCGGCAGCAGCCCGAAACAAGCCACCAGGGCGGTCATCATGATGGGCCGCAGCCGCAACACCGAAGCCTCCAGCGTCGCCGTCCGAATGTCCCGCCCTTCCAGCCGCAGCTTGTTGATGAAGGAGTACAGAATGACGCTGGTCTGCACCGCCACGCCCATCAGGGCCACGAACCCCAGCATCGACGATACGCTGAACGGCGTGTGCGTTACCCACAACGCCAGCAGCCCGCCCTCCGGAAAAGTCACCACAACGCTGAAGAAAATGATCAGCGGGAACTTCAGGTTGCCATAAAGCGCGAACAGGATCACCAGGATCAACACTACGGTCATCGGCAGGATCACCTTCATCTGCGCCTGCGACTCGAGGTAGTCCTTGTATTCCCCGCCCCAGTCGAATTTGTACCCGATGGGCAGGCCCACGGTCTGCTCCACCTTCTTCCGCGCCTCGCCCACCGCGCTGGCCAGGTCGCGTCCCTCCACGCTGAACTGCACGCCGATATACCGCTCGTTGGATTCACGGTAGATGAAGGACGCGCCGCTCTGCACCCTGATATCGCACAACTGGCTGAGCGGCAGGTACTGCCCGTCGGAAGTCGAGATGAGCAGGTTCTTGATCGCGTTCTCATCGGCGCGGTACTTCTCCTGCATGCGCACCACGAGATCGAACTGGCGCTCGCCCTGGATCACCTGGCTGACCGCCTGGCCGCCCAGCGCCGTTTCGATCAGCGTGTTGACGTCGGCCACGTTCACCCCGTAACGCGCCAGCTTTTCGCGGTCCGGCGTGATCGTGAGGCTGGGCTGGCCCAGCTCCTTCACCAGCGTGATTTCCGTGATGCCCCGCGTCCTGGAAAGGACGTCCTTCACCTGTTCGGCCTTCTGCTGCAGAACGCCGAGGTCCGCCCCGAAAATCTTCACCGCCAGGGCGCTCTTCAGCCCGGTCTCTGCTTCGTCCACGGCGTCCTCGGCCGGCTGCGTGTAGTTGAAGATCACTCCCGGAAAGGACGCCAGCTTTTTCTGGACGGCCGCGATCAGTTGCGGCTTGTCGTGGATCGCTCCGCTCCAGGCCGGGTCTTCGTAAGGCTTCAGACCCACGTAGAACTCATCGTTGAAGAACCCGGTTGGGTCGGTGCCGTCGTCCGGCCGCCCCAACTCGTTGGCCACCGTGGTTACCTGGGGGAAACTCAACAGGATCTCGCGGATCTGCGGCGCGAGCTTGGCGGCCTCCTCGAAGGAAATGGTGTAGGGCGTGGTGGCCCGGACCCACAGCGCGCCTTCGTCCAGGTGCGGCATGAATTCGCCGCCGATCAGCGGAACCAGCAGCAGCGAAGCGCCGAACACCGCCAGGGTCGCCGCCAGGGTAACCAGCCGGTTGCGCAGGCACCAGCCGAGGACCACGCCGTATCGGTCGCGGATCCACTCGTAAGCGCGCGCCCTGGGCTCGTGCACGTGCTTCCGCAGGAAATAGGCGCACAGCACGGGGAGCAGGGTCAGCGCGCACAGCAGCGCCCCCAGCAGCGCGAACGACATGGTGTCCGCCATGGGCTGGAACAGCCGGCCGGAGGGGCCGGTCAGCACATAAATCGGCAGGTACCCCGCGATGATCACCGCGATCGCGTAAAAGATGGGCCGCTCCACGTCGCGCGCCGCCGCGCGGATCACGTCGATCAGGTTGTAGCTCTGGCCGTATCGCGCGGCCAGCTCGCGGAAGATGTTCTCCACCATCACCACCGAGCCGTCCACGATAATGCCGAAATCGATGGCCCCGATGGACAGCAGGTTGGCCGGAATGTGCCGCCAGTCCAGGCAGATGAAGGAAAACAGCAGCGCGAACGGAATCGTGACGGCCACGATCAGCGCGGTCCGCAGGCTGAATAGCATCAGCCCCAAAATCACCAGCACCAGCAGCATGCCGCGCAGCAGGTTATGCTCCACCGTCTTGGTGGTCTCCTGAATCAGCCCCTGCCGGTCATAGAACGGCACGATCTTCACGTCGCGCGGCAGGACATGCTCGTTCAGGTTCTTCGTCATTTCCTCGACGCGCTTCAGGATCACCTGCGCCTGCTCGCCGACGCGCATCAGGACCACGCCTTCCACCGCGTCGGGCTGCCGCATGTACCCGAACTGCCCGAGCCGCGGCGCGTGGCCGATCTCCACCTGGGCGAAATCGCTGACTTTTACCGGGATGCCGTTCTTCTCGGAAACGATGATGTTCCCGATATCGCTGGTCTCGCGGATCAGCCCCAGCCCGCGGATGTAGTAGAACTGCCCGCCCTGGGAATAGAAACCGCCGCCGGAATTGGCGTTGTTATTTCCGAGCTGCTGCGACACCTGGGGAACGGTGATGCCATAGGAAAACAGCTTGTTGGGGTCGAGCAGCGCCTGGTACTGCAGGGTCGCGCCGCCGAAGCCGGAATCGTCCGCCACCCCCTGGATCGATCGGTACTGCCGCTCCACCACCCAGTCTTCGATGGTCTTCAGCTCTTGCGGCGAGCGGTCGGGACTCTGCAGCACATAACGGTAGATCAGGCCGCTGGGGCTGAACATCGGCGAAAGACTCGGGGTCAGTCCGGCGGGCAGCGTCGCCCCGGCCATGCGCTGGAACGCCTGGTCCCGGACGAAGTACGGGTCCGCCCCGTAATCGAAGTTCATGGCGATGAACGAGAGGCCGTAGAGCGATATGGAGCGCAGCGATTCGAGCCGCGGAATCCCGTTCATCTCGATTTCCACCGGGATGGTGACCAGGCGCTCCACCTCTTCGGCCGCGTGCCCCGGCCATTGCGTGATGAGCTCCACGTGCGGCGGCGACAGGTCCGGATACGCGTCGATCGGCAGCTTCTGAAAGGAAAGAGCGCCCCACACCATCAGCGCCAGGGCGCCCACCACGATCAGAAACGGCTGCCGCAGCGAGAACGAGACGAGGCGGTCGATCATCGCTACTCGGTCCCGCCGGCGAACTGGACAAAGAGGCTGCCTTCCGTGACTACCTTCTCGCCTTCCTGAAGCCCGCTGGTGACGGCTACGGCCCCGTCCTGCTGCAACCCGATCGTCACCGAACGCCGCGCGAACTTCCCCGGCTCGGCTTCCACATACACGATCGGCTCGTTCTTGTCGTCGCGCAGCACGGCTGATACGGGAACGGTTAGAAGATTCTTTTGCGTGGAGGTATGGACCACCGCCTCCACGAACATGTCCTTCTTGAGCAGCCCTTCGGGATTCCGGGTAACAATGCGGACCGGGGTCGTGCGCGTCGCCGGATCGACAAAAGCTCCCACGTACGCCACCTGGCCGTGAAACGTCCGTCCCGACGCAGCATTGTTTTCGTCCACGGCGTCTCCCACCCGCACGGAAGGAAGATCACGGTCGAAGATATGGCCTTGCACCCAGACCGTGGAAATGTCGCTGAGCACGAAACAAGCCGTGCTCCCCGCCTGGACCACCTGCCCCGGCGAAACCAGTTTCTGCACCACCACCCCGCCGATGGGCGCCCGCACCGCCAATTCGGCGCCGATGGGCGCCCCCTGCTGGTCGGCCGTATCGATTTCCTGTTTGGTGATGCCGAAAATCTTCAGCGCCTGCAGGCTGGTCTGCACGTCGGTGATGGCGTCGTTGTAGTCGGCTTCGCTGCTCTGCACGTCCTTGAGCGCGACCACCCCGTGTTCCAGCAGTTCCTTCATGCGGTCCACCACGCGCTTGGTCAACAGCTCGCGGTTGCGGGCCTTGCGATAGGCGGAGATGGCGTTGGCCACGTCGGGGCTGGAGACGTAGAGCAGGGGATCGCCCGCTTTCACCCGCATCCCCAGGTCCACCAGGATGCGGGAAATCGGGCCGTTCACCTGGGTGATGGCCTGCGTGGTGTGGTCGGCGTCCCAATCCACCGTGCCCGTGGTTTGAACGGTGATGGGGAACGTCCGCCGCTCAACCGGCGCGATACCCAGCCGCTGCAACTGGTCCTGCGAGACGGTGAGCAGCTCCCCGCCGGACGGGCGGCTCTCCACGGGCGTTTTGCCCTCCACTTTCTCCACATTCCCGCATGCGGTCAGGAACGCGCCCAGTGCGGCCACGAAAATGACTGAAACCAGCGTGACGACGCCAGCCGGCCGCGGACGAAAACGAAACGATTTCGCCAGCATAATTGATGCCCCTCTTCTTCACTAATTTCCAGGAATCGAAAAAACGCCGCTTGGGTTTTTATGCGGGTGGGGCGCGCGAGCTGCCCGCCACGAGCTGCGGCTCGCGGGGCGAAGCGAAATCGATGGAACGCTCCAGCCATGTCGTCCAGAGGGCGGGAGCGGCGGCCGCGGGGGCGGCCGGCTGCACAAACGGGAACGGGCCAGCGTGGCACAGAACGCAGCAATGATCGGAGAAGTGGTGGTGGAAATATTCCGTGGAGAGAGAGGCCGCCTGCCCGCACAACACGGCTGCCAGCGCCAAAACCACCACGATTCTTGCGGCGCGAGACTGCATCCCCTCTTCTTGATCCATTATACGCAGGCCCGAAAACGCCCGGCCTTTGCTAGGGGCCGGGCATGCCCGGCCCGGCGCCCCCAGCATGATCGCAGGCTCATCAAAACACAAACCCGACACGCGCCACCACGGTGCGGGGCTGCAGGAAATGCGTCCCGCTGAAGGTCGAAAGAAAGTTGTACAGCGCCACCTCGTTCGTGAGGTTCTCGATATCCATCGACGCCGTCATTTTCCGGTGTTCCGCATGAAACAGGTTGTCCGTCCCCACCCCCACGTTGAAAACATGGCGCGGCAGGACGCGGCCGGGATTGTGATCGTCGTTTTCCTGGCTGGGGGTTCCGTTGTAGCCGCCTTGCGGAAGCGCCAGCAGGGTGGACGTAACCGGGCCGGCGCAATTGGCCGGGGTGAGCGGATTGGCGGGCGTGGCGCGGACTCCCCCGCAGGCCAGTCCGATGGTCGTCTGCTGGTTGGGTGTCAGAATGATGAGGGCCGCCCCCGCATCGGGAACGCCGCTCACCACCAGGCCGCTGTCGTAGCGCCACGTGAACGCCACCCATTCCGCATCCTTGTGCTGGTAGCGGAGGACGCTCGTGGATTGAAACGCCTGGTCGTGATCGATGCGGAACACGCCCGAAGTCAGGGGGGCGCCTTGCGGGACCAGGCCGCCGGTTTCGGGCGGGAAATACCGCGCCCGCGTATGGCCGAAGGTCCAGTACGCCTGAAATCCGCGCAGGTTCGTGGTGCTCACCCGCCCCGTCACTCCATCGATCTTGGAGTTGTGCCAGGCAATGGGAAACGTGATGGTGGTATTCAGCAGCGTGCTGAAATCGTAAGCGTTGTGGGTGTACTTCCAGAAGTAGTCGGCGTCGATCAGCAGCCACCTGCCGAGCGCCTGCTGCAGGCCGGCGTTGAACTGATTGCGGAATCCCGGGCTGATCGCCACGGACGTGGAGCCGAACACGTTCCCCGCCAGGCCCCCCACTCCCGTGGCGCTGGACAACAGCAGGTTCTCGTTAAACGGCGTTTCGAACGCCCTGGCATACGCGGCCCGGAGGACGGTCGCCGTGCCCTTCACGTTGTACGAGACGCCCAGGCGCGGCTGCGGCCCGCTTCTGGATACCAGCCCGTCGTAACCATCGAAGCGGAACCCGAGATTGAACAGGAAATTTCCGGCCGTGATGGCGTCCTGCGCGTACAACGCATACTGATTGATGTTGCCCGTCTCGTGGAACGCGAACAGCCGGCCGCCGCGCGTCAGATCGTACGGCAGCAGCCCCGGATAATCAGCCGAGAAGCCGGGCTCCGTGATGCCGAAACCGAAGTTCTCCAACAGCCTGGTCTGCTTCAGATCGATCCCGTACTTCATGTTGTGCCGCCCCGCGGTCACCGAGACATCGGCCTTTACCCCCCAGTTCAGCAGTTGCCGGTTCTGGCTCTGCGTGGCCGGCGTATCGGCAAAGAGGTCCCCGCTCGGGTAGTAGTTCACCTGGTCTTTCCGGATATACGGATTCACGCTCAACAGAGTATGGGGGTTGAACGTATGCTGATAGCCGGGCGCGATGCTCCACGTCAGGACCCGCTGATGCTGGTCCTGCCCAAGCTGGTCGTAGCTGTTGGGGATCTGAAACCAGTTTCGGGCGGTGAAGAGGTTGAGGTGGAACACGTCGCGGGTCCCCGGCTGGTAATCGAAGCGGTCGAAAATCGACCCGTTGTTCCCCGCATCGTGGAAGGGAGTAAACTCCGGCGCGTCCAGAAAGCGGCCGGTCCGCAGCCCGTTGACGGCGATGAAATTTCCGAATCTGGCGTTGCCGAAACCGATGGATGCGCTGCCGCCCGCGGTTCCAAACGATCCGTAGGTGGCATCCACGTTGCCGAACACCTTTCCGGCGCCCAGCCCGGAGCGCGTGGTCATCTGGATCACCATGCTGCTCTTGTCCCCGAACTCGGCGTCGGGCGTGCCGGTGGTGGTTTCCATCCCCTGGATGGCGTTGGTGGGGAGTTGCGTCGAAAACAGCTTGCTCTGCTGGTCGCTGATCTCCTGCCCGTCGATGAGGAAGCTGACCTGTCCGTGATCGCCCTGCGGATGGAAGAAACCGTTGGCGTCCGCCACCGCCCCGCCCGTGGTGTAAACGATGGACTCGCTCAGGTTGGCGGCGGGATCGAAGACCGGAAGCTTGATCATGAGGCTGCGGTCCACGTCCACGTGGGCCGACGGCGTGTTCTCCAGGATGTCCGCCCCGGCGGCTTCCACTGTGATGCTGGTTTGCGACCCGGCCAGGACCAGCGTGGGTCTCAGTTCCAGCGGCACGCCTCCCCGGATGGCGACGTCCTGGAAGAAGGCGCTGAAACCGGGAGCGGTCACCTCCAGGTGGTAAGGATTGGGCGGAATGTTGACCAGCCGGAAAGCGCCCTCGGCGGCGGAGGTCACCGCCTGCTTATAGCCGGACACGGGATTGGAAATGGTCACCTGCGCCCCCGCCACGGCCGCGCCCGACGGGTCCAGGACCGTTCCTTCGATAGTCCCGGCATTCCCCAGCGACTGCGCCAGAGCGGGAAAGCCGGTCAGGAAAAAGAAGTACGCAGCACGTCCCACGGTATGCTCCTCAAATAGGTAAGACAGCGATCACACCGTTCCGCGCCGTAGGACCGGCCTTCTCCCGAAGGGCGGCCCTACCGGGCGCAGGACCGGTAGGCTTTGCGAATAAGGAGTTTACGCGGGAGGCGCGCGCGACGAAAGAGCGGGAAGCGCCACGCCGTGCGGCGCGCAAGTCTTTTCGGAAACGATCAGGTAGGCGGTTTCAATCCGCGGAATTCCCGGCGCCGGGGTACTGGACTGCACCGCGGCTAATGGCCCGAGATGGCACAGAAGGCAGCAGTGCTCGGAGGAGTTGTGGTGATGCCCTTCAGCCGCCAGCGCCAGCGATTGCGCCAACACGGTCGCACACAGTACCAGGACTAGAAGCGCAAAAGTCCTCCACCGCGGCGAACGGCTCATGATCGTTAGACTGTTTGGGAAGGAAATAGGTTGCGTCGAAGGGCGGCGCTGGAAGGAGGACCCCGCCGGGCCCTCCTTCGTCATGCTGATCGGAACGGACCGTCAGACCCGCATTACGTTCTCGGCCTGCAGGCCCTTTGGCCCTTGCTTGACCTCGAATTCCACCTCCGAGCCTTCATCCAGCGTCCGGTACCCGTTAGCCTGGATTGCGGAAAAGTGAACGAACACATCGCCGCCGCTCTGCCTTTGGATGAATCCATAGCCCTTTGCGGCATTGAACCATTTCACGATACCTTTTTCCTTCACTACGCCTTCTCCTGATCATTGTTCGTCGTGCTCTTGGGTCTCCCAGGCAAGGAAAGCGGACTTTCGAGGCTTGCTAAGAACTTGCGAGGCGCGTCAAACAACTTAACTGTAACTCTGCCAACTGCGTAGGGTATTCTCTCAGATGGCGGGAACATGGTCAAGGGCGGCGAGTTGAAATGGATCGAACGCATACGCGGGCGCGCGGCGCAAGCCGACGGAGGGCGCCGTAGCGGGGTTGTTCTGGGAATCGGCGACGATTGCGCCATCTTCCGCGCGCGGAGCGGCGAAGACCTGCTGTTCACCACCGATATGCTGATCGAGGACGCGCATTTCCGCCGCGCCTCGCACCGCGCCGCGGATGTGGGCTGGAAAGCCCTGGCGCGCGGCCTGAGCGACATCGCCGCCATGGGCGGGGAGCCGAGGTTCTGCCTGCTCTCTCTGGCGCTTCCCCCATGGGCGGACGCGCGCTGGGTGGACGGGTTTTACACCGGGTTCCTGGCCCTGGCGCGGCGCGCGGGCGTCGCCCTCCTGGGCGGCGACCTGGCGCGCGCCGGAAAAGCCATGTGCGACGTCGTGGTCTGCGGCGCCGCCCCCAAGGGAACGGCGCTGCGGCGGGACGGCGCCCGCCCCGGGGACGCCATTTACGTTTCCGGCGCCCTCGGCGGTTCGGCCCTGGGGCTCGCCACCCACCGCGGCGCGGCATGGCGACGCCACCCCGCCCGCGCGCCACCGCCGCCATGGACCTCAGCGACGGCCTCTCGCTGGACCTCCACCGCCTCTGCCTCGCCTCCCACTGCGCCGCCGCCATCGAGCGCCCCCCGGCGTTCCGTGGCGCGACGCTCGAACAGGCGTTGCATGGCGGCGAGGATTACGAATTGCTCTTCACCGCGAAAAGGCGGATACCGGCCGAGTTCGAGGACTTGCCGCTGACGCGGATCGGCGTGATAAAGCGCGGTGAGCCGGGGGAGGTGATGTTCGAGGGTAAACCACTGCCACCCCTAGGCTGGGATCATCTGTCCGGAAGAAGCTGAAACGGCCACGGATGAACAACACGGACAAAACTACGAAAAGAATTTGGTTTTCATCCGTGTCCATCCGTGTTCATCCGTGGCCAGTACTCTTCTTGCCGGCCTACGCCAGCGTCTTCCGCGCCTGCTCCCGCGGCGCCGCCCGCAACTGCGCGTCCTCCAGCCGCTGGCACTCGCGCCACGTGAAGATCATGCGGTGGATGACCGTCAGATTGGAGAGCACCGCAATCACCCACAGCACCGCCGCCATCCGGTTGAAAAGCGCCCCGATGATGATCAGCACGATCCGCTCCGGCCGTTCCAGAAACCCCACCTTGCACTTGGGAATCACGTTCTCCGCGCGGGCCCGGGAATAGCTCACCATCACCGACCCGGTCATGACTACCGCCGTGAGGACGATGTAGAAGAACCGGTTGATGGCCGCGTAGTACACCAGCAGGCCCATGTAGAGGGCCAGGTCGGAGTAGCGGTCCATCACCGAATCGAAAAACCCGCCGAAACGCGTCACCTGGCTGGTGGCGCGCGCCACCCGGCCATCCACCATGTCGAACAGCCCCGCGCCGATCACCACCAGGCCGGCCCAGCGGAAACAGACCTGCGCCCAGCCTTGCGGCTCGCTGGCCTGCGGAGGGTAGCCGCCCAAAGCGAAGAGCCATGCGGCTCCGATGTTGATCACCAGCCCGAGGAACGTGAGCACGTTCGGGTGGATCCGCGAAAGCGCCAGCCAGCGCACAATGCGGTTGATGATCGCGCCGAAAAACAGCCCGATACCGCGAGTCGCCGTCATTCTTGTTTGACCGCGTCGTGGATGGTGGTCAGTTTCAGGATTTCGAGCTCCTTCGTCCCTCCGGGGCTCTGCACCCGAACGACATCTCCCACGTCTTTGCCCAGCAAGGCGCGGCCGATGGGGCTCGTGGTCGAAATCCGCCCGTTGGCGGCGTCGGCCTCCTCGCTGGTCACCAGGTTGTACGTGATCTCTTCGTCGCGCTTGGAATCCAGCACGACGACGGTGGAGCCCAGTCCCACTTTGTCACGCGGAATCTTCGAGAAGTCGATCATCGACATCTCCGCCAGCCGCTGCGTCAGCTGATTCAACCGGGCATTGACAAAACCCTGCCGTTCCTTGGCGGCGTGATACTCGGCGTTCTCGCTCAAATCCCCGTGCGCCCGAGCCTTGAGGATCTCTTTGGGCAATTCGACACGTAGCTCGTTTTCGAGCGCGGCGATCTCATCCTGTAGCTTCTTCTTGATATCCATTAGGGCAGGGACGCTTCCCCCGTCAGAACATTGTAACGCAGGCTGATTGTGGCGCACGCTTCGGCGGGGGCTGCCGCTGAAGCGTGCGCCACGCCGCTACTGCACCGGCAGGTCCGTGCCCTTGGAATTGACTCCGCCGATGCTGATCACCAACGGCTGCGTCCCGGTCGGGGCATCCGCCGGCACCGTGACGTTCACCTGGTACAGCCCCACGTACCCCGGCGCCAGCCCGCTGAACTCTACGTGCGCGTTCTTTCCGCCAATGGTCGCCGTCGGCGTGTTCTTCGTGTACACCAGCCCGGCGCCGGCGTCGCGCGTGGGCTCGCCTGATGCCGGGGTGTTATCCACCTGCCCCAGCCCGTTCACGAACATCTGAATGACCTGCCCGCGCTTGGCCGGATTCGATGCGGTCACCGCCTTGTTCCCGGGATAATCCAAAATCGCCGCACCGTTGCTGAACACCCCCGGGGAGTAAGTTCCGATAGGCACGTCCACCGGCGCAGCGAGTTGGTTGTAGCCGATCCGGATGTCCATCTTGGCCGTGGTCTGGCCGGCCAGTTCCCAGGGTATCTGGACGTTGATCTGGCCCGTGCTGACGTAGTGGATGCGCCCCGGGAACCGGCCGTTAGCCGCATAGAACGCCACGCTCGTCTCCGAAAGCCCGTAGGGCAGGTACGGCGTGGAAACCGCCTGGAAGGCCGGTGAAAGGAAATTGCCGTAGATGGAGATGTACGACCCCGGCGCATAGCCCGCCTGGAATGCCTGGTTGGTGGCTGCATCCACCACACCTCCCGCACTCACGGCCTGCTTGGCCCGGGCGTAGCCGTTGAAAGTCGCGCTCAGGGAACCCACGGTCGCCTGGAAAGGCTGGTCGCCGGGCTGCGAGCCCAGGTTGACGTTGGCGCCCGCGATGCCGTTGTTCCGGGTGGCGTCGTCGAGCAGGTAGAAGCCCTTATCGTCCTTTGGGAAGCTGCCGCCCGTCGAGGCGGGGCAACCGCCCGTCACCCAGTTCTGGGTCGAGCCGTTGGAGCAGATGGCATTCCAATCCACCTTCGCGCCGACGACCGGCACGCCGTAGCGGTCGATGGCTTTCAATTCGATCAGCCAATAGGTATCCCCCACGCCGCCGATGAAGCCGCCGTTCCATACCGGGAAGATGCTGTCCACCGCGCCGGTGGTCACCAGGTATTGATACGGGATTCGATACGTGGTGGAGCCCACGGCCCCCTGGATGACGCCCTCGTAAGAGCCGGGGTTCGGGCGTGCGCCCTGGAGCGTCACGGTGACCGGCCTAGTCTGGCCCGCCGCGAGGTCCAGGCTCGACGGGCTTACGCTCACGCTGGCGTTGGAATCGGCGTCGCGCTGGTTGACCGTCAACGCCACCGTCTGCGGCGAACCGCCGGGGTTGCTGACATTCAGCGTCAGGCGCGCCGGCAGTGACGATGCTCCAATAGCCCCGAACGAAAGCGCCGCCGGGTCGAACATGGTCGCCGCCCCCATGGCCGCCTGCGCGTTCAGCTTGCCCGCGCCCGTATCGTTCACGCGCGCCTGGCTGTCCTGGTTCGTGGAAATATCCGTGGTGGCGGTGTTGACCAGGGCGGATTTGATCTGCGCCGGCGTCAGGTTGGGGTTCTTCTGGTGGACCAGCGCCGCCGCGCCCGCGGCGAAGCCCGCGGCCATACTGGTCCCGCTCACGCCCACGTAACCCGAAGCGTTGTACAGGGCGCTGGTGGGGTCGTACTTCTGCGTGGCCGTGTAGATGTTGACGCCCGGGGCCGCCAACTCGGGCTTCAATTCAAAGTAGGTCCCGGTGGACAGCGTTCCGCCCACCGGACCGCGTGACGAAAAATCGGCCACGAAGTGGGAAGTGGCGCCGGACTCCGTGAACGCCGGGTCGAGCGTCACGCTGGCGCCGGCATTGGCAGCCACCCAGCTCTTGAGCGACAGCCCGTCGGTGTTGCCCACCATCAGGGCCGGAATCCCCGTATCGCTCGCCCCCCAGAACCAGACGCTGAGCGGCGTTTGGTTCCCTGACGATTGGTAGACCACCACCGCCACCGCGTGGGCGTTCTCCGCGTTCGTGATCTTGTCGCTGAGGCTGCACCCGCTGGGAGTGCGCACCACCAGCGCAATCGCTCCGGTCAGACCGGAGAGCGCGGCGCACCCGTCACCCGCGTCCTTGATTGGCGCCGTCAGGGCGCTCTGCAACTGCGGCCCGTCCCCGAGTAGGGCTTTGAGGTTTTGCGGCCCACCCGACGGCGAAACAGCGCTCACCGACTGATACAGCGCGTGCGAGTTCGTCGAAGCGGCCACCGTGAGGGCCGAAGGAGCCGTGCCCGGGGAGTGGACCGTGTTCAGCGTCGGGACCTTCGCCAGATTTCCGTCGTTCCCCGCGCCGGTCACCACCACCATCCTCTGCTTCACCGCGCTCTCTACCGCCTGAGCCAGCGGATCGCAGTAGTTGTTCGGATCGAAGCTGCACCCGGGGTCCACGTCCAGCGGTCCGCTGTCCCACATGTCGCCTTCGCTGTAGGCCAGCGTCACGATGTCCATGCCATCCGCCAGGGCCGTCTGAAGCGCCTGAATGGTGGCATATCCCGACACCACATAGTCGTTCACGCTGGGCGACCCCTGCACTTTGTAGTTCCCCAGGAACGCCTTGGGCGCAATCCCCTGGATGGTCGCCAGCGGCCCTTTATTCTGCACCCCCGCGGCGATCATGGCGATGGCCGTCCCGTGGCCCACGTGGTCGCGCGGGGTCAGGTCGTCCGGCACGTTGTTGCGCGAATCCCAAGGAGTGTCCGGCCACGGAATATATTCCACGAAGCTGCGCGCCACGATCACCTTTTTATTGGTGAAGTTCGCGTCGCCTTTGGGAAACCCCGAGGGCGGCGTGAGCGAGGAATCCTGGAACCCGGGATGGTTCTGGTCGATTCCGGAGTCGATGATCCCGATCTTCACCCCCGCGCCGGCGTTGGCTGCCCCGCCCGGGGCCAGCGCCTGCGCCTGCGCGGCGTTGATCAGG
This sequence comes from Terriglobia bacterium, assembly GCA_020073115.1. Lineage (GTDB taxonomy): Bacteria > Acidobacteriota > Terriglobia > Bryobacterales > Bryobacteraceae > BOG-224. Next base: position 19,676 of record JAIQFU010000081.1, read on the forward strand.
CTGCCCGCCGTGTTGAGGGTCGGCTTGAGCGGCGGCATGTAGCGTACGTGCGCCACGCCCGGTATCGAAAGAAGCGCCGCCGCGGTGTCTCGGTCGGTTGATACGAAGATGGCGTTGAGCAGGACCTGCGACGTCCCGATCACCCCCACGTTCCGGCGCGAAAGTTCGCCCAGAACGCCTTTCTGCGCCGCCTGGATGCGCTGGAGTTGCGGCTGCATCCGCGCGCTGAACAGCTCCGCGCGCGACTGGCTCTTTTGGGCTATGGGGGGATCCTGCAGAATGAGCGCATAAGTGACCAGGCGGCTGCGCGTCTGGCCAAACGCTACGGCGTATTCCACGCCAGTGAAGTGCTGGCC
>JAIQFU010000082.1 GCA_020073115.1 Terriglobia bacterium
GATCACCTGGTCGAGGTCGCGGCCAGGCACGAGGTTTACCATGCGAGACGGGCATGGCTTCGCGCGGAGGAAACCGCCGCGCATACGGATGCCATCGAGGCGCGCCTCCATGACGCGCAGATCGCCGTAGCCGACAGGACCCGGCTGGAGGTCCTCGTCCGGCAAGGTCTGGCGGCCTGGGAGGAAGTCGAGGCCGTGGATTCCTCGCTGACGGGGGTGGCGCTCCCGACCTACCGCCGCCAGAGGTTCCTGGAGTACCGCGAGCGGAACAAAGAGCTGCAGAAGAAAGTGGTGAAGGTGTTCGCGGGCCTGTTCACGGGCGTAAAGGACGGCCAGGCCAAAAAGGACCTGGAACAATGGCTCACCGACCTGCTCCGGAAGGATTTGCGGCCCGATTCAAGCCGATTTTGACCCTTTCGCCGGGCGGCAGCGCATCGTACAGCGCCGTGAAGACCGCGTTGGTCCATCCGAATCCCGCTTCGTTGGACCGGTAACCGAAACGAATCTCGCGGGAAACATCCGTCCCGCCGCGAACCACGTCGTATTTTTCCACGATGGTTCCCTGCCGCCGGAACTCCCGCAGCACCAGCGAGAGAAAGTGTTCGGATATGCGGTTGGCATCCGCGTTATAACCGTAGCGGCGCAATCCTTCGGCCGCGATCAGTTCCAGCGGCGCCCATCCGAATGGAGCGTCCCATTGATTCCCGCTTCGATACGTGCTGGTCTGGAGCCCGCCGGCGCGCTCGAACAGCTTCAGGTTCCGCATCACCCGGGCGGCCTGCCCGCGGCTGGCGATTCCCGCCCAAAGCGGATAGAAAGTGGTGAGGAACGGATACCGGCGCACGCGCTTTTGAACGAAATTGTAGTCATAGTACAGGCCGTCGTGCGAATCCCACATGAGCGCGTTGATGCGCTCCGCGCGATCGCGCGCGCGCTTGCGCCAGAGCGCGGCCTCCGCTTCGCGCCCAAGGAGACCCAGGATTTCGTCCGCCTGCGTTTCCATGAGGTACAGCAGAGAGTTCAGGCAAACCGGATCGTAGTGAATGATGTCTACGCTGAACGGCCCGAACCTGTCGGAGGGGTCGAACCCGGATTCCCGCATCGACCGGTCGCCTTTGTAGAACAGGGGCAGCAGCCGGCCGGTGTTGCGCTCGTAATACTGGCTCACGTCATAAGCGGAGATCCGATGCGTCCGGAAGTACTCCCGTGCCAGTTCGTAGTGCGTCCGCCCCTGTGGGTCGCGCTCCGATGCAACCACCTCCGGCGCCGGCCCTTCACCGAGGTCGAAATAGCGCGACAGGCCCGTTTCGGGCGTCAGGTGCGGTTCCGCGGTCCAGTAGCGGTAGTACCGCTCGATCGCAGGGAGGCTCTCGGCGAGCCACTGCCGATCCGGCATTCGCCGGTAGACGTTCAGCACCATTTGGGTGAGGAACGGCGGCTGGGATCGCGTGACATAGTAGGTCCGGTTCGCGTTCAGTATCTTTCCGTAGTTCCGAATCTCGTAGAGAAAGTCATCCGCCATGTCCTTGCCGAGGGTCAACTCGTTGTCCCGAAGGAGACCGATCTGGATGAAATAGCTATCCCACCCATACATTTCGTTGAACCGGCCGCCGGGAACGACGTACGGCAGCGGAAGGTAGAGGAGACCCTGGTCCTTGAGCGAAGCGGCGTCCTCCGGCAGCGTGCGCAGCTCGATTTTCCGAAAGTCGCCGGGCGGCATCTCCCGGCGCAATCCCTCTTCCACGCGGGCGAAATCCTCGGTCCGCGATACGTACACGGGCCAGCGGCCGTTCGCGGCGGGATGGAGTTTGGGATCGACGGCGGCTGTGGCGAGATCCCGGTTGGAGCGCGTGAGCACGCTCCACGTCGCCTTGATGTAGGCCAGGATGGGCGCCGGTGGCGCGGGAGCGGCCAGCGCCGCGAGCGCAACGGCGCAGACCAGAATGGCGGCCGCGGTCCTCCTGTTTACCATGCGAACGCCACGGTCCGCCGCTGGTATCCGCTCCCGGGGAAGCGCACGCGCAACCTGGTTCCGGCGATCTCCGCTCCCTCGATCCGGACATTCGGCCGGTTCAGCCGCACGAACAGTTCATCATCCGTGCCGCCGGGCGCTTCCAAATCCACCTCGAAGCGGTTGGCCGACGCGCGTTCGCCAACGGCCTTCATCTGCCCCGTCCGCGAACCCGCGAGCGGCAGACGGGCCTCGATCCCGAGTTCCACCGGCGGCAGCGGCAAGGCCAATTCGTGGATCGCGGCAGGCTGCGCGCGGCACGGCTGGCCCCGCGGCGCATCCTGGGCGGCGAGGCATACCACCTCCGGCTGCGCCGAGAGCGCGCGGATCAGCAGGCGGCCCGATTCGCGTTTCATTTCCACTTCAAGCCGCGATTCTCCGAGCGGCACATTGCGGAGCCGCGCGGAATCCCAGGCCGCGGGCAGGCTGGGGCGAAGGCGCAGGGTGCGATCCGGCGCGTCCCAATCCAGGCCGAACAGCCCCCGGAGCGCGGGCGAAAGCACCATGGCGGACGACCAGATCTGGTGCGGGCTGCTGCGTCCCAGCGGCTGGAAGAATTCGCCCGAGAGCAGCTCCGTCACCGCCCCCGGGTCCTGCGCCCACGTCAGGCCGGCATTCTGCATGAGGTGGGCATAACCGGAGAGCGGCCTGCCGGCCCGGTATTCCGCCAGCGCCACCCAGCCCGTGAAGAGCGGCCACACCGAGCCCTGGTGATAGCTGATGGGATCGTAAAACGGGACCTTCGGGCTCAAGTCGCGCGTGCCCCAGTCGGTGGAGAACTCGGATGAGGCCCAGCGGCTCAACATCGCGCCGGCCTGCGGCAGCGCCAGGGCGCCGTTCCACCATGCCACCGCGGGGTATACCGTCGCGGAGTGGTCGAGCGAGCCGTCCGCGTTGCGGCTGAATGCATAGAACGCTTGCGCCGGTTCGTAGTATTCCGCTTCCAGCTTCCCCCGGATGGTCTCCGCCTGCCGGCGCGCGTTTTCCGCCGGCGCATCCTCGCGCAGCAGAGCGGCAAGGCGCGCCAGGGCGCCGGCCGACTGCTGATCGAGCGCGGCCAGGTAGATCTCCTGGTGCGGCATGCCCGGCGGCCAGGACTCCACCCAGCCGGTTCCTTCCGTGTTCTCGTAGATGCCGTCTCCATCCGAATCGTGGGCGCGCGTGAAGGCGTAAGCGCGTTTCACCGCTTCCCAGTGGCGGCGGAGAAACTCCAGGTCGCCGCTGGTTTCGACGTAGTCCTCCATGGCCATGACGAACAACGGCGTGGAATCGGCGGCGGCATAGAAGTAGGGAGTGGCCTTCCAGTCCACCAGGTCGGCGGTTTGCGAGTACTCGTGCATTATCTTCCCGTCGGCGCGCTGCCGGCGGATGAGAAACTCGAGCGCCTGGCGCGTGAGCGCGAAATCGCCGTACCCGTTGATGGCGTACGATGTCCACAGCGCATCGCGCCCGAAGTACCATGCGAAGCCCGGGCGCGCCGAATCGCCCGATTCGCCGTAGCCCGCTACCAGACCCGTCTCGTCGTGGAATCTGACGCGGCCCTGATCGATGGCGATGGCGGCCCACTGGAGCGCCCGGTCGAACGCCGGGTCGGGCGTTACCGCCCGGAGCCGCGTGTCGAAGAAGTGGGCGTAATAGTCCTCCGTGCCGGAATACAGGGCGGCGATGCGGCCGTCCATTTCGCTGAGCTGCTTCGCGCCGCCCAGCGTCAGGAGCAGCGGGAAAAGCATGTTCGAATCCGTCTTAGGGTCGAACGAGAGCTTCAGTTCGAGCGGGTACTCCTTGGGCCGCTCCTGGTAAGGGGGCAGGATGCCGGGCCTGGCCCGCGGCATGGCCACTGCGGCCTCCAGGGAGGCGTCGTTAGTATGCAGCAGGTAGTAGCCGCTCTTACCTTGCGGGACCCATTCAGCGGTGGGCGGCCCGTAGTTCGGCGCGGGCCACATCCGCAGCATTTCGGCCTTGAAGCGAAACGTCAGCACGACGGGCCGCACCGCGGCGATCTCGAACAGCGCCACCACTCCGGCGCCGCCGTCGCGGGGAGCGAACATGCGCTGCTTCACGCTAAGCGCCGCGTGCGAATAGGTGATGGTGGTCATGGCGGGGGAGACTTCGATGACCGCCGCGTGCGCGGAGAGGTCGATGGGAACCGGGTAGTCCGCCATCTCCGCCGTGATGCCGGCCAGCCTCAAAACCTTCACCGGAAAAAGCCATGCTTCAAACCCCCCACCCTGCTCTCCCAGGATTGCGCCGCGCTCGCCCGCCACGGTAAACGGCTTGCCCGCCTGGACCGCGCGCGTAATGGTGAGGGGATTCGCGGCGATCGGAAAACGCGGCGCCGGCTGGAGCGCGGGTTCCTCCGCGGCAGCGGCCAGCGCGAGCCACAGCGCCAGCGCGAGCCTCATTCCAGGGCTCCGTCGCGGACGGCGATGGTCCGCCGTTTCCCGCATATCGTTATGTCTTGCAAGACCAGGCGCCGCACGGAGCCGGGCAGGAGAGGGCTGTAGCGCCGCGCCAGCCCCTCTTCGGACAGCCGCAACCCGCTGTAGCCGTACAGAAACTGTTGCAGGAAGGCCCCCGCGCCGGTGATGAAATTGAGGTTGCCGTTTGTGGGGGTTTCGGCGAGCACGTTGTAAGGCGGCCGCACGTAAGGCTTCCAGGTGCGTGGCAGGAGGGCGTCGATCATGCTTTTCTCGTGTAACTCCACCCCCAGTATGGGCTCGAACTCCACCCCCATCATGGCGCCGGAGGGCGGCTTGGAAAGGGCGGGAGCGACGATCGCGCGGCGCTGCCCGGCGCTGAGCGGGAACTCCAGCGGGTAATCGTCCAGCAGGAGATCGGAGCCGGGCAGGTACATCTTGCCGGCGACTTCGGCCCACTTCGGACCCGGCGCCTTTCCCAGAACCTTCGCCGCCAGCGCCGCCAGCTCCAGGTTCTTCTTCGCCACGGCGTTGGTATAAGGGTCGTTGCTCACGCCGATGAGCGCCTCGTTCACCGAAACGACTTTGCCGATTTCGTAACGCCCGCGCGAGCGGTTGTAGGTCACGCGGCTTACCCAGAAATCGGCGGTGTCCCGAAGGATGGGATAGCCGTACTGTGCGAGCCAGCCGCGATCTCCCGTGGCCAGATAATACTGCCACGCGGCGAGCGCCACGTCTCCATTCACGTGGTTTTCGTAAAGGGCATTCTGGAAGGCGAATTTCGGCGTCGTTTCCGCCCCATCCGGACCGGCTTCCCAGGGGTACATCGCGCCCTGATAGCCGTTCCGCCTGGCGTTGGCGCGCGCCGCGCCGAGCGTGCGGTAGCGAAACATCACCATCGGCCTGGCGAGTTCGGGATGGAGCAGCAGAAGCGGCGGAAACATGTACGTATCCGCGTCCCAGAACACGTGGCCGTAGTAGCCCGCCGTGCTCAGACCCATGGGAGGCACGCTGAAATCCGAATCGGCCTGCGCGCTGCCAAGCAGGTGGAACAGCATGGAATGGATCACGGTCTGCAGCGTGGGGTCGCATTCGGCGACGATGTCGGACTGCCAGAGAGCGTGCCAGGCGGAGGCGTGGGCCGCGAACAGGGCATCGTATCCCCGCGCGGCGCTCTCCCGTGCCCGGGTGGCGGCGGCAGACAGCAGGTTTTCGCCGCGGAACGAAGGGATGGCGGCCGCGTATTTTGTGAACGTGTAGACCCGTCCAGCCCGGGCGTTCAGCTCCACGTCCACCCCGGCTTCGCCGCCGGCCCGCCGGGCTTGCGCACGGCCCTCTTGAGGCCAGGTAAGCGCCACGGCTTGCGCGAGCGTGGTAGTGGTCCCTTCCGCCTGAGAAAGCATTTCGAGGAGGCCGGAGCCCTTCCCCGCCTGGGCGCGCGGCTCTCGGGCGAGCATGCGTCCGGGGTACCAGATGAGCTGCTGGTCTTTTGCCGCGGGCCCCTCCAGCTTTTCGAGTTTCTCGAGCGGATAGCGGTGCGGAGCCGGCCATGCGCGCAAGCTCAGCCGCACCGTCAGGGGTCCGTCGAACCGGGGGGAGATCTCGAATTGCGCCACCGCCAGATCGGGTTCGGCGCGCGATACGAACATGCGGACCGCCACGTGCGTGACGCGGTCGCCGTCGGTCCAGTCGTATTCGGTCCGCAGCAGGCCATCGTACATGTCGAGCGCCTGCCTATAAGACCGCAGGCTGCGCGCATCCGCCGCCGCGTGGTTGAGCCACGATCGTCCATTGAACAGATCCGCCTCGTTCCACGCGGGGGCAACTGCGAGCCGGACCACGTCACCCGGAGCGTGGTCGTAGAGACCGCTGAGGAAGCACTCCGCCGGGATTGTACCGAGGGGCGACGTGGAAACGCCGATCTCGCCGTTTCCGAGATACGCGGGCGTGTAGGGCGCCGGGCTCCGCGTCTCCAGCACGAACGTGCTGTCCGCCGCGGAGCCCGCCGCCGCGAGGGCGATCAGGAGGTAATGAGCGCGGAACCGCAACGGCCATTACCAGGCCAGGCGGGCGCCCCACTGCATGTTCCGCATGGGCACGGCGACGTCGCTGATGATTCCGGCGGCGCCGGTGTCCGTGTTGGAGTTCGGGAGCGCCAGGTTCGTCCGGTTGAAGGCGTTGAAGACCTCCCATCGGAACTGAAGGCTGACGCGTTCGGTCACCGCGAAATTCTTGGCCAGCGACCAATCCGCCGTGAACAGGTTGGGTCCCCGCAGGGAGTCTCGGGCGGCGTTGCCGAAGGTGTAGGGCGCCGGCACGCTAAACGCCGCCGCGTTGAACCACAGGTTGCGCGATTGCGAAATGCCGGCCATGGGATCGCCCGTGATGTTGGGCCTGAGCGACATGTCGGAATTGAGCGACGCGGCGTTGCTCAGCGTGGGCGAGAACGGCAGACCGCTTTCAAGGGTCGTGATTCCATTGAACTGCCACCCTTCGGCCAGCGCCCGGCCGAATCCCCTGGCGTTGGCGAAGTACTTGTGCCCCTTGCCGAATGGAAGAATCAACGTATGCGCGAGCGTGAACACGTTCGACCGGTCAAAGCCCGCCGGGCCGTAATCCAGCCTGGCGTTGTATTGGTCGGTGGGCGTGCCGAACTCGCCGAAGTCCAGCGTCTTGGAATACGTGTAAGAGGCCAACAGCGAGTAACTGCCTCCAATGCGCTTTTCCCCGCGCACCTGGAGACCGTTGTAGTTACTGCTGGTGCAGTCACACTTGTCGAAGATGCCCTGCGTGATGCCGAATTGGTTGAAGAGCGGGCGCCTTGGGTTGAACGGTCCGGGGCCGGGGACCGCGGCGTTCAAATTGAACCCGCCATTCAGATGGCGTCCTATGTTGCCGACGTATCCCACCGAGAGATTCAGGTTCGTAGGCAACTGCCGCTCGATGGTGAAGTTCCATTGGTCCACGTACGGTATCTTCTGATTCGCCGGGATATATGCGTCGCCAATACCGTCCGGCAGCGGCAACAGGCCATTCGAAGGAATGGCGGGGAACGTGATCGGCGGCGGTCCCGTGGTCACGGGGAACACGGCGGCGAATGGATTCGCTCCCAGCAGGTCCTGGGTCACGATGGATGGATAGATATCCGCCGCCAGGTTGTTGAACGTCCATCCGAACGTGCCCTGGTAGTAACTCCTCCCGTAGCCCGTGCGCACTACAGTCTTTGCGCCTAACGCATACGCAAGGGCTAGGCGCGGCGAAAGATTGGTCCACTGGGTCTGCGAGTTGCCCGACATCGAGATCCCGCCGACTCCCGGAACGCGGACGAGGTTGTCCGTCACGTCATACCGGCCGCCCTGGCCCGCATTGAGCGAGTAGTCCGGGAACCACGTGTCCCAGCGCAGCCCGTAGCTCAGGGTGAGCTTGGACGTGATCCGCCACGTGTCCTGCGCGAAGAAGAACATGCGGTTCTGCCGATCTTCCTGGTCCGTCGAAATCTGGCCGAAGCGGCGGAAGTGATCGGGAAATCCGATCATAAAACTCGCCAGGCCGAGGCCGCCCGCGCCGGTGGGCCCCAGGGAAGTCACGCCCGGGTCGAAATCGAAGACGCCCGCCCGGTGGTCGTCGCTCGGCAGCCGCCGGTTCCCCGCGTGTTCGTATGTCGCTCCGAACTTGAACGTGTGATTGCCGTGGATCGCGGTCCAGTTGCTCACATAATCGTAGATAAACTCGCGCTCGTCCAGCGGGCAGTTACAGCGGTAGCCCATCTGGAAACCGCCGGCCCCGTTGATGTTCAAGTCCGGCAGTCCGAAAGTGTCCGGACGTCCGGAGATATTCAGTCCCGGCATGCCCACTTGGTTCGCCAGTTGCTGGTTGATGTCCAGCGGCGTTACGTTGACCCGATAACGCGAATAGCCAACCCGGAAGTCGGCGAGGAACGTGGGGCTGAACGAATAGTTCGCCGCGCCGACCAGGTTCTGGTTGCGGGCGTCCGAAGCGCCGGTAAACCCCCACGCGCTAAACGCGGGGCCGCCGTAAAGCCCGAACGGGCCGGGTGCATTGAGCGTCGCGCCGAGATAACTGTAGCGGCCGAACATCCGGAACTTCGAGGTGGCGTAGCCATCCACCCGGATATCGAACTGCTGCGTGTCGAACTGTTCCACCGCGCTCGTGGCGAAGTTGTTGTCGGCCGGATTCGCCGGTGTCAGGTTGGGCGCCGGAAGCGCGGCCAGCAGCGCCTGGGCCGGTCCGGCGATTAAGTTGGAGGGAATGACGTTTCCCCCAAACTGCGTCCGCCCCGTTCCATCCTGATTTCCGGAAAACGGATTGTAAACAGGGATGCCGAGGTCGCTGAGGTCGCCGGTGCGCTCCGCCGCGGTGGGCACGCGCAGGATCTGGGACGCGCCGATACGGCGGTACGTCCCCTGGTAGTCGCCGAACCAGAAGAGCTTATCCTTAATGGCGGGCCCGCCCAGTGATCCCCCAAACTGGTTCCAGCGTAATTCCGGAATCCCGCGGTGCGGCGGCGCGGGCGTGCCGGGGTCGTGGAGCCCCTGAGAAAACGCGTTCCTCGCCTCAAACACGTTGTTCTGGAGAAATTCGAAGGCCGATCCGTGCAGGTCGTTCGAGCCCGACCGGGTCTCTATCCGTACGACGGCGCCGCCTGCCTGCGTGAATTCCGCCTCGTAATTGCTGGTGGCGATGCTCGCCTCTCCGACGGAATCGAGCGGCGGATTGACCATCACGATTCCCAGAACGGAGTCGTTGTTGTTCATGCCGTCCAGCAGGTAGTTCGTGCCGGCGAACTCCTGCCCGTTGGTGTTCACCAGCGTGGACGATTGGGGATTTTCGCTCGGCGCGTGCTGGAACGTGTTCAGCTGCGCGCCCGGAGCCAGGAGCGTGAGATTCGTGAAATTCCGGTTCAACACCGGCAATTGCGTGATCTGCCCGCCCCCCAGCGTCGTGTTCACCTCGGCGCGATCCGTCTCCAATCCCGGAGGCGCCTCGGAGACCGTGACCTCCTGGGTAATCGCGCCAAGCTGCATCGCGGCGTCCACCTTGGCGCTCAAACCGACAGTAACGGTCACGTTCTGTTGTACGAACCTGTTGAAACCCTGTTTCTCCACCGCGATCGAGTACTGCCCCGGCGCCAGTTGCGTCAAGGTGTAGTTCCCGGAGTCGTTGGTTGTCGTGGATGTGCTCACGTTCTGGTTGACATTGGTGGCGACGACCTTCGCCCCCGCGACCGATCCGCCGCTGGCGTCGGTCACCGTGCCGATGATCGTGCCATAGACCGCTTGAGCGTTTGCGCGCGCGCCCAGCAACCCCAGCAGCGCGAGCACGCCCAGAAAATGGACGAGACTCTTCCTGAAGTGAATCGACATTCTAATACCCCCCCAACAAACGCGTTGATTCAGTCTAGTCCTTGTAGACCGTCGAGGGAGTAAATAGAGAGTGAGGATTGGGCAGAACCGCACGCTGGTCGTGTGAGGTTTCGCAGGTTCCCGGTGCTGCGAGCCGAAAAGGTTACCGGCGGAACAACGGGTGGATTGCCAATCGCCCACGCCTTTCGGTCTTTCCGCAGCCTCCTATGCGCGCCCGCCGGCCCGGTCTGCATCTCGCTATCATGAACCCTGGATTCAGATCCGCTGGGCGGAAATCGGCGTCGGCGAATTCCGGTCGGGAGGTGATACATGCAGCGTCGAATCTTCGTAGGCACGATGTTCACGGGCCTGGCGGCGCCACGGCCCGCCAAGCCCGCTTCGGGCGATATTCCCAAACGCGTTCTGGGCCGCACGGGCGAAAAGCTCACGATCATCGGGCAGGGCGGGGCCCGTTTTCACCTCGTTCCGTTCGAGGAAGGCAAGGCCGTGGTGCGGCGCGCGTACGACCTCGGCATCAACTACTTCGATATGGCGCGCAGCTATTCCGACGGCCACGCCGAGGAGGTATACGGCGCCGTCATCCCGGAGTTCCGCAAGAACGTCTTTCTCACCACCAAGTCCGGGCAGAGGACGCGGAAGGGCGCGCTGGCGGAGTTGGAAACGTCGCTGAGAACGATGAAAACGGACCATGTGGATCTCTGGCAGATGCACAACGTGGCCCGCATGCAGGACGTGGAGCAGATCTTCGCTCCCGGCGGCGCGATAGAGGCTTTCGAGGAGTCCAGGAAGGCGGGCAAGTGCCGCTACATCGGCTACTCGAACTGCCGCGATCCGGAAGTTCACGTCGCCATGCTGCGCCACGCGGAGCGGTTCGACACCGCGCTGATGCCGCTCCACGTGGCCGATACCTGTTTCTCCGACTCCCCGAAGATGAGCTTCGAACAGACGGCGCTGCCCGCGGCGGCAGAGCGCGGAGTCGGCATCTTCGCCATCAAGGTTTTCGGGAACGCCTTCCTGCTGCGGACCTTCAGCGTGGCCGATTGCCTGCGGTATACCTTGAGCCTGCCCATTACCGCCGCGCCCCTGGGTTTTTGTACGATCGGCCAGTTGGAGGACGACGTGCGGATCGCGCAAAATTTCAAGCCGATCGCCACCGAGGAAAAGAAGGCGCTGGTGGCGCGCGCCGCAAGCGGCAAGTTCGACGCCATCCGCGGCCCCGCGCTGGAATACTGGAAAACCCGCTGACCTCGCGGCGGCGCGCGCGAAAATGCCGCCCCACGCTCCAAAGCTTGAGGAAGAGAGAATGGTACGCAACGTATGAGCACTCACATCCACGTGACACGGAGGGCATTTCTTCAGACCGCGGCCGCGGGTTCCGCCCTCGAAGGGCAGCCGGGCGCATCCACGCCCTGGCACCGGCGGGTCTGCCGGTGGGGCCAGACTAATATCACCGAGAAGGACCCCCTGCGCTACGACATCGCGTGGTGGCGCGAGTACTGGAAGCGCACGGAAACCCAGGGCGTCATCATCAATGCCGGGGGCATCGTCGCCTATTACCCCAGCAAGTTCCCGCTGCACCACCGCGCCGAGTTCCTCAACGGGCGCGATCTCTTCGGCGAGCTGGCCAAGGCGGCGCACGACGACGGACTCGCGGTGCTGGCCCGCATGGATTCCAACCGCACCGCGGAGGATTTCTTTCAGGCGCGCCCGGACTGGTTTGCGCGCGACGCCGCGGGCCAGGTCATCCGCGCCGCCGATAAGTTCGTCACCTGCGTCAACAGCCCGTATTACGACGAATATTTGCCGGGGATCATCACCGAGATCATCGAACGCTCGCACCCGGAAGGCGTGACCGACAACAGTTGGGCCGGGCTGGGGCGCGATACCGCTTGTTTCTGCGAGAACTGCAAGCGGAAGTTTCGCGAGAAAACAGGCAAGGAGATCCCGCGGGCCAGGAACTGGAACGACCCGGTCTACCGGCAGTGGATCGAGTGGAACTACGCGCGCCGCCTCGAGATCTGGGACCTCAACAACCGCGCTACCAGAGCCGCGGGCGGTCCGGATTGTCTGTGGATCGGCATGAACAGCGGCTCCATCACCGGGCAGGCGCAGTCCTTCCGTCCCATGAAGGAGATCTGCGAGCGCGCCGGCATGGTGCTTCTCGATCACCAGTCGCGCTCCGACGCCACCGGCTTTCAGCAGAACGGGGACACCGGCAAGCTGGTCCACGGCCTGCTTGGCTGGGACAAGCTGGCGCCGGAAAGCATGGCCATGTACCAGGCGGGCCGCAGCTCGTTCCGCGTGGCCGCGAAGCCGGCCGCGGAAGCGCGCATGTGGATGATCGAAGGCTTCGCCGGCGGCATTCAGCCCTGGTGGCACCACGTGGGCGCGTACCACGAGGACCGCCGCGCATACCGCACCGCCGAGCCGATGATGCGCTGGTTCAAGGCCAACCAGCAGTACCTGGTGGACCGGAAGCCGGTGGCCTCGGTCGGCGTGGTCTGGTCGCAGCGGAATACGGACTACTACGGGCGCGACAGCGCCGCCGACCTGGTGGACGCCCCGTACGCCGGCTTCACCCAGGCCCTGCTGCGGGCGCGCATCCCCTACCTTCCCGTGAACGCCGCTCATATCGAACGGGACGCCCCCGGCTTGTCCGTCCTCGTGCTTCCGAATGTGGGCGCGCTCTCCGGCCCCGAAGCGGCGTCCATCCGGCGCTTCGTGGAACGCGGCGGCGGGCTGGTCGCCACGGGTTTCAGCAGCCTCTACGACGAGTGGGGCGACGCCCGGTCCGATTTCGCCTTGGCCGATCTCTTCGGCGCGCACGCCGCCGGGGCGGAAGCGGGGCGGCGATCGCGGGCGCAGTCGTCCCATACCTACCTGCGGCGAGGCGCTGCGCACCGACCCCGGCGTTATCATCCCCGTCACCTACGTTCCCCCTTTCCCCATCTATCCGCCCGAGACCGCGTGGATGCGGACTCCGAAAACCGGCATTCCCGGCCTGTTGCTGAACGCCGCGGGCAAATCGCGCGTGGCGTATCTCCCGGCGGACATCGACCGCCGCTACGCCCGCGACTATTTGCCCGATCACGCCAACCTGCTTGCCAATATCGTGCGTTGGGCCGCGGACGGCCGCATCCCGCTCGAGGTGAAGGGGGCGGGACTCGTGGACTGCCACTTGTACCGCCAGCCGGGCCGCGTGATCGTGCACGTCGTGAACCTGGTGAGCGCCGGCACGTGGCGCTCGCCGATCGACGAGCTGACCCCCATAGGGCCGCTGCAGATCAGGGTGAGGCTGCCGGACGACGTCAAAGGCCGGTCCGCGCAATTTCTGGTTTCGGGCGGCAAAACGCCCGCCGCGGTAAAGGACGGTTGGGCGACTTTCGAGATGAAATCGGTCTCGGATCACGTAGTAGCCGTCATCGGTTGAAACCCGCCGCGGCCGGCGCGATTGCGCGTGGGCCGGCGGCCTTCTTATCCGCGTTTATCCGTGTCCATCCGTGGCCAATTTCGCTCGACGGGTTGCGAGCGGCAGGCAACGGCCGCAAGCCGCCGCCGAGGCGCCCCTTGAACCGCGGAGCACGCTCATTTTTAATTAGAGACTCCGCAGGGGTAGTTGCCGGAGCGATAGTTATGCGCCTCTCTCTTTAGTGTGTCAAGAAGTAACTGGTGCATGATGCGGCGAGCATGCATAGATTGGAGTTACAACAAAGACAACCGGGAGACCGCCGCTCCTGTAATCGTCCGACAAAGACCGGAGAAAAATAGCAGTTACACATCCAAAAATGGACCTTGACAATTTGAAGTCCCGGGAGCATTATTCAAAACGAGCTGAGAGGATTCGCACCCGAGATACCTGATAATCTCATCGGATCAGGTCGAACCAAAGCTGACGCGATTTATCGTTAACGGGCTGCCGCTCCGCAGACTTGCCAGTTAGCGGAGTGTGAAGGTCTTGTCTGTCCTGTTAGTCCCTACCGGCAGTCGCCCACACGGCGCTAATATGGCAGGCGCGCTATTCCAGGTTAGATAAAAAAACGGAGGTCATTGAAATGGCGGAACAGGAAAAGCCAAAGTCGCTGGAAATGCGTGTGGCTGAACTTGAAGACAAACTGTCGAAATTGCACATCACCGAAGAGGAGATGAAGACATACCAGAAGGTGTCGGCCGCTCTTGCCAGCGGAATGGCCAACATGCCGGCCGTGGCGCAGCCGGCCACTACTCCGGCTTACCAGCTGCAACCCTGCTATCTGTGCTATCGGCACTGGACTCCGCCCCACTGGTGGACCTACCAGCAGTGTTACGAGTGCGGACCTGGCGGACCTGGGCCTGTTATTAATCCGGGATCATTCACAACCATGGGTCGGTAATTCGGCAAGCGTCGTCAATGCTGCGGATGGGAACTCGAAGATGCGGCCACGCCTACGCGGGCGGCGTACCCGCGTAGCGTGGCCCATCCCGCCAGAGGGGGTGCAGCATGGATGTTCTTTTCGCCGTACTTCCATTCGGAGACGTTCGCCGTCCGGCGCTGGGCGTCAGCGTGCTGAAAGCCGGGATCGCCCGCCGGGGTTTCCAGTCCAGAATCGAATATCTGAACCTGCGAATGGCCGAGCTGATCGGCCTGCCGCTTTACACGAAGTTAGCCAACGAGGCCGCGCCGAATCACCTGATTGGCGAGTGGTTTTTCGCGGATGCGGTGTTCGGAGACGAGATCCCCGATGAATCCACTTACATTTCGAAGATGCTTTCCCGAACGGTTCCGGCCGGCGACGCGCTCATCCGCGAGATTCTGGATGCGCGGCGGGGGCGCGCCGAGTTTCTGGATTACTGCGTCGGGCGTATCGCTGCTTTTCGGCCCAGAGTGGTCGGCTTTCCGACGACATTTCAGCAAACATGCGCCTGCCTCGCCGTTGCCAAGCGGTTGAAGGAAGGTCCCGATCGCCCTACCGTAGTGTTCGGCGGAGCGAACTGCGAAGGCGAAATGGGGCGCCAGTTCGTGGACTCGTTTCCCTGGGTGGATTACGTTTGCCCGGGCGAGGCGGACGAGACCTTCCCCGAGCTGCTGGAGACGGTGCTCACGAACAAGCGCAGCGGAACGCCCGAGGGCGTCCTTAAGCGTGGGGACGGGCGGGGCTTGGCCGCGCCGCGGCCCGTTCCCGACATGGACGCGGTGGCGACGCCCGACTTTGACGATTTCTTCGAGCAGGTCGAGGCGGCTTCGTTTCGCCCGGACCTGGTCATCGGGCTCGCGCTGGAAACCACCCGCGGCTGCTGGTGGGGCGCGAAGCACAAGTGCGTATTCTGCGGCTTGAACCGGGAACGGGCGCCGTTCCGCCGCAAGAGTCCCGGCCGCGTTTACGAAGAGCTCATGTCGCTCAGCCGCAGGCATCACGTCCAACGGGTCGAGACTTCCGACAACATTCTCGCGATGGAATACATCGACACGCTGCTGCCGATGCTGGCGGGAAGCGGCCTGGAGTTCTTCTTCGAGGTGAAGGCGAACCTCCGCCACGAGCACTTGGTGAAAATGCGGGCCGCGGGCGTGAACTATGTTCAACCGGGAATCGAGAGCCTCAGCGATGACATTCTCCGGCGGATGAACAAGGGCTGCACGGCGGCCCAGAACATCCAACTGCTCCGCTGGTGCGAGGAAGTGGGCATCACGCCCGCGTGGAACATGCTGGCCGGCTTTCCCGGAGAATCGCCGTCGGAGTACGACCGCATGGCGGAACTGGCGCCGCTGCTGTCTCACCTTCCCCCGCCGTTGACCTGCACCCCGATTCGCCTGGACCGGTTCAGCCCCCTCTACGACGACCGCGAGCGCCTGGGATTCCAGCGAGTGCGGCCGGCGCCGGCCTACTACTATGCCTTCCCGCTCGGCCGGCGCGAACTGATGCGGCTGGCCTACTACTTCGATTACGATTACGCCGACGGCCGCGAGCCGATGAGGTATCTCGGGAACCTACAGAGGGCGATTCAGCGCTGGTGGGAAGCGCGCGCTCCGGCGGACGGGGAACGCGCCAGGCTGGACGCCGTTTTCGAGCGAGGGGCGGTGGAGATCGCCGATACGCGCGAAATCGCGGTAGCGCCGAGCCACCGCCTGGAAGGGCTAGCCGCAAGGATTTATCTGGCCTGCGATGAGGCCCGCAAGGTCGGCTGGCTGGCCAGGTCGCTGGACGCCCGCGAAGGCGATATCCGCACCGAAGCCGCAAAATTGGTGGCGGCGAAGCTCAGCATCGGGATCAGCGATCGTCTGTTAAGCCTGGCCGTGTTCCGCAAACGGCCGGAACCTGACTGGGGGGAGGACTCCTATGCCCATACCGCCGCTCGGGAAGCCGCGTCTTCCGAGTAACTATTACGTTTGGTTTGAGCCGCCGGACGACTCCGGAGATGAAGTCCTGCACTTCGTCTCCGGGCGGCGCAGATTGAAGGTCAAGGGCCACTCGTTCCGGGAATTCGTAAAGCGCGTCGCGCCGCTGCTCGACGGACGGCGCTCCTGGAGCGAGATCCAGGAGCAGGTGGCCGACGTTTTCCGTCCCGAAGACCTGGCCGAGTGCCTGGAGCTGCTCGCTCAACACGACATCCTGGAGGATGCCAGTGAGGATCCGGAGAGTGGGATCTCGCGGCGGATCGAGCCCCAACTGAACCTTTTCCGTGAGCTCGGAAACAGCAGCGCCGCCGCGCAGAAAAAGCTGGCCGAGGCCACGGTGGCGGTAGTCGGGCTGGGCGGGTGCGGCGCCGCCGCGGCGCTGTCGTTGGCCTCCGCCGGCGTGGGGACATTGAAGCTGGTTGACGCCCTGCCCGTGCGCGAGACGGACGTATACTTTACGCCGGCGCTGCCGCTGGCCGCCGTCGGGGCGAGCCGGGCGGCGGCTGTCGCGGTGATCGTCGCAGGGGCCGCCCCCCAGGTGAAGGTGCGGACCTGCGACTCCCGGCTGGACAGCGAGGCCGACATTCGCGCGGCGGTGCAGGACTCGAGTTTCGTCGTGTGCTGCCTGGACGCGGGGCAGGCGAACCTGGTGTTCAAGCTGAATCGTGTCTGCCTGGAACTTGCACAGCCGTGGACCAACTGCGCCCTCGACGGAACGGAGGTCATCCTCGGTCCCACGGTCCACCCCGGGAAAGGGCCGTGCTATCTGTGCTACCGGATGCGGGCGATAGCGTGCGCCGCCAATCCGGAGGACGCTTTCGAGTTGGAGCGCGAATTGGACCGGCGCAAACAGGACGACGGTTGCCGGCGCGAGAACCTCGTGTTCTCCGCCGGCGCGGCGGGAAACCTGATCGGGTTGGAAGTGTTGAAGGAACTGACCGGGATCGCAGCCCCGTCGCTGGTGGGGCAGATCGCCGTCTTCGACATGCTGGACCTGGCCGTGACGAAGCATGTCGTCCTGCGCAAGCCGTGGTGCCCGGCGTGTTACGGCAGGCGCGGCGAAGAAAGGACCGGCGCGGTCGGAAAAGCCGCCGGAGCAGGCGTCGCCAATGACTGAAACGGCGGCGGTATTCAATGGGCGGCTGCTGGAAATGGTCGGCGAGCGCGTGGGCGTGATCCGCAGCCTCACCTTTCCGACGCGCGGGGCCGACGAGCCGAACCCTCCGCTGATCTGCCAGGCGATCCTCTCGCATTTCGACTACCGCCGGGCCGACGCCCCGCACCGGGTTGCGGGAGGAAAAGGGCGCACCGAAGCGGAGGCGATGGCGGGCGCGATCGGCGAAGCTCTGGAGCGCTACTGTGGTTCGCAGATCGACGCCGGTCGCCTGCGCCGGGCGCCGTACAGCGCGCTCGGCGAAAACGCGATCGCTCCGCCGGAATTCGTTCTCTACTCGGAGGCGCAGTATAAGGCCAGAGACTTTCCCTATCGCCGCTGGTCGCCCGATGGCGAGATCTCCTGGATCACTGGCCGGGAAATGCCGGACGGCGCCGCTGTCCTGGTCCCCGCCGCGCTCGTCTACATGACCAGGCCCCCCGAGCCCGGCGAAAACTTCGTGGATACCGCGAACTCCAACGGGATGGCCGCGGCGGCGGATCTCGAAACGGCGGCGCTCAGCGGCCTCTACGAACTGGTGGAGCGCGACGCGTTTCTGATCCATTGGATGAACCGTTTGTCCGCGCCGGAAGTGGAGTACCCGGACGGCTGCGGGCTCGCCGGTTCCATACGCGCCCACTATGCGCGGTTCGGGGTGGAGTTGCGGGTCTTCGACATCAGTACGGACCTGCTCCCGTGCGTGATGATGGCCGTCGCTCTGGACCCGAGCGGACATGGGCCTTCCGCGCTGGTCGGCCTCGGATGCCACCTGGACCCCGGGATTGCGCTGCTGAAGGCGTCCATGGAGGTCTGCCAGGTCCGGCCGGGACACGTCCGCCAATATCGGGAGCGGCGGCCCGACGACAGGCTGAGCCGGTACAGCGACGTGCGAACCATGGAAGATCACAGCCGCTTTGCCGCGCAGCCGGAGAACCTGAAGGAGTTCGATTTCCTGTTGCGGAGCGGAAGACGCGAGAAACTGGCCGATGCGCCATCCCGAAGCGGCGGGTCGGGCGCTTCCGACCTGGCGCTCTGCACCGCTGCGCTGCGGGCCGCGGGCTGCCGGCCCGTAGTGGTCGATCTCACGACGGAAGATGTCGCCGACTACGGCCTGGCCGTGGTGCGCACGCTCGCCACGGGCCTGCAGCCGATGCATTTCGGCCACCGCCAGGAGCGGCTGGGCGGAACGCGGCTCTTCGAGACGCCGTACCGGATGGGCCTGGCGCCGGGCCCGCGCGCGGAGGAAGACTTGAACTCCTGCCCGCACCCGCTGGCATAAAGGAAGTTGCCATGATCCCTGCAAAGGACAGCACAAGCCTCTCGCTGCTTTTTCATTTGAACTCCGAACCCTGGAGGAACGCCGAGGCCTATCAGCAGACCACCGGCTACAAGGTGGACTACCTCAGCGTGCGGGAACCGGGCGCCGCGGTTTCGCTGCCGCGGCCCGGGGAATCGCCCCTGGCGCGGCTGATTCGCGAACGGTACTCGTGCCGTAAGTTCCTCCCGCGGCCGATGCGCCTGGAAACGCTATCCACGCTCTTGTGGGCGGCTAACGGCTTGACGCGCGAGAGCCATCTGAACGGCGGCGAGTTGTGCTTCAGCCGCTCCATCCCGTCCGCGGGCGGGCTGTATCCGCTGGAGGTGTTCGCGCTGGTGCAACGCATCGAAGGGCTCTGTGACGGACTCTACCACTACGCGGTATGGAACCACGCGATGGAGCCCGTCCACGCGGGAGCGTCGTTCCGCGAATTCGAGAGCTCGGTTCTGATGCTGCCGTTCGTGGAGCACGCCAACGCGCTGCTCTTCCTCGCGGCCGTGTTCGCGCGGACGCAGAAGAAGTACGGTCCGCGGGGATACCGGTACGTGCTGCTGGAAGCCGGTCACGCGGCGCAGAACCTCTGTCTCGCCGCCGCCGAAAGCGGGCTCGGCTCACTGTGCATCGGCGGCTACCTCGATGGCGAGTTGAATGCCATGCTGGGCCTCGAGGAAGGAAAGGCGGGCGTCGTATACGCGGTGGGAGCGGGCTACCCCGGATAATCGCAAAATGCCAGGGGCCGCGAGGCAATAACGTTTTTCAGTAACGAGTAAATTCGGACTCGAAATTCCTGCATCCTACGTCGGGAGTCGGGTAATTTTTACCCGCAACTCGAAAATCTCTAGTTATGGGCGCGCGCGGTGGTTCAGGTTAGTTCTGTAACCCGGTGGTACTACGATTGCTATCCTCTGTTCTCGACTTGGCCCCGCGCCAAATCGGCGATGGGCGCATGCTGTAGCTATGACGAAACCTCATCCGTTTCGAGCGGTGTATTTATGCCAAGGGACATGCGCAGAAGTGGCAAGATTGTCGTGGCTGTGGTGTGTGGACTCCTCGTAGGGGTCATGGCGGCCGGAACCCATCTGTTATTGATGCCGCTCGAAAGGAACATCATCCTGCACTCGGTTTTGGGTGATGTCATCGCCGCACTCAGCGCCGTGGTGGTCTGCCTCGCGATTCAGTTGCGGCAGGAGGAGATTCACTACCAGACATCCATTCAGCGGGCCGCGATTGTCGCGGAGCTGAATCACCATATCCGCAATGCGGTGTTTCCGCTCTCCCTCGCCATTCACAAGGCCGGCGACGCCGGCGCCATCACCATAGCCGATGAGGCTGTGGAGCGGATCAACATCGCCCTCCAGGACGCGACCGCGGACGCGCTCTCCGGCCGCGCGCAATACAGGAGCGAAGCATCCGGCACGGCGTCCGAACAGGGGTGAAACCATGTGCAAAGCACTGCTCGTCGACGACGAGAAAGCGATCCTCAATTTCCTCACCCTGATGCTCGAGATGGATGGGTTCGCGGTGGTGACGGCGGGTTCCGCTGCGGCCGGCGCCGCCATGCTCGCCCGCGAGCAGTTCGATGTGGTCATCACCGATCTCAGGATGGAATCGCCGCTCGCCGGATTCGAGGTAGTCAAGGCCGCAAGGCAAACTGCGCCACGGCCGGTCATTGTCGTTCTGACCGCTTTCCCTGTTCCGGCCGCCGATTGGAAAGACGCCGGCGCTGACGCCCTGCTCGTGAAGGGAACCAACCCCACTGGGATTCCGAAACAACTGAAGGCGCTGCTCAAAGACCGGGTCGCGTGCTGATCCGAATGGCGCAGCGAAGCCCCTCAGCGCGACAGATCTTCCCAGCCCTTCTACTGCCTGGCGTAAACCCGGACGTAATCCACCTCGAACGAGGAGGGCCAGGGTGTGCTCGCGTCGGGCGGAACGGGCCAGCCGCCGCCGATCGCCAGGTTCACCAAAACGTACATCGGCTGTTGCGGTACGCCCTCCGCGGAACGGAACTTCTCGTCGCCGTCGAAGTACCAGATGATGGCATCCGGGCGCCACTCGGCGGCGTAGGTGTGAAACCCCGCGGAGAGGTCCGGCGTGGCGATCTTGCCGGAGCCCTTCGAGCCGCGGCGGCCGTCCGCTGCCCGGAAGTGGTTCGTGAAGTAGGCCGTTTGGGTGTCCTCCCCGAGGTTCTCCATGATGTCGATCTCGGGCGGCCACCCCAGCGGGTCGGGGAGCATCCAGAACGCGGGCCACAGGCCGTTTCCTTTCGGGACGCGGCAGCGGATCTCAAACCAGCCGTACTTCTGGGTGAACTTCCCGTAGGTGCTCATCATTCCGGAGGAGTACTCGCGCATCGCGCCGTCGTATTGCGCCGGGCGCTTTTCGGCGCGGATCCGCAGGACGCCGTCCCGCACCGTGAAAGCGTCTTTCACGTAAGCCTGCAACTCGTGGTTGCGTTCCCGGCCCCATGGGTCGTTGGGATTCCACTTGTCGCGGTTGAGGGTAGTGCCGTCAAACTCGTCCTGGAACGTAAGTTTCCATCCGAGCTTGGCGCCTTGCCCTGCGGCATTCTTTGGGGCCAGCATCGACGCTACGATTTCGCCGTCGCGGCCCACCACCGCATCGCCAAACTGGTATCCGTAGCGCCGGCGCTCGATGACCGACGCCGCCACGCCGAGATTGGCCACCTCGCGGCTTCGCGGATCGTAACAGAACATATTGGCCATCTCCTCCCCGCAGAAGCCGAACAGGCGGCCGTCAAACGTGACGGCCAGGGGACCCACGGGCGCCAGCGGCGCGCGGCCGAGAGGACCGGCGAAACCCTGCTTCGCGTCCAAAGAGAAAACCCGGCCTTCCGCGTCGGCCGTGTAGAGCAGGCCGTCCGCTGTCTCCTTCGACCATGACAGCGGATTCTCCCATTTCCCCGCGGGTAGCGGCAGCGCGCGCCGCTCGAGCGAGGCGTTCTTCAGATCGAGCCGCCAAACATGACTGCCGCCATCGCGCCCGTAAGCGGCGCCGCCCGATATGGCGATCCGGCCCGCCGCGGGGACCTCGCCCACTATCTGCATTTTGGACGAAGCCATATCCAGCGTGAACAGGTGCTGCGAAGTGATGCCCGCGACTGCGCCGCGCGCTTCATCCCGGGCGATTCCCGGCATCTCGGTAACCGGCACGACGGCCGCCTGCGCTAAGGCCGCGCGGCGCGCCATCTCGATGGGGCCCGTTGACAAAAGCCACCAGGCGGGATGCCCCGCAGCAAACCGCCGCGCAATGCGTGGCGCCCGGCGGCATGCCGAAGTCGAAAACCATGCCGGTGAGCCCGTGGAACGCCGCCGCGAACAGGTGCGCCTGCCGTCCGCCCGCGCCGCCGTAGATGGTTCCATTCGCCGCCGCGTCGAGGGCCGTGATCCGGCTTTCATCGTTCGCCAGGGGGGCGGTCTCCCCGGGGAAGCACGTGGGGAAGGCGGCCATCGTGCCTTCGCGCGTGAAAATTCCCCGGCGCATTTCCTCGCGGAACGCCCGGACGGCGGGCGAGTTCGGATCGACTCTTCCTCTGTTTTGCATGGCGCGCCTCTATCCCCACATCCGAATGGGCAGGTGGGCGTCCTTCTTCTTGCGGTCCGCCGGCATGCTCACCTTGAAAATGCCGCACGGGCGCGAGCCCACATGCCCGAAAAACAGGTCGCCGTTGTGGTCCACCGCGCCGCGTGATACGTACTGCGCGGAACCGTTGGGGTGTTCCAGCCGCGCTACTTCTTCGCGCCGCAGCGTCGCCGGGTCCAGGCGCCAGACTACCCCTTCCCGGTCCTTGTGGGTCGCGTCCATGGGGTTCAACGCATCCCGCCAGCGCGAGGCCACGAAGTACAGTTTGCCATCGCCGGCGAACGTGAGGCCCGATCCGGCGCCGGCGCTACGTCGTAGAACACGCTGTGCCAGCCCGTCTGGTAGGCGGGGTTGTGCGGCAGCGCGCCGGGCGAAATCTCCAGCCGGTCCGTTTCCGGCGTGTACCGCACCAGGTGGCCATAATCGTTGGTGGTGAAGACGCGGTGCTTCCTGTCGAGAAATAGCGTCTGGCCGTTGATCGAGCCGATGCGGCCCACGTCGCGGCGCCGGCGCGTCCGCAGATCGTAGATCATGAAATGGTCGCGGGGGTAGCTCAGCGCGTAGAGCAGCCGCCGGTCCTCGTCGTGCAGCAGGCAGCGGCATCCTTCCTTGGGAATGAGGGTGTCCCACCACAGCACCTGGTCCTTGCGGGTGTCGAAGGCCAGCAGCGCCGCGCCGCGGAAACACCGCTTCGGGTCGTGCCACGAATACCACGGCGAGTACGACGGCAGGTCGATAGGCGGCCCGGAGAGGTGCGTGGCCATGTAAAGGACGCCGTCCGACATCGTGGCCCGGCCGGAGTCCGCGGGGTCTTCGACTTTTTCGGCGAGGTCGAAAAGGTAGTCGAGGTCGTCGCGCTGTTCGTTGTAGCGGACGGGCTTGACAATTCCGCCCGGTACGCTTTCCGCGCACGCCGCGGCGTAAATGCGCCCGTCGGGACCGGCGGAAAGCGACCAGCACGTGTCCGAGTCGGGATGCTGGGTAAAGGGATAGAACTTCACGGCGTAGTCGGCCGAAGCGGCGGCCGCCGCGGCCGGGCCGGCGAGTCCGGCCAGCGCGCTTCCCACGAAATCCCGGCGGCGCATTCGCGAGTGAGGCATACTGGGTCCCCCTTTCAGGATCTCCGGCGATCACTACCTTCAGATCCAGAAGTATATATCCGTTCGGGTATCATTGGTGATCATGCGCAAGGCTGTGTCGCTACTCCTCGCGTTGGCGGCGTCGTCCCTGGCCGCCAACCTCACGCTCGTGAAAAACGGCCGGTCGGACTATGCCATCGTGATCGCTCCGGACGCCTCGCCCTCCCAGCGGCGCGGCGCCGAAGAGCTGCAAACGTTTCTGGAGAAGATGTCCGGCGCCAGATTACCGATCGCCACCGAAACGCGGCCCCGGATGATCCTCGTGGGCGACAGCCCGGCGCTGGAGAATCTCAATATCAAAATTCCCTTCGCGGACCTGGGTACCGAAGGCTTCGCGCTGAAGACCGCCGGTCGGAACGTGGCCATCGCCGGCGGAAGGCTGCGCGGCAGCATGTACGGCGTCTACGCCTTCCTGGAGAGGCTGGGCTGCCGCTGGTTCACCCCGGAGGTGAGCCGCATCCCGCATGCCCGAACCATCGCCATTGGCCCTCTCAACGAGGTTCAGAAACCGGCGTTCGAGTACCGCGAGACGTTCTTCAGCGAGGCCCTGGACCGCGATTGGGCGGCCCGCAACAAGACCAACGGATCCGCCCAGCGGCTCGATGTGACGGTGGGCGGCAAGGTGCAGTACTACCCCTTCGTCCACTCCTTCGACCGTCTCCTTCCGCCCAGCCGGTACTTCAACGAGCACTCGGAATACTATTCTCTGATCGACGGCCGGCGCCGCACGCAGGGGCAGCTTTGCCTCACCAACCCCGACGTGCTGCGGATCGGAGTCGATACCGTGGAGCAATGGATTGCCGCCAACCCCGACGCCACCATCATCTCGGTTTCGCAGAACGACCGCTACGGCTTCTGCGAGTGCGACAACTGCCGCCGTGTGGAACGGGAGGAGGGCGGGGCGCACTCCGGCCCGCTTTTGCGCTACGTGAATGCCCTGGCGGAGCAGATCGAAAAACGCCACCCGGATAAGCTCATCGATACCCTCGCTTACCAGTACACGGAGGATCCGCCCGCGGTCACCCGCCCCCGGGCGAACGTGCGGATCCGTCTGTGCCCCATCGCCGCCTGCGAGGCCCACCCGTACGAACAGTGCCCGTATAACGCCTACTTCATGAAAAACCTGCGGGCGTGGGCGAAGATCACTGACAGGCTGTACGTGTGGCACTACAACACGAATTTCGCCCACTACCTGCTGCCGTTCCCCGATTTCGACGAGTTGGCGGCGGATCTCGCCATGTACAAGCGGCATGGCGTGGTGGGCCTGTTCATGGAGGGCGCGGTCAGCCGGGGTGGCGGGGCGGAGAATGCCGAGCTCCGTTCGTACGTGATGGCCAAGCTGTTGTGGGACGTCCGTGCGGATACCAACAGGCTGGTGAACGAATTCCTGGAGGCCTATTACGGCCAGGCCGCCAAACCCCTGCGCGCCTACTTCGATCTGATGCAGCGGCAGGTGCGCGGCGAGCGGGGGAGCCACATCTGGATTTACGACCCGCCCACCGCGCCGTATCTCAATGCCGGGTTCCTGGCGAGCGCGCGCGAGCTGTTCCGGCAGGCGGAAGCTGCGGCCGAAAACGAAGCCGTGCGCGCGCGCGTGCGAAAGGCGCGGCTGGGGATCGATTACGTGGAGCTGACCCGCGCCAAGAAATTCACCGTGGAAGGGGAGTGGTATCGCCCGGCCGACCTGAACGGCCTGAAAGAGCGATGGAACTCCTTCCTCAGCGTCCTGCGCGGGTTCGGCATCACGAACATCAGCGAATCGACGTTGGCGGCGCGCGACGACGAAGATTTCCAGCGCTTCGTGCGGCCGTACCGGGTCGCGACCCTCGAAAACAGCCAGCTGCGCGTACACATCGCGCCCGAGTTGGGCGGGCGCGTCACGCATCTCATCGATAAGAATTCCGGCAGGAACCTGCTGGCGGAGCCCCAACCCGGCGCGAAGCAGTATCCCGATCTGGGAGGCTTGCGGGTGACGCCGTACGCCGATTACGTCACGCGCATGCCGGGCGCTACGGCCTGGACGCTGGATGCCGGGGCCACGGCGGCGGAGGCGTCGCTCACGGGCGTATGCCAGAACGGCCTCAGGATCAAGCGCACCCTGCGCCTCGAAGGCGCCATTCTGCGCACCGGGACTACGCTCGAGAACACGTCCTCCGCGCCCCTTACGGCCGCCCTGCAATCGCAGTGGGACACCGACCCGGGCGAGCTCCAGGCGGTGGTGGTCGAGTACCGGCGGCAGGATGGCGGCGCGGTGGAGAAGGTCCTGATCGAGCCGGAGAAGATCCCGGCCGCTTCCGAATCGTACAGCGGCCCCGGCCAGCCCGACGGCGAATGGCGCGTCGTGAACCGGCGCGGCGGACCGGCCCTGGTGAGCCGCTTCCCCAAAGAACAGGTGGGCCGCTGCTACCTGAGCTGGACGGCGAAGAGCGAGAACCGCGTGTCCATGGCGGTATCGTCCGTCAGCCGGGTCCTACAGCCCGGCGAGCGGCTTACCCTGGACGTGGATTACGGAGTCGCCGCGCCGCGGCCGTAGCAAAGTCTGGCCACGGATGAACACGGATGAACGGCCGTCCGCCAACGGACGTCCCTACCGCACCTAAGAATCATCTTTGTTTTATCCGTGTCCATCCGTGTTCATCCGTGGCCAATTGTCTTCCTCGCTCTGCTACTTCGCATCCCCGTCCGCCGTGCTCGATTCCGGGCTGCGCAAGATCGTCTACATCGACCGCGGGAGCGGCGCATTCGAGCCGCGGCTGATCGCGGCCGGCGGGGAGAGCGCTTATCATTAGAGGTTCGTGAGTAGAAAAACGCGAACCAGGAGCGCGCCGGGGTTCCAGAGCGCCGCGGCCAGGCCGGCGCGCGCGCCATCGGCTTTCGAGCGCCGCGCGCAGGCGCTGGGCCGCAGCCCCCTGGCATTTGCGCTAGCCTCGGCGGCGCTCCTCCTCCCGTGCTTCTGGCAGTCGCGCATTCAGGCGGGCGATCTTTCCAGCCATATCTACAACGCCTGGCTCACGCAATTGATCGAGACCGGCCGGACCTCCGGCCTGGCCCTCGTCCCGCAGTCCACCAACGTGCTGGTGGACGCGATCCTGACCACGCTGCTCCGCGCGATGGGGCCGGACGCCGCCCAGCGGATCACGGTCGGGCTTTGCGTTCTGGTGTTCGCCTGGGGGGCGTTCGCGTTCGTCTCGGCAGTCTCCGGGCGGCGCGCCTGGCATCTCTTCCCCGCCATCGCCATCCTGGCTTACGGCTGGACCTTCCACATCGGCATGGGCGGCTCAGACGCTCCGCGAAGTGACGCCGCCCGCACAGGTCCTGCGCGGCGATTCCTCGGCTGCCGCGACGGCGCCGGGGAAGGACGGCAATGTCGGCCTTAAAGTCCTAATTTTAGGCCCATTTCTGCTCGGGCGGCCGGGCGCCTAGCGGGCAAGCCGCCGGAGGGTTGAGATGCCCCGTTGTATAGCGGGGCATCGCGGTGCCGTCACCCGTCTTGTCCGCCCGTCTTGCCGGCTTCTTTGCCGCGGGCGGCAATGTCGGCGACCAGATTGGCCAGATTTGCCACGTCGCTCACCCTAAGGCCCGGCTCGCCCGCCTCGCCGCGAACGGCTTCGGGCACGATCGCGCGGGTAAAGCCGAGCTTGGCGGCCTCCTTGAGCCGCGCCGCCCCTTGCGCCACCGGCCGCACCGCGCCCGACAGCGATACCTCCCCGAAATAGACCGCATCGGCCGGCAGCGGCGCATGGGCCAGCGACGACACCAGGGCGGCAGCCGCGGCCAGATCGGCCGCAGTTTCCGTAATTCGCAAGCCGCCGGCGACGTTGAGGTAGACGTCGTGGCCGCCGAGCCGCACGCCGCAATGGGCTTCCAGCACCGCCAGCACCATCGACAGCCGGCTCGGGTCCCAGCCGACCACCGCGCGGCGCGGCGTGCCGAGCGAGGAGGGCGTCACCAGCGCCTGGATTTCGACCAGGATCGGCCGTGTGCCTTCGATGCCGGCAAACACCGCGGTGCCGGGGCTGCCCAGCTCGCGCTCGGAGAGGAACAGCTCGGACGGGTTGGCCACCTCGCGCAGGCCCATTCCCGTCATCTCGAACACGCCGATCTCGTCGGTCGGCCCGAAGCGGTTCTTCACGGCGCGCAGGATGCGGAACTGGTGCGAGCCCTCGCCCTCAAAGGAAAGCACGGCGTCCACCATGTGCTCGACCACGCGCGGGCCGGCGATCTGGCCGTCCTTGGTGACATGGCCCACCAGGATGATGGCGGCGCCGGAGCGCTTGGCGAAGCGGATCAGCGCCTGCGCCGAGCCGCGCACCTGCGTCACCGTGCCGGGGGCGCTCTCGACCGTATCGGTCCACATGGTCTGGATCGAGTCGATCACCACCAGGCGCGGCGTCTTGCCTTCCGACAGCGTGGCGATGATGTCCTCGACCGCGGTCTCGGCGGCGAGCTCGACCGGGGCGTCGCGCAAGGCCAGCCGCTCGGCGCGCAGGCGCACCTGCGCCACCGCCTCCTCGCCGGAAATGTAGACGGCGCGGTGGCCGGCGCGGGCAAGGCTGCCGGCCGCCTGGATCAGCAGCGTCGATTTGCCGATGCCGGGATCGCCGCCGACCAAGAGCACCGAGCCGCGCACGAAGCCGCCACCGGTGACGCGGTCGAATTCGGCGATGCCGGAGGCAAGGCGCGGGGCGTCATGCGCTTCGCCCGCCAGCGGCTCGAGCGCGAACGGCCTGCCCTTGCGCGGGGCCCGGCCGGGGCCGGCCGCGCGCTCGGCGCCCTCTTCGGACAATGTATTCCACTCGCCGCAGGCCTCGCATTTGCCCTGCCAGCGCGGCGCCGGCGCCCCGCAGTTCTGGCAGATGAAGCTCAGGCTGCGCTTGGACATGGGAAGCGACCAAAAATCCTAAATTCGTGGCAAGGGTTGCGGCGTTTGAATCTGTCGAAGACGCTCATAAAGTTGTTTTGCTTGCTGAAGGCGTCCATTCGCGGCCTTGTCGGGCTTGCGCCTCGCAGTTTCATCCCATGGGTTCACTACTCCCTCACGGGTGAGGAAAAGCGCCGTCGCCGCTAATTCTAACTCGACAGCGTCGGTGTTTACAGTTTCCTGAGCGATACGAAGCCGCGCTTGAGGAGTGTTCCGATCTGGGGCCATCTCTGTCGTATATGTCGAGTAAGACCCACCCCATGAGGCCGGTTGTTTTATTTCGCGAAGCAAGCCGAGAACGCCGGCAACGTCTGACGCTGCGGAAAGCTCCTCTGAATAGGGGCCGTAATACTTGTACTTGAATGGGAAGCCGGTCCCGAGTCCGGCTGCTTCAAGAATGAAGCTAATTTTTTGTAGCCGCGTGCGGCCGACAATACGGCCACCCGCATCGCGGACGACGGCGGCGGCTTGCTTTGCTTCGTTTATTGTGGCC
>JAIQFU010000083.1 GCA_020073115.1 Terriglobia bacterium
GGAGAAATACTCCAGAAGCCCGCCATCAGCCCCGTGCGCCTGCCCTAACCGGCTCAACCCGCGACCGGCGGCCCGTGGATCGAAGCCGGCCGCGGCCGCGAGCCGGGCTCCCTCGCGATCGGCTTCCAGTTCCAGGCTCCGTGAATAGCCCTTCGCCAGACATTCCCGGAGCATCAGTCCTGCCCCCGCAAGCCGTCCGGTCACCGCGTTCAAGAACGCGCCGGCCGTTAATTGGTCCCTGGCGTGGCCGCGTAAAACATGCGCCATCTCGTGGCCAAGGAAGAACGCCAATTCGTGCTCGTCTCGGCCGCACAGATCGATCAGCCGCCCGGTGATGAAGAGGAACCCGCCTGGAAGCGCGAAGGCATTCGCGGTGGGCGCATCGACGACGGTGAAGTGGAACTCGCGCCGGGGATCTTTCACGGCCGCCGCAAGCCTGGAGCCAACCGCGTCCACAAGCGTCTGGTTGGCGCGCGACGGCCGGCCGGAGAACTGCGCCGCGAACTGGCGGGCGCACTCCCGGCCATAATCGGATTCCGCCTGGAGGGATTCAGCCTCGCTCCCCGCAACCCAACTCCACATCCATTTGGCCTGCCGGAACGGTTTCCGGGAGCGCACGCCGAGCCACGAACCCATGCGGGGCAGGAGTTTCGCGCCGAACCAGACGAAGAGAACGATGATGACCAGGAGTTTCAGCACATGAATCCGCCGGAGCGTACGGCTCCATCGTATACCGGCGCAAGGCGGGTCGCGATTACGTCCAGGAGCGGCAGGTAGTGATCCGGCTAGGTCGCGGCGATGTACTTAGCCCCCATTGTTCCGCAGATCGGGCACTTCTCGGGCGGTGCGCCGATTTCGATGTGGCCGCAGATCGGGCACAGGTAAAACCCGGCCTGGGCGAGGTCTTCTCCGCGTTCCACGGCTTCGAGCGCGAGGCGGTAAAGCTCCGCATGGACGGCCTCGGCCTTCAGCGCAAATCCGAACATGACCTTCGCCCGGTGTCCCTCCGCTTCGGCCGTTTGGAGCATCGGAGGGTACATCGTCGTGAATTCGTAAGTCTCGCCTTCTATGGCCTTCTTCAAATTCTCCGCGCTGTTTCCGATCCCCGCCAAACTCCTCAGGTGACCCTCGGCGTGGATCCGCTCGGCTTCGGCAGCGGTCCGGAACAGGCGGGCGACGTTTGGGAGGCCTTCCTGTTCGGCTTTCTTGGCGAACGCCCGGTACTTCTGGTTTGCCTGGCTTTCTCCTGCAAAGGCCTCACTCAGGTTTTCGATTGTATTCTTTTGATTCACGGTCCTAATCTCCGATGTTCAGCGTATCACGCACGGCGCCGGCATCCGCCCATTGCGCAGATCCCCGCGGGCTATGAGCGCTACCCTGGTCTGGAACCATGGGAATCCAGCATCTCCGTTACGCCGCTCGGCTGCTTGCCTGTAATCCGGGGTTTACGCTGGTTGCGGGGGCGACGCTGGCTCTGGGCATCGGAGCGACGACGACTGTGTTCAGCGTGGTGGATGCGCTCATGCTCCGGCCTTTGCCGTATTCGCATCCCGATCGACTGGTCCTGATCACAGCCTCCATCCGGGACCAGGCCTCCGGCCGGTTTCAGCCTTTCTCGTATCCGCATTTCGCCTTCATAGAGGAAAACAGCCGTTCGTTCGCCACCATAGCGGCGTTCACCAACGAGACCTTCAACCTGACGGGCCGCGGCGAACCGGAACAGATTCCCGCCGGCCGCGTATCCGCCCCATTCTTCGACGTCCTTGGAACCGCACCGGAGCTGGGCAGGACTTTTCGCGCGGAAGACGACCGGCCCGCGGCGAAAGACGTCGCGATCCTCAGCCATCGGCTCTGGACGCGGCGTTTCGGAGCATCACGCGACGTCGTGGGTCAGACCGTTGCGCTCGACGCCCGCGAGTTCACCGTGGTCGGCGTGCTGCCTCCCGGCTTTTTCTTCCAGCCCCTGGGTTCGGACGTGGATCTGTGGGTTCCCAAGGTATTCGAACTCAACCTGGAAACTCCGGCGCAGATTCAAGCCGGGGCCGGGTATCTGGACGCGGTGGGGCGGTTGCGCGCGGGGACGAGCCGGCGGCAGGCTCAGGCGGAGTCGGACGCACTCACGCCGCAGTACCGGGCCGTGAATCCCAATCGCCCAGACGCCAGCCGGCAAGCCACAATCGAGATCTCGGACCTCCAGGAGCAACTGGCGGCGGAGGTTCGGCCGGCGCTCTGGGCCCTCTTCGCGGCGGTTGGCCTGGTGCTGGCGATTGCCTGCGCCAATGTGGCCAATCTTTTGCTTGCCCGCGCGTGGGGGCGCGCCAAGGAAATGGCGGTTCGGGCCGCGCTGGGCGCCGGGCGCGGCGCGCTGGTGGGCCAACTGCTTTCCGAAAGCCTGCTGCTTTCCGGCTTGGCGGGCTGCGCCGGGCTGGCGTTGTCGGCCTGGACTGCGCCGGCGCTGGCGGCGCTGAGCCATGCCGACGCCCTGCAATCCGTCGGGGTCCCCATCGATTGGCGCGTGCTGGCGTTTGCCCTCGCCATCTCCACAGTCAGCGGCGTGGCGTTCGGACTCGCTCCTGCCTTGCAGCTTTCCTACACGGAGCTCAACGCCGGCCTGCGCGAGAGCGGCCGCGGACTGACAAGCGCCCGTGGCGGTTGGACGCGAAGCGCTTTTGTCATTGCGCAGGTCGCCCTTTCGGTGGTCCTGCTCGTGAGCTCCGGGCTGCTGATCCGCAGCTTTATCCGGCTTCGCTCCGCCGACCCCGGGTTCGACCCCCACGGCGTGCTGACCATGCGCGTTTCCCTGCCGCCGGCGCGATACAACAAGCCCTCGGCGCTGACCGGCTTCTACGGGGAGGCCCTGCGGCGTTTACGCGCACTGCCCGGAGTGCGCTACGTGGCGATTTCTTCGGCCCTGCCGCTGAATCCGTCGCGAATGACGCCCGTACTGTTCGAAGGGCAGCCGGTTACGCCACTGGGGCAGAGGCCGATCGTCAACATCCAGACGATCAGCCCCGACTATTCCAGGGTGATGCGCACCGCGCTCATTCGCGGGCGCGAGTTCACCGAGGCGGACGACGCCCAGGCGCCTCGCGTGGCGCTTGTGAACCAAGCGCTGGCCCGCCGCTACTGGCCGCGCGAGGACCCCATGGGAAAGCGGATCTGGTTGGGCCGGATGGCCGCCCCCACTCTGGTGGTCGGAGTGACCGGCG
Organism: Terriglobia bacterium; assembly: GCA_020073115.1. Taxonomy (GTDB): domain Bacteria; phylum Acidobacteriota; class Terriglobia; order Bryobacterales; family Bryobacteraceae; genus BOG-224. The sequence goes on from JAIQFU010000083.1 coordinate 3,210, forward strand.
ATACAAAGAACTCGGCTCTGGCCGCGGCTACGGTACCCGAGATCCTCCTGCCCTTTCCCCAGCTTCCCTGGCCTCTCCTGAACGTCAGCGTGCGCGCCTCGGTGGATCCTCGCGCCATGGCCAGGCCGGCGCGCAACGCCATTCTGGGGGTTGACAAAGACCAGCCGGTGACGGACGTCCAGACCCTCCAGGACATCCTGGAAACGGCCAGCGCGCAGCCGCGGTTCACCATGTGGCTTGCGGCGGTCCTCTCGGCAACGGCCTTGGCCATCGCGGTGGTGGGGATCTACGGCGTGATGGCTTACTCGGTGGCGCGGCGGAGGCGCGAGTTGGGCGTGCGGCTGGCGTTCGGGGCTTCCGAAGGCGATATCCTGGCGCTGGTCGTTGGTGAGGGACTGCGCCTCACAGTATCGGGGATCGCGGCCGGCCTCGCCGCGTCCCTGGCGTTGACCAGATTGTTGCGCAGCCTGTTGTATCTGACCAGCGCCACCGATCCGCTCGCGTTCCTGGGGACGGCGGCGCTGTTCGCATTAGTAGCGGCCGGCGCCGCGTACGTCCCCGCACGGCGGGCCACGCGCACGGACCCCGTCGAAGCGCTACGGTCGGAGTGAAACGACATCACGCCCCGGCGGCCGGGCGGTGTTCTGACGATGGCGAAGGGCAGCCGCCGGTGGTCGCAAACTGTGCCATGCTGGAGTCCTTATGCGAGATCCGGAGACCGTCGAAACCGAGTTGATGGAAATCAGCGCCATAGCCGACGATATCGTCAAGTTCGAGCGCATCGTCGCCTGGTGCGCATCGCATCCGGACGAAGTCCCGTTCGCCCTGCATCAGCTGATGAACCAGCGCGAAAGGCGCTCGTCGAAGACCTCCTCAAATCAGCCGCGGTAGCGCTGCGCCGAGAGGCACGCCGCCGGAGCGCCGGCCGGACAAGAGTTGTCGGCGCCGCGTGCCCCCGTTCTCCTAGGCTTCCGGACGACCAGCCGGACGCACGCCCGCATGGTATTGCAGGTAAAAAAGGGTAATTGGTAGATTCCCTGGGGGTTGAACCCTGGTTGCCCCAGTTGTGCCGCCCGTCGCCGCATGTAAGTAGCTTTTGCTTGACGGAGTTGGTGGTCAGGGACGGGCGCGGCGCTCCGCCTTCGTGCTGGAGTGCTTGCTGAGATTTTCGACACTCACATCCTTGATTCGGACAATGTTAGGATCCATACTGAACGCTTGACGAAATTAACCACGATCGCTTTGGATGGGTTGAGGTGAAAGCCCACGGCGCGTGGTAAGTCCGTCTGCCGGAGAACTGCGTTGAAGACGACACCCAAGATTCGGATTGGCTTCGCTGTCGAGCTGGTCTTTGCGCTGGGCATCGTGGCGCTCTCGTATCGAGCGACAGGTAAACTGCTTGGCACGAATCGTCTCGTGGCGCGCGCCAATGTCGCGATCACCAACTTGGAGGGAGCCGTCGAAGCGCTGAATAATCTCGAACGCTCGCATCTGGCTTGGGTCGCGGCGGGGATTGCCATGCACAACCTGCGCGCGCGGCGATTCCAGGAGCTGGCCTGCGGAACATGCCACAGCCGCCATACGCGTCCGGTCGAAGCCGAACGTTTCCGACATACCCACCTCGAAATGATTAACGACCTGACGCGGCAAGTTGAAAAGTTGCGGACTTTCATCGCGTCAGAGCCTGCCCAGCAGGAGCGGTTTCGTTTGTTGGAATCGAACGTTCAGAAGAAAGCCGCCGCGGCCAGAGATGAGATTCCGACGAGGGACATCGAGTCCTTCAGCGAATCGCCGGAAGCACTAGCGGCGGACTCCCATCTTACGGGCGACATTCAAAGCACCATCGCGGCGATGCAGAAGGCTGAGAGCGACTCGCTGGCCCGGCAAGTACAGGAGAGGGCGGCCAACGCCCGCAGCGAGATGCTGGCAGTTGGGATGTTGGGTCTTTTGACCATCTGCACGAGCGTTGTGGCGAATGTCATCATCAACCGGGATCTGGCCCGGCGCAAAGCCCTGGAGGGAGACCTCTTCGAATCCTTGCGGCACAAGGATGCCCTGCTGCAGGAGTTGCATCACCGCGTGAAGAACAATCTCCAGCTGATTTGCAGTCTCCTGAGCCTACAAACCCGCGGCGTCGCCGATGAAGGTACGCGAGGCGTATTGTGGGAAGCCGAGACTCGAGTCCGTTCGATGGCGCTGGTGCACGAGAAGCTGTATTACTCGGGAGATCTGTTAAGCATCGATTTTGGCGACTATGTGCGCGCACTTGCGGATCAGTTGTTGCAGTCCTACGGTTCCCCGCCTCATAGGGTCCGGGTGACCGTGAACGGCTCGACCGTTCATCTCGACGTGGATCGGGCCATGCTGTGTGGCATGATCATCAGCGAGTTGGTGACCAATGCCCTGCGGCACGCTTTCCCGCAGCGCGACGGGGGCGAGGTCGAGGTCTCTCTGGAGCCCTCCGGCATTCAATTGATTCTGGCGGTCCGCGACAACGGCATGGGGATGCCGGCGAACAGACCGCCAGAATCCGGCCGGACCCTGGGGCTGAGTCTCGTCCGGATGCTCACGAAGCAGTTGAAAGGGACCGTGGAAATGCGCCCTACGCAAGGGACCGAATTTGTCATCACGTTCCCTCAGGTGGCGGCATGAAGGAGCTCAGAGCGATGGAATCGGCGCGAATTCTGGTGGTGGAGGACGAGGCGATCGTCTCGGCGGACATCGAAATGAAATTGGACCGCCTCGGATATCTGGTTGCGGCCGTCGCGACATCCGGCGCGTCGGCTCTCGAGAGGGCGCAGGAAGTTCGCCCGAACCTGGCGCTGATGGACGTACGGCTGGACGGGAGCATGGATGGTGTTGAAACGGCGCAAGCGCTGATGGACCGCTTCAGAATCCCGGTGGTCTATTTGACTGCCTATGCCGATCGGACTACGCTGGACCGGGCAAAGGTCACGCAGCCGTACGGATACATCGTGAAGCCATTCTGCGAGCGCGACCTTCAAGTCTCCATCGAGATGGCGCGTTACAGGCATCAAGTGGAGCGCCAGCGGCGCGAGGACAGACAGCAGAGCACGCTGACGACGGCAGTGGACACGCTTGTACAACGGAGAAGCGATCTCGACGACGCGATTCACGTGCTGGAGCGCCTGCAATCGGATGGGTTCGCGGGGAGGAAGCGCGGCCGCCCAATGGGCAGCAAGAACAAGGTATAACCGGGCGACAAGCCGCGCCGCTGCCTGCCTGGCAGGAACTGAGTTCATCGCCAACCATTCCAATTGACCTACGTCACCTGCGGATACACCTTGCGGATGGCCGCGATGATGTCTTTCACATCCTGATCGGTGTGTTTCGGATGCATCGCGGGGCCGGCGAAGCGCTCCAGGATATCAATCGTTCGCGGGCAGTTCGCCGCGCCGTATTGAATGGCCTTCCCGCGCTCGGATGTCCAGGTGGGCCATGCCGGATGCACCGTGATCTTCTTCTCGATATACGTTTGGATGGGCAGAACCACCGAACCGCCGGGCTTCGACACCGGCACTCCTTCGGCCCGCATAGCCTCCACGAACTTATCGCAGCGGCTCTTCGTCTCAAACCGGATGAACACGGCCACACCCGTCTCGCCCGCCGGATCCGGCCGGGAGCGGAAACGGATGCCCGGCAGGTCGCGCACGCCCTCATACACGCGGGCCGCATTCCGGCGCGTCGCTTCCAGAATGGCGTCCAGCTTCCGAAGTTGGGCCAGCATCACGCCGCCGGTGAACTCGCTCATGCGAAAGTTGGCCGCCACAAACGGATTGAGCTGGACCTTTGGGAGCATGGCCTGTTGCGGCCGGCGCAGTCCGCCCACATCGTGGAAGCGCAAAGCCCGCTCAAACAGCACGGGGTCGCTGGTGACCACCGTTCCGCCCTCGCCCGATGTGATCGTCTTGGTCTCCTGGTGGCTATAGATGGCGATGTCGCCGATGGACCCGGTCGGCCTTCCCTTGTAGCTGGCGCCGACCGCCTGCGCTGAGTCTTCCAGCAGCTTGAGGCCGTGCTTTTTGGCGACAGGGAGGATCTTGTCCAGATCGGCCGGGTTGCCTTGCAGATGCACGGCCACGATGACCTTGGTGTGGGGCGTGATGCGATGCTCGATGTCGTTGGGGTCGATGTTGAACGATTCGTCGATTTCGGCGAACACCGGCAGGGCCCCCGAGCGCACCACGGCCATGGCGTCGGAGTGCCAGGCCCAAGCGGGAAGGATGACTTCATCCCCGGGCCCGATCGCCAACGCGTTGTAGGCCACCTCCAGCGCCGCTGTGCCGGAGGTTACCCCGAGCGCATACCTGGCGCCCATGCGCTGGGCGAATTCCTTCTCGAAGGTCAGGACCTTCACGGGAGCGTCCTGACCCCGGCCGCCGCCAAACCGGAACGGATGGCGGCTGTCCACCACGCCCGCCAGTTCGGCTTTCTCTTTGTCGTCGTAGTACTCCGGACCCCAGTTGCCGGCGTGCAACGGCGTGGTACGTACGGGAGCGCCGCCATTGACAGCCAGTTCCGTGGAAGCGTCGGCTGTTCCCACAGCCGCCGCCATCGCTGCCACAAATGGCCTGCGATCCATGTAAAGCTCCTCCTCCGAGTCCGCCTCGGATGCCGGGCGCAGCGGGCCGCGTCCGTCTCATAGTCTAGGACAAACAGAGCGTGTTGGGCGAAACCCCGGCTCGCCGGCGCAGGAAACGCCCCGGCGGCGTCGTTCGGGGCCCTGCCCCGCCTGCGCTGAAGGCTCCCGAGCCCCGGAACGCGTATAATCAAGGCGCGCGCGAGACGCAAGCCTGCGCGCGTCTTGCTTTTTGAATCATGAACCGTCGAGACTTTCTCACCCTGGCCGCCGCCGCCGCGTCGGGGGCCGCTTCTCCGCTGTCCGCACCCGCGGATGAATTCCGGTTCGGCATTCTGGGAGACCGGACCGGGGAAGCGGCCGCCGGAGTGTACGAACAGGTCTGGAATGAAATGGCGGCAGAGCATCCGGCGTTCGTCATCAGCGTGGGAGACACGATCCAGGGCGGGGGAGAGGCGAAAGCCGTGGCGGAGTGGCGGGAGGTGGATCGGATTCTGGCCCCCTACCGCGCCATCCCGCTGTACCTCGCGCCGGGCAATCATGATATCTGGTCCCCGGCGTCGGAGCGGCTGTTTCGGGAGCGCACCGCGCGTCCCCTGCATTATGGCTACGATTTCGGGTCCGCGCACTTCACCGTACTGGACAACAGCCGGAGCGAGGACCTCTCAGCCACCGAGTTGGCATTCCTGGAGTCGGATCTGAAGGCCCATGCGGCGCAACCGCTCAAGTTGGTCGTGATGCACCGGCCGTCGTGGGTGATTCCGGTAGCCCTGCGCAATCCGGATTTCCCGTTGCACCAGTTGGCGCGGCGGTACGGTGTGCGTTATGTGATTGCGGGCCACATCCACCAGATGCTGCGGTTCGAACTGGAGGGCGTGACTTACATCTCGATGCCGAGCGCGGGCGGGCAACTCCGCGCCGGCGAGGAATACGAGAAGGGATGGTTCTTCGGGCACGCCCTGGCGCAGGTCAAACGCAAGGATCTGTCCGCATTCGAAATCCACGAAGCCAGGCCGCCGCACGGCCGCGGACGGACAACCTCGCTGAGCGACTGGGGCATGCTCGGCCTGGAGCCGCGGGGTCAGCGGGCGGCGGGCGGCTCCAGGTCCGCCGGAATGCCGGCCAGGTAACGATAGAGCGCGACGGCGCGGTTGATGGCGGAACCCTCCCGGCCCGCGAGCAACGCGCCGGCCTTCCCGGCCGTCCGTGTGACCGCATAGTACTGCCACACGCCGGGAACCTCTTTTTTCAGCGAGTAAACCGATTGAACCTCGCCCGGACCGAAGATTTGCAGCGTAAAGAGTTTCAGCGGGGTGCAATTTTCCATGTCCAGGGCGAGCGCCGATTCCGACGCCTCGCGGATCCGCATGCGGTAGACGGCGGCGCCAAAACGGTTGTCCTCCTGGCTGAAGAACAGGGCGCGGCCGGCGGCGATCTCGGCGGGCGAGAAATCGGCCCGGCGCGCGCCCCGCGCGGCGGTGAGGGCTTCGGCCTTGACAATCAGCGGCTGCCATTTCCGGTCGGACGAAGACCAATAGAGCAGGCCCGCGGTGGCCGAGACGGCGCCGATGCGGCGGCGCAGGTCTTCCGCGGCGCCCTCAAACCGGAACCGCGCGGCGACGCGCACCACCGTTGCGGATTCGGCGGGGGCCCAGCCGGCGCAGGCAGGCGCGCCTCCGTTCGATCCCGGGAGGGTCCAGACGCGGACCGCGGGCGGAGCGCCCACGGCCGGGTAACTGAAGCCGGGTTCGGCGCCGCAAGGCGGTTGGGCGTGCAGGGCAGGAAACAGGAATGCGGCCGTGAGCAGTCTTCGCAGCACCGGGAGTATTGTAACCCCCGAAACCCTACTTCGCGCGGCGCCTCTCTTTCCGCGGACCCGGGCGCGAGGACGGCTCGCTCCGCGCCGGCTTGCGCGCCGCGGCCAGGCTCTGGCGCAGCGCCTCCATGATGTCCACAACCGGCGCTGCTTGCCGCGACTCGTTTGGCGCCGCCGCCGGGACGGCTGTCGCAGCCCGGCTTTCGATGAACTGGCGCAGCCGCTCCTCAAACTGGTCCTTCAGCTTTGCCGCATCGAATGGCGCGCTCAGCGCGGAGATGAGCGCCTTCGCGAGGTCGAGTTCCTTCTCCGAGACCAGGTTCGGGCCAGCCGGGGACTCCTCCCGGCCCACCTCGTTCGCGTAGAAAAGCGTGTGCAGCACCAGGCCGTGCGCGCCGGGGCGGATGAGGGCGGCGTGTTCGCGCCCGTGCATGGCAAAGGCGCCCACCGCCACGTAGCCCGTCTCCGCAAGCGCGCGGTAGAGGAGCGCGTACGGCTTCTCGCCGCCACGATCCGGGGAGACGAAGTACGAGGCGTCGAAGAAGACCGGGTCGATTTCGTTCCGCCTGACGAATTCGGCGATCTCGAGCTCGGTCGACGTGCGTGGCCGCAATGCGGCGATCTCCGAGGGTTTCAGGGCAACGTAGCGGTCGGGCTCTATCTCGTACCCTTTGAGGATGTTCTCTTTGCGCAGCGGAATTTCGGGTTCCGCGCCGACCGAAGCATGGTGGACCCGCGCGACCGGTTCGGGTTCCGGGACCTCGTCGCGAACGGCCGGCTCACGCCGGGGAAACGGGTGCACCTTCGAACTCCGCCCCGGAGCTTCCGGGAACGCGGGCTCTTCCGGGGCGACTTCTTCGGGGACAGAAGCCTCCGACGGGCGGTAGACATTGTGGAAACGGACGCGGTCCCGCCGTGCCGCTTTATGCAGCCGGACGGGAATCGAAACCAGACCGAAAACCAACCGGCCGCGCCAGATAGTCGCGGGCATAGCTATTTCTCATCGGGCACGGCAGGCGCCGCCGTGACGGCCCACACAGATGCCGGGCAGCGCGTGGGCGCTGTGGAGTGAGCCTGGAGGCCCAACTCCACCAGATGCCGGCGTACCCGAGGCAAGAGCGCCACGCCCCATCGGAGGCGGTTCGGGCGATATAATCGGCGACAAAAGAGGGGGCCGTGATTTTATTTCTTGCCGTGGCCGTTTTCGTTGGCAGCGAGCCATGCCGTCCGTGCCACACGGAGACGGCGGAAGCGTATGCGCGCACGCCGATGGCGCGGTCGAGCGGCCGGGTGGAATCGGTTCCGCCGGCGGAGGTGACCGCGGCAGGGCAGCGCTACCGCATCGCCGCCAACCGGCTGGCGTTCGACCAGGGCAGCGCGGCCTTCGACTACTTCATTGGCTCCAATTCTCACGGGCGGAGCTATTTGTTCGAACGCGAAGGGTTCCTTTTCGAGCTGCCCGTCACCTGGTACGCCTCCTCGCAAGCGTGGGACGCCTCGCCGGGTTACGAAAAATACACCGAGGTCCGTCTTGACCGGCCCGTGGAGCGGAACTGCCTGTTGTGCCACGCCAGCCAGGTGCGCTTCGTCCGGGGGACGCAGAACCGGTACGGCGACCCGCCGTTCGCGGACAATGGCGTGGGCTGCGAGCGCTGCCACGGGCCGGGGAGCGAGCACGTTCGGGACCCGGTCACGTTTCCCATGGTCACCCCCGCGGAACTCGACCCGGAACGGCGCGATGCCGTCTGCATTCAGTGTCATCTCTCGGGCGTAAGCAGGGTGGCGCGCGCCGGCCGCAGACTTACGGATTTCCACGCCGGCGAGCGGCTGGCCGATTATGTCACGTATTTCGTGTGGGACGCGTCGCACCAGGACCTGAAAGTCACCAGCCACGTGGAACGGCTGGCGGCGAGCGGATGCAAACGGGCGGCGGGGGACAAGCTGTGGTGCGGGACCTGCCACGAACCTCACACGAATGCCGACCGGACGCAGGCCGCGTGCCTGGGGTGCCACTCCCGGGCCCATCATGCGGCGGAGCAGTGCGCGTCGTGCCACATGCCGAAATTCTCAGCCGCGGATGCGGGCCACGGCGTCTTCACCGACCACAGCATTCCGCGGGACCCGGCGCACCGATCCAAGGCCGCGGGGCACCGGCAGCTGGTTCCTTTCCTCGGAACGGCCGATGCGCGCGCGCTGGGGATCGCATACGCCGAAGCCGGCGACCCCCGCGCGCGCGGGTATCTCCTGCGCGCCCAACCCGCGGACGCCGCAGTCCTGCTGCGCCTGGCGGTTTTGGAGCAGGACTCCCGGCGCGCCGCCGCGCTCTATGAAGGCGTCCTGCGCGAGGAGCCCGGCAATCCCACGGCGCTCGTCAACCTTGGCGCGCTGTATGCCGCCGGCGGCCGGACGCAAGACGCGGCCAGACTCTGGCGCCGGGCGCTGGAGACGAATCCGGCGATCGAGGGCGCGGCCCTGAACCTGTCGCAAGTGCTCCCCACGGAGCAAGCTCGCGCCGTGCTGGTTCAGTACCTCGGGTTCAATCCGGGCTCCCGGGCGGCGCGCAGCCGCCTCGCCGCACTCCGTCATCCGTGAGAACTTAATAGGGAATTAACCCGTGTTTGTCGGAATATACCCTAGAGAATGTACTTGACACACCGTGTGAACCCTGTCACAATTGACCCAAATTTCTGGGTAGGAGGGTTCTTCTTTTGACAGTTCTTCAGGTGTCCAGTGTTATTTTCCTCACTTCAGTGTGTCTGATCGCTCAAACCGACCGTGGCGCAATCACCGGAACCGTTGCCGATGCGAGCGGCGCGATTGTTCCGGGGGCCAAGATCATAGTCGAAAACAGCGAGACGCAACTGCATCTCGAAACCATAACCACCGCAACCGGCAACTACGCCGTCGCCGCGCTGCCCGCCGGGACGTATGCGCTTACCGTGGAGCAGCCGGGCTTCAGCAAGTACGAGCGGACTAACATCACCATCCAGGTGGCCGTCACGACGCGCGTCGATGTTACGCTCGCCGTCGGGCAATCGGCCGAATCCGTGCAGGTCAGCGCGGACG
>JAIQFU010000621.1 GCA_020073115.1 Terriglobia bacterium
AAGTGGCCGCCGCCCTGGAGCAACTCGCCGCCCGCGAAGTCCTCTTCCCCGGAGACCTGCCGCTGCTCTCCTCCGGCGAGCGCGCCGGCCCGCGCTTCGTGCGCACCGAAGTGGAGGAGTGGATCTTCAGCCCGGATTACGCCGGCCGCACGCTGCGCGACCATTTCAAGCTGCTGTCGCTGGATGGATGCGGGCTGGCGAACCGGCCCGCCGCGGTGAGCGCGGCCGGCGCCGTCCTGCACTACCTCCGCGAAACGCAGCGCGCGGCTCTCGACCACCTCGACCGCCCGGCGTTCTACGACCGCGCCGACTGCATGATGCTCGATTCCGTCACGGTGCGGAACCTGGAGCTGGTGGAGCCGCTGTTCGCCGCCGACGCGGCGGGCGAGGCGCAGCCTACTGTCCTCGGCGTGCTCGACCAGACGCTCACCGGAATGGGGGGCCGCCTGCTGCGCCAGCGGCTTCTCCGCCCTTCCTTGAACCGCGCCGAAATCGACCGCCGGCTCGACGCCGTAGGCGAATTGCTGCGGCAGACCATCCTCCGCGCGGAACTCCGCAAACACCTCGGCGGCATTCTGGATATCGAGCGCCTGCTCTCCAAAGTCACGCTGGGCTCCGCCGGTCCCCGCGACCTGCTGGCCCTGGGCCGCTCCCTGGAAAAGATTCCCGCCATCAACGCCCTGATCGGCGGGGCAGGCTTGCCCCTGCCGCCGATGGACGAGCTCACGGACGTCGCCGCCCTCATCCTGGAAGCCATCGCCGACGAGCCGCCCCTCTCGATTGCCGATGGGGGCGCCATTCGCCCCGGCTTTAATCCCGAACTCGACGAGCTCCGCGACCTCAGCCACGGCGGCCGGCAGTACATCGCCCAGATCGAAGCTCGCGAGCGTCAACGCACCGGCGTCCAATCCTTAAAGGTTCGCTTTAACAATGTCTTCGGCTACTACATCGAAATCACCCGCGCCAACCTGCACCTTGCCCCCGCCGACTACGAACGCAAGCAGACCCTGGCCAACGCCGAGCGTTTCACGACGCCCGAACTGAAGGACTACGAACGGAAGGTACTCGACGCCGAGGAGAAGATCCTGACGCTCGAAAAGGACCTGTTCGCCGGGGTCCGCCAGCGTACGGCTGCCCACGCCCAGCGGATTCGCGCCACCGCGACAGCCATCGCGGAGCTGGACGTAACCGCTTCGCTGGCCCAGGTGGCAGCCGAGAACCGCTATCACCGGCCGTCTTTTTCCGGCGACGGGGAGATGCGCATCCTGGCCGGCCGCCATCCCGTCATCGAACGCCTTTCCGAACAGGACGCGGGGCGATTCATCCCTAACGATCTCTATTTGAACGACTCCACCGACCTGATCGCCATCATCACCGGCCCCAACATGGGCGGCAAATCCACGTACCTGCGGCAGGCGGCGCTCATCTCCATCCTGGCGCAGATGGGCTCGTTCGTGCCTGCCGATTCCGCCGCCCTGCCGGTGATCGACCGCGTCTTCACCCGCATCGGCGCCTCCGACAACCTCTCCCGCGGCCGTTCCACCTTCATGGTGGAGATGACCGAGACGGCGGTTATTCTGAACACCGCCACCCACCGCAGCCTGATCGTGCTCGATGAGATCGGCCGCGGCACCGCCACCTTCGACGGCCTGGCGCTCGCCTGGGCGGTGGTGGAACACATCCACGCGCGCACGCAGGCCAAGACCCTGTTCGCCACCCACTACCACGAACTGACCGAACTTGCGGACCAGCTTCCGGGCGTGCGCAATCTGAAGGTCTCCGTCAAGGAAGCGGGCGACCACATCATTTTCCTGCGCAAAGTGGAGCCGGGCCAGGCCGACCGCAGCTATGGCATCGAAGTGGCGCGTCTGGCGGGCTTGCCCTTGAGCGTCATCGAGCGCGCGCGCGAGGTGCTCAAGCGGCACGAGGGCGCCGAGCACGTCGTGACCGAGGAGTTGGCCGGGTCCGAGGAGACCGGCCCGATGCAGATCCAGCTGTTCGAACCCGTGGGTTACGGCATCGCCGAACGCATCCGCGCCCTCGACCTCGACCAGTTGCGTCCCATCGAAGCCCTGCAACTGCTGAGCGATCTGCAGAAGGAGCTCAAGCGCCCGTGAGAGTAGCCGGCGTGATGAGCGGGACGTCGCTGGACGGCATCGACGTCGCGATTGTGGAGGTGGGGCGGGGCTTCAACCCCGCCGCGAAGGGCCGCCCCACTCTCCGCACCATCGGTTTTCTATCCACCCCCTACCCCGAATCCATCCGCGCCGCCATCCTGGCGGTTTCCGGTGGGGCAGGCGGCTCCGCCTGCCAGCCCTCCACCGCCGAAATCTCCCGCCTCAACTTCCAGCTGGGAGAACTTTACGCCCGGGCCGTCCTGCGCGCCGTGAAGCGGTTTGGCCCCGTGGACTTGATCGGCTGTCACGGGCAGACCATCTATCACCAGGGCGGCGTGCACACGCTGCAGATCGGCGAGGCGGCCGTAATCGCCGAACGGACGGGCGTGCCCGTGGTCTCCAATTTCCGCGCGCGCGACATCGCCGCGGGCGGGCAGGGCGCGCCGCTCGTGCCCTATGTCGATTACCTGCTCTTCCGGCATGCCCGGCGCACTCGCACGGCACTGAACATCGGCGGCATCGCCAACATCACCTTGATCCCGCCCGCCGCCAGACCGGAGAACGTCGTGGCATTCGACACCGGCCCGGGCAATATGGTGATCGACGCCTTGGCGCGCGAGTATTCTCGAGGCAGGATGAAGTACGACCGCGGCGGCAGGATTGCGGCCTCGGGCGACCTCG
>JAIQFU010000622.1 GCA_020073115.1 Terriglobia bacterium
GCCGTAGCGGTCGTTGAAGCCGGCGATTTCGGGACCAAACCCGATTGAAAAGACGAGCACCTTGATGCCGCAAACGCGGGCCATCAGGAAATGACCGAGCTCGTGGAAGAAGACGACGATCGTGAGGACAAACAGGAAGGGCACAATGTAGCCGATGACACCGCCTCCAAATGCACTCAAGCCCCCCATAATCTCACTTAGCATTGCGACCTCGTCCTGCCCTTGATGGGCTGCCTCGACCCAAAACCAGCCTAAGATGCCTTTACGGCAATTTCGGGCAAGAGGTCCCGAGCCATGCTTCTTGCAATATGGTCAACAGCGATTGCTGCATCGATTCCAGTGGGTTCTGCCAGTAAATCGCGTTTCGAAGCCCTGTCGATCGTGGCCTCTACAAGTGCAGTAATTGCTGGAAAGCTGATCCGGCCCGCGATGAATTCACCCACCGCAACTTCGTCAGCCGAGTTAAGGATCGTCGGCGCCGCTCCCCCGGTTTCGAGCGCGCGCCTGGCCAAAGCCACGGGAAAGCCCGTACAGGTGATTTGGGACCGCGAGGAGGAATTCTTCTACGACAGCTTCCGTCCCGCGGCCGTGGTGAAAATCCGGGCGGGCATCTCCGCGGACGGGAAGATCGTCTCCTGGGATTACGCCGTGGTGGGGGCGGGCAACCGCAACGCCGAGCAGTTCTACGATGTGCCGAATCATCGCACCACCTCGGCCGGGGAGTGGGGCGGGGGCAATCCTCCGGGAATGCACCCGTTCGCCGTCGGACCGTGGCGCGCGCCGTCGGTCAACACCAACACCTTCGCGCGCGAATCGCACATCGACATGCTGGCTACCAAGGCCGGGATGGACGCGGTGCAGTTCCGGCTGAAAAACCTGACCGACAAGCGCATGATCCGGGTGCTCCAGACAGCCACCGGAAAATTCGGCTGGAAGCCGGCCAAAGCCCCGAGCGGGCGAGGCGTGGGGGTTTCCTGCGGGGTCTATTCCGGGACGTACGTCGCGATGTGCGCCGAGGTGGCGGTGAACAAAGCGACGGGCAAGGTGCAGGTAAAGCGCCTGGTGCAGGCGCAGGACCAAGGCGTCACGGTGAGCCCCGACGGCACGCGCCAGCAGATGGAAGGCTGCATGACCATGGGGTTGGGCTACGCCCTGACGGAGGAGGTGCGGTTCAAGGACGGCGCCGTGCTCAGCAAGAGCTTCGCCGATTACGAAATCCCGCGGTTCTCCTGGCTGCCGAAGATCGAGACGGTGATCATCGATAACCCGGAACTTGCGGCGCAGGGCTGCGGCGAGCCGCCCATGATCAACATGGGAGCGGTGATCGCTAACGCCATTTACGATGCGGTGGGCGTCAGGATGCTACAGTTGCCGATGACGCCGGAGCGGATCTTGGCGGAGTTGAAGAAGGCGTAGCGGAGTGAAGCTCCGGCATCGGGCCGGATGTCGACACGGCGGGCAAAAATGCCCACCCACAATTTACTGGGCGGGCAGGGTGAGGGCCGCCGCGGCGCCCGCGGCCGCGGTTTGCGTTTCCGCCGCCGACTGCGCCACCAGATTGGCGGCGCGGAGCAAAGAATCGAAGGTCCCGGCGTCGGTCCACCAGCCATCGAGGAACGAGTACGTCAACCCGTCTTCACGGATATAGGCGTTGTTGACGTCGGTAATCTCGAGTTCGCCGCGCGCGGAGGGCGTCAGGCTCCTGACCTTTTCGAACACCGTAGCGTCGTAGAGGTAGACCCCGGTCACGGCGTAGTTCGATTTCGGGCGTAACGGCTTCTCTTCGATCGCCCTTACCTTGAATCCCGAAATCTCAGCCACCCCGAACCGCTCCGGGTCCGCCACCTCTTTCAGCAGAATATGGGCGCCGGAACGCTGCTTGCGAAAGCGCGCGACGGCCTCGCGGATGCCGCCCTGGATGATGTTATCGCCGAGGATGACGCAGATCCGATGGCCGTCGGCGAAGTGTTCGGCCAGGGCCAGGGCGTCGGCGATGCCGCCCTCGCCCTCCTGGCAGGTGTAGTTGATGTGTTTCAGCCCGAACTCCCTGCCGTTGCCGAGGAGGCGCAGAAAATCGCCGGAGTTCCGGCCGCCGGTGACGATCAGAATATCCCGAATGCCGGCGTCCACCAGCGTCTGAATGGGGTAATAAATCATGGGCCGATCGTAAATCGGTAGAAGGTGCTTATTGGTGATCTTAGTAAGTGGGAAGAGGCGGCTTCCCGAGCCGCCCGCCAGTACGATGCCCTTCATGGTTTTCCTCCGAAAGTGGCGCTCATCCGTACGTCCGGCCGGGCGTATATCGACAGGTAAGGCGAATCCCAAACCCGCCTGGTCAATCCATACCGCCCGGCGATGGCGGCGGTGATCCGCCGCTCCGGCCCGGGCAGGGGCTGCGTGCGCACCCCCACCAGGACGTCGAGGGGAGGACGGTCGGGCCGGTCCTCCGCGTCCGCCAGGCAATGGCGCATGAGCACGGGATTCAAGAACTGGCAGGGGTGCGGCTCGCGGACCCGCAGCCAGTTATCGGGAACGTCCAGCCAGGGGCTGTTCAGGAGGGCCAGGCCGGAGCGGCGAATGTAGTGCATCCCGGCCCAGAGCTGGACGTTGAACAACAGAGCGGGGTCGGCAAAATCGTCCTCGGCCACGATGGCTGCGATGCGGCCGCCGGTCAGCGGGGGCAACCGCAGAGCCACCATTGCTCTCAAATGTTAGGGTCTGGCTGGCCGCGCTCCACTTGGCGTAGATCGTGGTGCTCAAGCCCATCAGGTGCGGGAAGCTGTACGGCGTGCTGA
>JAIQFU010000623.1 GCA_020073115.1 Terriglobia bacterium
GGGGTTCGGGCCGGTACTCCCGGACACGCCGGCCGGCCAGCCCGCTCCCGCCAGGACTTCGCTAGTAACGACGCTGCAGGTGTTCTTCGGGACTTCGGCCGGGAATGTGACGTACCAGGGCCTCTCGCCTGGGTCGTATGGGCTGTATCAGATCAACGTGGTCGTGCCCGGGGTTCCGGCGAACGACGCCACGCCGCTGACTTTCAAGCTGGGGGGAGTGAGCGGCAGCCAGACGCTGTATATTGCGGTCGCGAATTAGTCTGTTGGTTCTGAAGTAGCTTTACCGCTGCTCCCTTACGGTCGCGGCTCGCAACCGTAAGGGAGCCATGGGTCAAGCTTGTGGCGCACGCTTCAGCATGCCCACATCTTATGCCGAGGGCTGCTTCTTCCGGGGGCGGCTGGTCGTGCGTTTCTTCGTGGCGGTTCCTCCGCCGGCCGTCTTGCGCGGGGCGCGGGGGCGGCGCATCGGCTTGGGCGTCGGCGCGGGGATCGGAATCTCGCCGGTGGCGGTCGGCTGGCCGGGCACCAGGGGCTGCGGCTCGTAGACCTCTTCTTCCTCCACCGGCGCGGTGGGTTCCGGCTCCGGCGGCGGAGCGGGCGGGTGAAATTCCGCGCCCAGGTACACAGTCAGGCCCTTCTCCTCGTCCGCCTGGATCCGGACCAGGCCTTTGTCCTGCGCGTAGTTCAGCAATTCGCTGAACTCCTGGAACCCGTACTGTTGAAAGTCGAGCGCGGGCTGCTCCTGGCGGACCCACTCGGCCAACTCGTCGGCCGCGGCGCCGTTGTCCACCTCCAGCCGGTGCGTTTCGAGAACGTCCCGCAGCAGCGGGATGGCCTCTTCGGGCTTGGCGCCGGGCTTCTCCGGGATGGCCCCTTTCATGCGGATCATGTACCGGCCTTCGCCCCCGGAAACATCCACGAATTCGGCCTTCTGCAGCTTCTCGACGAAATCGGTGAAGGAGCTTGCCCCGTAGGCCTTTTCGTTGAAGGTGGAGTCGAGCTGCAGCATGGTGGATTTCAGCAATCCGAGCTGCGGCCGCACTTCGCGGCGCTCCAGCACGCCGAGCGCCCGCTCCACCAGCGGCATCGCCTGCGTGAGGTCGAGCGTCACGCGCTTGCTCGGCGGCCGCTGCTGATGCGGGTGCTGCTGCGGTTGCGGTTGCTGCTGCGGTTGCGCCTGCTGCGCTTGCGGCTGCTGCGCTTGCGCTTCCGGCTGCGGCTGCTGCTGCGGTTGCGGCTGCCGGCGGTGAGGCCGGTCGTCGATGATCGATTCGTAGGCCACGAACTCGTGGCAGTTCTTCTGGAGTATCGTGCTGGTGAAGGCGCGTCCGCCTACCACGAAGATGCGCTTGTCGTACTGCTTCAGTTTATTGACCAGGGCGATGAAGTCGCTGTCGCCGCTCACAATCGCGAATGCATTGATGTGGTCGTGCGTGAACGCCATTTCCAGGGCGTCCAACGCGAGGTTGATGTCTGCGCCGTTCTTGTCGCCGCGCGGAGATGGGTCGCGTTGAACCATCTGCACGGCGTGTTCGGAGAGAGCGCGCGTGGCGGATTCCTGTCTGCCCCAATTCGCGTAGGCGAATTTGGTGACGATCTCGCCGCGTTCCTTCAGCGCGTCCAGGACCGCCGCCACGTCGAATTCGCGGTGCAGGGTGGACTTGACGCCGATTTCGATATTGTCAAAATCGATGAACACGGCGATCTTGAGTTTCTGTTCCATTTAGAATTTCCTTCAATCCGGCATTTCGCGTGGCGGACCGGACGGAGCGCCGCGCTTGTAAGACTGGCGCGCCCTCCGGCAGAAATCGGTTTCCGCCGGCCGCGCGTCTACACGTCTAAGCCTATGGGTAGTGTAGCGTAAAATGGCGCGCCGGATCAGATTGGTTTCCGCAGGCGTGCGGCGAATTCCGCGCCCCGGCGAAATTCCTCCTGAAGTTGCCGCGTCCGCAGATTGTCGCGCATATGCTCCAGTTCCTGGATATAGGCGGCCAGGGCGCGGTCGATATGCCCGGCGTTGGTGGCCAGGATGTCGCGCCACAGGTCGTACGAACTGAGCGCGAGGCGCGTCGCATCGCCCAAGCCGGGGCCGGCCGCGGCCCGGGCGCCTTCCGCCAACCGGCCTTCCAGCGTGGCGGCCAGCGCGGTGGACGCGAGTTGCGGCAGGTGCGACGTGAGCGAGACCAGCCGGTCGTGCTCGTCCGAATCCACAATCACGAGCCGCGCGCCGAAGCGCTCGACCCACGAGCAGAACGTCCGGGCGGCGGGCGTTTCGAGTTCGGAAGTTTCGTCCGGCGTCAGAATCCAGGGGCGGCCGGAGAACAGATCGGCTTCCGCCCCGGCCGCCCCGCGGGTCTCCTTGCCCGCCATGGGATGGCCTCCCAGAAACTGGCAGCGGCCGATATGCTGGCGCGCGGTGTCCACGATCTCGCACTTGGTGCTGCCCGCGTCCGTCACCAGCGCGCCGGGACGGACGAACGGGTCGATATGGCGGACCGTGTCAAGGATCCGGCCGATCGCCTGGGAAAGGAAGACGAGGTCCGCCCGCGGGACGGCTTCGGCCAACGATGCGCCGCGGTCGATCGCTCCCGCGGCCAGGGCCTCGGCGATGGCGCGCTCGGAACTGACGCCCAGAATCTCGCCCGCAAACCCGGCTTTGCGCAACGCCAGGATGATGCGCAACTGCGCCATCAATTCCTGGAACTGGTCGGGGCGCAGCGATTGCGCGCCGTCGCTCAGGGCGTGGTCGGGGTCGGGGTGGACTTCCACCAGGATGCCGTCGGCGCCGGCCGCTACGGCCGCACGGGCCATCGGCGCCACTTTGTCGCGCCGCCCGGTGCCGTGCGACGGATCGGCCACGATGGGCAAGTGCGACAGTTTCTTCACCACCGGGATGGCGGAGATATCCATGGTGTTGCGGGTGTAGGTTTCGAAGGTGCGGATGCCGCGCTCGCACAGGATCACGTCGTAGTTGCCGCCGGCCAGGATGTACTCCGCCGAAAGCAGCAGTTCCTCGATGGTGGCCGCGACCCCGCGCTTGAGCAGGACCGGCTTGCGCTGCCGGCCCAACTCGCGCAGCAGGTTGAAATTCTGCATGTTGCGCGCGCCGACCTGCAGGATGTCGGCGTACTGGGCCACGAGCGCGATCTGCGTCTGGTCCATGACTTCACTCACCACCGCCAGGCCGTTGCGGTCCGCGGCTGCTCGCAGCATTTCCAGCCCGTCTTCGCCCAACCCCTGGAAGGCATAGGGAGAGCTGCGCGGCTTAAAGGCGCCGCCACGAAGCACCGTGGCGCCGGCGCGGGCCACGGCTTCGGCCGAGCGCTCGATCTGTTCGCGGCTCTCCACGCTGCAGGGGCCGGCCATGGCCACCACGCTGTCGCCGCCGATCTCCACCCCGCGGACTTTGACCACCGTTCCGCCCGGCCGGAAGTTGCGGCTCGCCAGCTTGTATGGCGAGGCGATGCGATGCGCCTCCTTCACCCCCTCCATGACCTCGAACAGAGCGAGGTCCACTTCCTCCTTGCCGCCGACGCCGCCCAGTACCGTGTGGATGACGCCCGTGGAGCGGTGCACATCGAAGCCCATTTCCACCAGGCGGTCGATCACCCCCTGGATCTGCTGCTCCGTCGCGCCTTGCTGCATAACGACTAGCATTTATTTCTTGACCTCGTTCGCCGCGCTTTCCATGCGGATGCGCTGGATGGTGCGCATCTCGTCGATGATGCGCTCGAAAATGCGGCGGACCGCCTCCTGGGTGATGGGGCCGTGGTTGGCCTCGGCCGTATTGGCAAAAACCTGGTCCTCGCGTTTCGGTTCGTAGATGGGGAGCTTCGCTTCGCGCTTGACCCGTCCGATTTCCTCCACCACGCGCGTGCGCTCGTTGAGGAGGCTCACGATGCGCCGGTCCACCTCGTCGATGAGGATGCGGAATTCCTCCAGCCTGGCGAGCGCTTCGTCCCTGGTCATGCGGGCGCCCCGAAGCCGCGCTTCAGTTCGCGCGTGAAGGATTCGAGCTGGATCTCCAAAGACGAGTTGCCGGCGTTCCGCTCGATCAGCCGGACGAAAGCGCTGCCCACCACCACGGCCTCCACCTGGCGGCCCAACTCCGCCACGTGTTCCGGCTTGGAGATGCCGAAGCCCACCGCGAGGGGCAGGCCGGTGATGGAGCGCATCGATTGGACTAGCGGGCCCACGGCGGCGGAGAGCGAATCCCTTTCGCCGGTCACGCCCGTGCGTGAAACCAGGTAAACGAAGCCGGTGGAATACTGCGCGATCAGTTGCAGCCGCCGCGGGGTGCTGGTGGGGGCGGCCAGGAACACCGTGTCGAGGCCGGCGCGATGCATCGCCGCCGCATACTCCCCCGCCTCTTCCACCGAAGCATCGGTGAGAAGGCAGCCGTCGATGCCCGCGCGCGCGGCGTCCTGCGCCAGGCGGTCGAGGCCGTAGCGGATCACCGGGTTCAGATAGGTAAAGAGCAGCAGGGGAACCTCGGAACCTTCGCGGATCCCGGCCGCGATCTCCAGCACCGTCTTGAGGCTCGTCCCGGCGGCCAGCGCGCGTTCGCCCGCGCGCTGGATGACGGGGCCGTCGGCGATGGGGTCGGAAAACGGTACGCCGAGTTCGATAAGGTCGGCGCCGCCGCGGACCAGCGCTTCCACCAGCGCGGGCGTGCGTGCCGGTTCCGGATCGCCGGCCGTGATGTAGGCGACCAGGCCCTTGCGCCCGTCCCGCTTCAGACACTCGAAAAGCCGCCCGATGCGCGTCATCGCTCGTCCAACTCCGGGAAGTTCTCGCGGTAGATATCGACGTCCTTATCGCCGCGGCCGGACACATTCACCACGAAGATCCTGCCCTTGGCCGCCGGGGCGCGTTTGAGGGCCTCCGCCACGGCATGCGCGGACTCCAGCGCGGGAATGATGCCCTCGGTGCGCGAAAGCAGGCGGGCGGCGTCCAGGGCCTCGGCGTCGGAAGCGGCCACGTACTCGGCGCGCTCGAGGTCGTGCAGCCAGGCGTGCTCGGGGCCGATCATGGCGTAATCCAGGCCGGCGGAAACCGAGTGCGTGAGGGACACCTGGCCGTTTTCGTCCTGGAGCAGGTAGCTGTACGCACCTTGCAGCACGCCGGGGGCGCCGCCGCGGAAGCGGGCGGCGTGCTCGCCGGCGCCGCTGCCTCGCCCGCCCGCTTCCACGCCGATCAGTTCCACTCCGGCATCCGGCACGAAGGCGTGAAAAACGCCGATGGCGTTGGATCCGCCCCCGACGCAAGCGAAGATCGCGTCCGGCAGCCTGCCTTCCGACTCCAGAATCTGGCGGCGGGCTTCAGCAGGTAGTAGGTGTCGGCCACGTTCGTCACCCAGTCGCGCATGGCCTCGCTGATGGCGTCCTTGAGAGTGCGGCTGCCGGAATCCACGCCGGCCACTTTGGCCCCCAGCAGGCGCATGCGGAAGACGTTGAGGCGCTGCCGCCGCATGTCCTCCGTCCCCATGTAGACCACGCACTCGAACCCCAGCAGGGAGCACACCGTGGCGGTGGCCACGCCGTGCTGGCCCGCGCCGGTCTCGGCGATGATGCGCCGCTTGCCCATCCGGCGCGCCACCAGCGCCTGGCCGAGGCAGTTGTTGATCTTGTGCGCCCCGGTGTGGAGCAGGTCTTCGCGCTTGAGGTAAATGCGCGCCCCGCCGAGCGCTTCCGTGATGCGCCGCGCGAAGTAGAGCGGCGTCGGCCGGCCGGCGTAGTCGCGCAGAAGCCCATTCAACTCCGCCTCAAATGCGGGATCCCGGCGCGCTTCGAGGTAAGCCTTTTCGAGCTCTTCGATGGGCGCCATCAGGACCTCGGGAACATAGCGGCCGCCGTACGGGCCGAAATGGCCGCCGGGGTCGGGTTGCGGGGTCATGCGCCGAGCGCCTCCCGCGCGGCGGCGAGGAATGCAGTCATTTTCTTGTGGTCCTTTTTGCCTGGAGCGCTTTCGATGCGGGAGCAGGCGTCCACGCCCCAGGGATGGACGAGCGCCACGGCATGCGCCACGTTGGAGGCGTCGAGTCCGCCGGCGAGGATGAGGTTGAAGCGGAGCAGGTCCCCGGCCTGCCCCACCACGCCCCAATCGAACGCCACGCCCGATGCCGGTCCGTCCAGCAGCAACGCTTCCGCCGGGCACTCCACGTACTGCGCCGCGTCGAATCCTTCCGTCACCCGTACCGCCTTCCAGACCCGCACGCCCGCGGGGTACTCCGCCGCCTGCTCGCTCCCGTGGAGTTGAGCCACGTCGATCCTCCTGGTTGGTGATGCCGCAGATCTTGAGAATCATGCCGCCGCCAGCGCCCGCAGGGCTGCCTCGGGATCTTCCGATCTCATGAGGTGCTCGCCCACCAGGAACGCCGTGTAGCCGGCGGCCCGCAGGGTGGCGATATCCCGCGCGCCGTGGATACCGCTTTCGGCCACGCGCAACGCGCCGGCGGGGATGCGCTCCGCGAGCCGCAGCGAGGTTTCGAGCGACACCTCGAAGGTGGTCAAGTTGCGATTGTTGACCCCGATGATGTCGCTGCCCGCCGCCGCGGCGATCTCCAACTCACGCCGGTTGTGCACTTCCACCAGCGCGGCCATCCGGTAGCGCGCGGCGGCCTCCCGGAAATCGCGGATCTCGCGCTCGGGGAGGATGGCGGCGATCAGCAAAATGGCATCCGCGCCATGCGCGGCCGCCTCCAGAACGTGCAAATTTGCGATCGTAAAATCCTTGCGGAGGAAGGGCAGGGCGGTTGCCGCGCGGGCGCTTTCGAGATCCCCGAGACTGCCCTGGAAAAAAGTCCGGTCGGTGAGCACCGAGAT
>JAIQFU010000084.1 GCA_020073115.1 Terriglobia bacterium
TTTTTCTGACCCGTTTCACCTCCTCCGCCAGATGGCCCGTCAGCCGCTGAGCGACGCCGCCCTGGACGCCGACCCGCCACAAGTCCCCTTCCGCAGTGAAGACCAGCGTATCGCCGTGTATCGCCGGGAACCGGTAATAACCGAGCGTGCTCGATGAGGCCCCCGAGGTACGCGTGATGGATCTGCTTGGCCGCCGGGGCGCGGCGGTAGCGCAGGGCGACGTCCTCGTCGTCCAGCACCGCCTCCAGCAGCGCCTTCAGATGCGGGTTCCCCAACTCCGCCACGATGCCGCGCAATTCCCCCCACATCTCGTCCGGACTGCGGCGCGAGCAGGGGAAGTAATCGCCGTACTCGATCTCGCTGTCGTCCATCCGCCGGATTTTGTGGATCGTGAGTTGCGGGCGGTTGTGGAAGATCTGGACCAAACCCTTGACCTTGACGAAGTCGTCGCGGTCAAAGCCGTCGATGACCTCGGCGACGTTGTCCCACATCTTGGCGTCCAGTTCGCCCGTCCGGTCTCCCAGCAGCAGCGAAAGATACAACTCGCCCGTTTTCTTCTGCCGGATCTCCTTGGAGTGCACCAGAAAGCTGGTGGTGATCACCTGGCTCGGCTCGAGTTCGTTCACATAGGGCGATTTCATTTCTTCACCGGGGTCTCCGGAGGCTGCGCGTTGGTGGCGGGCTGGGCGGCGGGCGCCGGCGGGGCTGCGGGAGCGGGCTGCGCCGCCGGTTCGCCCTTCGGCTCGGCCGGGCCCACTCTGCCGTGGGGGATGATCCCGAGGAACTTCTTGCGCCGCTGCGCCGCCACCTCTTCCTTGGTGGTGGTCTGCGGCTTGATCTGCGCCACATCATGCCAGGAAGTGTCCTTTCCAGGCGCGGCGCCGCTGTCCAGGTATCCCTCGCGGATCTCCAGGAAGGCTTCCTGGCGCAGTTTCGTGAGGAACTCGCGCACCCTGGGCATCATTTTGGGGCCGGCGAGGATCTGTTGGATCTCGTCTTTCACTTCCTCGAAGGTGGCCTGTCCCGCCTCGTGTTTCTCCTCCACCTTGAGGATCAGGAATCCCGGGGGAGTGGCGATCTTGATGGGGTCGCTCACATAGCCGCGCTTCTGGGCGAAAACGAGATCGGCGATCTCCTTGCGCAGATCGCCGCGCTTATACGCCGTTCCGAGATAGCCGCCATTGCGGGCGGTCTCCGGGTCGTCGGAATTGGCGGACGCCAAGTCGCTGAACTTCTCCCCTTGCCGCGCGCGCGACACCAGGTCCTTGGCCTTCTTCTCCGCCTCGGCCGCCTGCTCCGGAGTCTTGCCATCGGTCGAAATCAGGATCTGGCTGAGGAACACTTCCTCCTGGCGGACGAAATCGGCCTTGTGCTCCTCGTAGTACTTTTTCATGTCGCCTTCCGGGATCGCGATCCGCGAACCGACCTCCTGGCCGATTACCCGTTGCGCCAGCATCTCGTTCTTGCGGCGCTGCTTCAGGTCCTCCAGGGTGACGCCATACTGCTGGCGCACGAACTCCGCGAATTTATCCGGGTCGCTGATCCGGGCCTGTACCTGCCAATCCGCAATCCACTTGCTGATCTGCGCGTCCACGTTGATGGGCGGGTTGGCGTTCTTGGAGGCCTGAACCAGGAGCAGTTCGTCGATCTTGTCGCGCAGGGCGTCGGCATTGGCCTGCTTTAACTTGGAGTCCAAGTCCGGGCCTTTGATCCCCTGCGAGACGAGCTCGTTCTGGAGCTCCTTCTGGCTCTCCTTCAACTCGCCCCTGGTGATAATGTCGCCATTCACCTTGGCGGCGATTTCTTCGACGATGCGGACATCGGCCGCGACAGCGGAGAACGCAGCCGTCGCTATGAGTAGTACAAACCGGCGATACATAACTGAACCCTCATATTTTACCAAGCCCGGAGCACCCGCCGGGTGTGAAGCGGAGCAACGCCTGTGGTCAGGCGGGGCAGGTACCAACCGGCCCGTCCGGGACAGGCAAGCCGGGACCGGCGCCATTATTGCCTCAAACCCTCCAGTTTTTCAGCCACGAAGCGCAGGACCTCGCCCGCGCCCGCATGGCCGTCGAGCGGCAACAGCAGCACGCCCGCGGGGGTGAACTGCGCGCCCCGCGTGCGGCTGACGATGCCCATCAACCGCGCCGGGTCCACGCGCGTCCCGGCGTGGAACTTCACGTTGATTACGTTGTGGCGGCGGTCGATGGCCTCGATGCCCATCTGCTCCGCCGCGGTCTTGAGCCCGGAATAGTGAAGCAGGTTGCGTACCGCTTCCGGGACCGGCCCGTAGCGGTCTTCCAGTTCTTTCTCCACCCGCTCGCGCGAAGCCGCGTCGGCGGCGTTGGCGATTTGCCGGTAAGCCCGCAGCCGCTGGTTCTCGTCGGCGATGTAATCCGGCGGAATTCGGATGTCCAGCCCCAGGTTCAGCGCCGAATGGATCTCCGGGATCACTTCCTCGCCCTTCAACTCGCGGACGGTCTCCTCCAGCAGCCGCACGTAGGTGTCGAACCCCACGGCGTTGATATGTCCATGCTGTTCGCCCCCCAGCAGGTTCCCCGCTCCGCGCAACTCCAGGTCCAGCGCGGCAATCTTGAAGCCCGCCCCGAGGTCGCTGAACTCCTTAAGGGCCGCCAGCCGCTTGCGGGCGATCTCCGTGAGTTCCGTGTCCGGGGGGACCAGGAGGTAGGCGTAGGCCCGGCGGTTCGAGCGCCCCACCCGGCCACGCAACTGATAAAGCTCCGACAGCCCGTACCGCTCGGCGTTTTCCACCAACATGGTGTTCGCCAGCGGGATGTCGAGGCCATTTTCGATAATTGTCGTACACACCAGGATGTCGAACTCGTGCCGCATGAACTGGAGCATGGTGCGCTCCAGTTCGGCCTCGGCCATTTGCCCGTGTCCCACGCCGATGCGCGCGTTCGGCGCGAGCTGCTGAAGCATCGCAGCGCGGGACCAGATGGAATCCACGCGGTTGTGCAGGAAGTAGACCTGTCCCCCGCGGCCCAACTCCTGCTCCAAGGCGGACCGGATCATCTCGGGGTGGAACGGAGCCACCACGGTGTGGATGGCCAGGCGGTCCTTGGGCGGCGTCTCGATCACCGACATATCCCGCAAGCCCAACAATGACATGTGTAGAGTGCGGGGGATCGGGGTGGCGCTCATGCTGATCACGTCCACCATTTTCTTGAGCTGTTTCAGCCGTTCCTTGTCTTTGACGCCGAAGCGCTGCTCCTCGTCCACAATGACCAGGCCGAGGTCGGCGAAGATTACGTCTTTGGAGAAGAGCCGGTGGGTACCGATGGCGATATCCACTTTCCCTTCGGCCAGGTCGGCCAACGCGGCTTTGAGTTCCTTGGGTTGGCGGAACCGGCTGAACATCTCGACCCGGACCGGGAACGGCTGAAAACGCCGTTTAAAGGTCTCGAAATGCTGAAATACTAAGACCGTAGTAGGGGCTAAGATGGCGATTTGCTTGCCGTCTCCCAAAGCCTTGAACGCAGCGCGCATCACGACTTCGGTCTTCCCGAACCCCACATCGCCGCAGACCAGGCGGTCCATGGGATGAGGGCTCTCCATATCGCGCTTGATGTCCTGGATGGCGGTGATCTGGTCGCGCGTCTCGGTGAACTCGAAAGCGTCTTCGAACTCGCGCTGCCAGTTGCTGTCGGAGGAAAAGCTGAAGCCCTCCGCCATCTTGCGGGCGGCGTAGAGCTTGAGCAGTTCGTCGGCCATATCCCGCATTTTGGCTTTGATCCGCGTCTTGGTGCGGGTCCAGGTGGCGCCGCCCATGCGGTCCATAGCCGGTTTGGCTTCTCCCGCTCCCCGGAAGCGCTGCACCAGGTCCATGCGGGTCAGCGGGACGTAGAGTTTGGAGCCTCCGGCGTATTCCAGGAGCATGTAGTCGCCGCGGGAGTCGCCTTGAGCGATTTCCCGCACGCCCAGATACTGCCCGACCCCGTGCTCGGCGTGAACCACGTAATCGCCCGGCTTGAGGTCGATGAGGTCGGCGGAAAAGGTGGCCAGGGCCGATTTGGAGGCGGGTGCGCGGGCCACCAGTTCGGAGGTCTCGAAGAGATCTTCGGAGCCAAATACTACTAATTTCGAATCCGGAAAGACGGCGCCGTGCCGGATGAGGCCTTTGATCAGGTAGACGCTGGCCGCCGCACCGGCCATGTACGCGCGCTCGGCGAGGTACGCGGGCGTGGAATCGAACTGCTCCAGCCCGAGTTGGTAAGGGAGGGCGTACTCGTTGAGGATGTCGGCCATGCGCTCGACTTCGCCCGTGGAGGAGGCGAAGAACGCGACCCGGTTGCCCGTCTCCACCAGGTTGCGCGCCTCCGCGATGGCCACCTGGATGTTGCCGTGGAACGCGAGAGCCGGGCGCGTGGAGATATGGAAGGAGCGCTGCGTGACCGACTGCTCTTCCAACGCCAATTCCTTCAGTTCCAATTGCGGCGCCGCCGCCGCCTGCCGTTCCAAATCCTCCGGCCTGAAGAAAATCCGATCCGGGTCGTAGGCCGGCGAACGCTCAATCTGCTCCAGCCTTTTCCACAGCCGCCCGGCCGCCGCGTGCACCTGCTCCGGTTCGTCCCACACGATGATGGGCCGCTCCAGCAGCGAGAAGACCGACCCGAGCCGCGGCCGGACCATCGGCGCAACCAGCTCCCAGCCGCCGAACGGTTCGCCCGGCGGCGGGAGGTCGCGGCCCGGAATACCCGCCTCGCGCATGAGGTCTCCTAATTGCGCCAGCAGCGGACGGGATTTCTGGTACTCGGTGAGCGGGAGAAGGGTGCACTCTTCGATTTTCAGGACGGAACGCTGCGATTCCACCTCAAACCGCCGGATGGAGTCCACGACGTCCCCGAACAGATCGATCCGCACCGGTTTCGGCGCCTCGGGCGAGAAGACGTCCAGAATTCCGCCGCGAATGGAATACTCCCCCACCATCTCCACCGGTTCGCGGCGCTGGTACCCGACGCTTTCCAGGTGCGCCAGCAGGTCCTCCAGGGGGATTTCCTCGCCCACTTTGAGCTTGACCGCCAGTTGCCGGTAGAAGTCGCCGGGGTGGATCCGCAGCAGCGCCGAAGCCACCGGCAGGATGGTGATGGAGGACCGCTGCGTGGCCAGACGCCATAACCCGATGGCCCTCTCCTCGCAGATTTCGGCATGCGGCGAAAGGTTCTGAAGCGGCAGAACGTCCAGCGCGGGAAGCAGTTGCGGGCCGGGGCGCTCGTCCGAGAGCAGGAGCGAGAAGAACGTGCCGAGCGCTTCCGACAGCGCTTCCGCCTGCTTGTTCCCATCTACTACCAGGATCAAAGGACGCCCGGAGGACTGCCACAGGAGGACCGAATACGCCGCTTTGGCTGCGATCGTCAAGCCGGAAAGCGATGCTCTTCCCTGCGCCCCGATTACGCGTAATACTTCCTGAAAGCTTGGGTTCTTCCCCAAGTCCGAAAAGAGGTCGTGAACGGCTGGATGGATCAAGGCTTAGAGGTTCAGGATCTGACCAACGATGTTGGTAGTAGAATATCCGGGTTCGAGGGCCACCATCACTACCTTTCCCCCGGCAGCTTCGACTTCCTCCCGGCCGGCGACGAAGTGCGACCAGTCCGCGCCCTTCACCAGAACGTCCGGCAGGACCTCGGCGATGAGTTCGCGCGGCGTGTCCTCATCGAAAAACGTAACTGCGTCAACGGCTTCCAGCGCCAGGGCGATTTCGGCGCGCTCCTTCTGGTCCAGCAAGGGCCGTGAAGGCCCTTTCATACGGCGAACGCTGGCATCGGAGTTCAAGGCCAGGATCAGCTTGTCCCCCATGGAACGGCATTGCTCGAGGAGGCGGATGTGGCCGGGGTGAAGGAGGTCGTAGCAGCCGTTGGTAAAGACCACGGCCTTACCCTCCTGCTTCCATTGACCCCGCTGGCGGACGAGTTCCGTGCGGCTGTATAGGCGGTCCACCGCTTCCAGTGTAGCAGGGGAGCCGCGAAGCTACCCGGGCAGGCTGCCCTCGAAGGCCGACTCCGTCGCCGGCCGGCGGCCGTTGGGGGCCTCCCGCGCGCGGTACGGTTCGGCAAGGTCTTCGAGCCTTCCCGGGTGGCCGATGGCGATCATGGCCTCGACGTCGTACTGGTCGGAAGCGCCCACGGCTTCCCGGGCGCGCACGTAATCGAAGCCGGCCATGCCATGCACCACCAGCCCGAGAAAAGAGCCCTCCAGCGCGAGGCACATCCATGCCGCCCCGGTGTCGAAGGAGTGGGTGGGCAGCGGCCTGCCGGAGTCGGAGACCTTCTTCGAAAGAGCCACCACCAGCGCTCCGGCTCGCGCGCACCAGGGCTTGTTGCCTTCGGCCAGCAGGTCTAAAAAGCGGTCGAAGTGCGGCGTCCCGGCGCGCGCATAAACGAAGCGCCAGGGCTGCGAATTGCCCGACGACGGCGCCCATCGCGCCGCCTCGAAGAGACGCATCAGTTCTTCCTGGCTGAGCGGTTCTGCGTTCATGGCGCGAGGTGACCACCGCCGCAGGAACAGGGGATCGATCTCGTAATCCGCGATTCGCTCCATAGGGTAGATGGTAGCGAAGAAAAAAAGCGGCGCCCTGCCCAAAAATAGCAGGGGCCACTTTCTTGATTCGGCGCGGCGCGGGCCGTAACATGCTGTCGAGGACAAAAATGGGCAGGAAAATTCACCACATGGGCGCGGATATGACGAAGGAAGAGCACGCTCGCTGGCATGCCGAGGCCCCCGAACTCTCACCCGCCAAACACGCCTCCCTGATGAAGAAACTCGGCGTCACTCCGGAGGAGGACGCCGAATGGCATCGCACCCACCAGACGCTCCACGAGCAGCGGGCGGCGGGGAGGAAAAGCGTGAACCCGTTGGAGATCGGCGCCGCTTTCCTGGCGTGGTGCGTGAAGCAGGGCTGGCTGGCTCAGGAAGGCAAGCAGTATTTCGCCACGAAAGAAGGCGCGCGGGAACTGCGCGAACGCTTCGCGATCGCGCTCTAATCCGAGGGCGCTGAAAAATCCGGCCCAGCCAACGGATGAACACGGATAAGAGATTATTCTTATCCGTGTTCATCCATGGCCAGATTCTTTGGGGGTTTCGGCGCCCGGAGTCACAGCCGGAAGCCCATGTCGTAGGCCACCAGCAGGTCCACCGGGAGCGCCTGGGCGCCGAGTTGACGCAGGAGCGTGGTTACCTGGCCGCGATGATAGCCCTGGTGGATCAGAAGGTGCATCACCGTGCGGCCCAGCGGGTAGGTGAACTGCTTTCCCTTCATGTTCGTGTATGTCAGCGGGCAGTCCAGGTCTTCCTGCTTCAGGTTGGCGAGCCAGGCGCGCATGTCGCGCTCCACCATGCGCCAGCGGTCCGCCAGCGCGGCTACCGTTCGCAGGTTCCACGGCGGCATGCCGCGGGGCGAACGGCCCTGCCAGCGCTCCAGCCAGACCCATTCCACGGCTACCAGGTGCTCCAGGGTGTCGCGGAGCGAGGAGAAACTGCTGCCCGTGGGTTTCGAGAAGTCGCTTTCGGCGAGCGCGGCGCAAGCCTCCAGTTGGCGATCGCGCGCCCAGTAGTTGTAGTCGAAAAGCTCGTGCAGAGACGATAGCGGGACCATGCGGGCCTCCGCGTAATATCTTACCCGCGGCGCCTCGCCAAAAGGTGGGGCAGGCGATTCGCCTGCCATCGGCGGACGGGGCGAGCTGCGCTCCCCGGCAGGCGAAACCGCCTGCCCCACCCATTCCTTGACGGATAATGGGTAGCGTCATGAACCCCACGGACCCCAATCGCCGGGACTTCTTCCGCACCGCCGCCGCCGTTGCGGCCACTGCCGCCGCGGGCGGCGCCGCGCCTCCCGCGGCCGGGCAGGAGGGCTGGTTCGACCGGCCCATGCGCTGGGCGCAGTTGACGCTCGTCGAAGACGACCCGGGCAAGTTCGACCCCGCCTTCTGGCTGGACTACTTCAAGCGCACGCATTCCGACGCCGCCTGCCTCAGCGCAGGCGGGTGCGTGGCGTACTACCCCACCAAGGTCCCGCTGCACTACCGCAGCAAGTGGCTCGGCGACCGCGACTCCTTCGGGGATCTGGTGGCCGGCTGCCGCAAGCTGAATATGGTGGTCATCGCCCGCACCGACCCGCACGCGTGCCACCAGGATGTCTGCGATGCCCACCCGGATTGGATCGCGGTGGACGCCCAGGGCAACAAGCGGAAACATTGGGCCGACCCGGATTTCTGGGTCACCTGCGCGCTGGGGCCCTACAACTTCGAATTCATGACGGCGGTGACGAGGGAAATCGTCTCCCTATATAAGGTAGACGGGATCTTCAGCAACCGCTGGGCGGGCTCCGGGATGTGCTACTGCGAGCACTGCCTGGCGAATTTCCGGTCGGCCACGGGCCTCGACCTGCCGCGCGGCGCCAACCCGCGCGACCCCGCGCGCCGCGCCTACATTCTGTGGCATCAGCAGCGCCTGTTCGATCTCTGGCAGTTGTGGGATTCCGAAATCCGCAAGATCAACCCCGCCGCGCGTTATATACCCAACACGGGGGGCGGCGCGTTGAGCGATCTCGATATGGAACGGGTGGGCGAACTGGCCCCCATCCTCTTCGCGGACCGGCAGGCGCGCAGCGGGCTGGCGGCGCCGTGGATGAACGGGAAGAGCGCCAAGGAGTACCGCGCCGCCATGGGCCGCAAGCCCGTGGGCGGCATCTTCAGCGTGGGCGAGGAAGAGGCCTACCGGTGGAAGGATTCGGTACAGAACGGCCCGGAGGTGCGGTTGTGGGCGCTGGACGGCGTTGCCAACGGGATGCGCCCCTGGTTCACGAAATTCGCGGGCACGCTGCGCGACCGCCGCTGGCTCCCCGTGGTGGAAGACCTCTACGGCTGGCATTACCGCAACGAGCGCTACCTGCGGAACGAAGAGCCCCTGGCGCGCGTGGGCATGGTCTATTCGCAGCAGACCGCGCGATTCTATGGGGCCGAGCGGGCGCGCGCCGCGGTGGAGGACCACGCCCTCGGCTATTACGAGGCGCTGATCGAAGCGCGCATTCCCTTCGAGATGGTCCACGACCAGCTGCTGGATGAGGCGCACACGGGCCGGTACAAGCTTCTGATCCTGCCCAACATCGCCGCCCTGTCCACCGGGCAATGCGAGCAGATCCGCGCGTTCGTGAACCGCGGCGGGGGCATCGTGGCCACGCACGAAACGTCGCTCTACGACGAGTGGGGCGCGCGGCGGCCGGACTTCGGGCTGGCCGATCTGTTCGGCGCCTCTTACGACGGCGCAGTCGATGCGCGGATGCAGAACTCGTATCTGCGGTTGGAGGGGCCGGCGGGCAAGCGGCATCCGATCCTCGCCGGCCTGGATGACGCGGAGCGCATCATCAACGGCGTTTCGCGCGTTCGCACGCGCACGCACGACGCCTCTTACCGGCCGCCGATCACCCTCATCCCCACGTATCCCGATCTGCCGATGGAGGAGGTCTACCCACGCGTAGACAAGACCGACATCCCCGAGGTTTTCGTGCACGAGGCCGGCAAGGGGCGCGCGGTTTATTTCCCGTGGGACATCGACCGTACGTTCTGGGAGATCCTGGTGGTGGATCATTGGAAGCTGCTGCGGAATGCGGCGGACTGGGCGGCCAACGAACCGCGCCCCGTGACGGTGACCGGCCCCGGCCTGCTGGATGTGACGGTTTGGCGTCAGAAAGACTCCATGACCGTTCACCTGGTGAACCTCACGAATCCCATGGCGATGAAGGGGCCGATCCGCGAGTTCATCCCCACGCCGCCGCAGCAGGTGAGCATCCGGCTGCCGCAGGGGGCGCGGGCGAAGAAGGTGCAGTTGCTGGTGAGCGGGCGGACGCCCGTGGTGCGGGAGGCGAACGGTGCGATCAGCCTGACGATTCCCTCGATTCTGGATCACGAGGTGGTGGCCGTGGATCTGTAGGATCGCGCGGAGCGCGGCCCTACTGACTGTTATAATCTGCGGCAGGTTTATGGGAACCCCCTCGCCCACCGAGACCGCCCCGCAAAAATACGTCTGGTACAAGGAACTAACGCGCTATCAGTGGTTCGCCCTCGCCGTCGCCGCCATGGGCTGGATGTTCGACTGCATGGCCCAGCAGCTTTTCAGCATCGCCCGCAAACCGGCGGTGCGCGATCTGATGGGCGGCCGCGTGAGCGACGGCATCGTCTCCGAGCAGGCCGGGTATTCCACCATGATCCTGATGATCGGGTGGGCTCTCGGCGGAGTGGTCTTCGGCATCCTGGGCGACCGCCTGGGGCGCGCCAAAACCATGACGCTCACCATCCTGCTCTATTCCCTGTTTACGGGCATGAGCTTCTTCGCGGGCACGCTGGTGGAGTTCAATATCTACCGGTTCTTGTGCGCACTGGGCGTGGGCGGGCAGTTCGCCGTGGGAGTGACGCTGGTGGCGGAAGTGATGCCGGAGCGGGCGCGGCCCTATGCGCTTGGCCTCGTCCAGGCGCTGTCCACCGTGGGCAATATGGCGGCGGGACTGGTGGGGATCACGCTGGGAGAGATGGAGCGTACCGGGGCGGTCACCGGGGCGTGGCGCTGGATGTTCCTCATTGGCGCGCTGCCCGCGCCCATGGCGCTGCTGGTCTTCAAGAAGCTGAAGGAACCGGAGGCGTGGCTCAAGGCGCGCGCGCAAAAGAAGCGGATGGGTTCGTTCGGCGATTTACTGGGCGACCCGCGTTGGCGGCGCAATTCGATCGTCGGCATGCTGCTGGCGGTAGCCGGGGTGATCGGCCTCTGGGGTATCGGGTTCTTCAGCTACGACCTGCTGCGGCCGGTGCTGGAGCGGGCATTCAGCGCGCGGGGCCTGACGGGCGCGGACCTGGCGGGCAAGGTCACGATGTGGATCGGGATCACGTCCCTGCTGCAAAACGCGGGCTGCTTCCTGGGCATCCACGCCTTCACCCGGCTGACGCAGCGCACGGGCCGCAAAAAGGCTTTCGCCATCGGGTTCGTAGCGGCCATGCTGACGACCTCGTTCACCTTCTGGCAGTTGAAGGAGATCAGCCAGATTTTCTGGATGATCCCGCTGATGGGTTTCACGCAACTGGCGTTGTTCGGCGGGTACGCCATCTACCTGCCGGAGTTGTTCCCGACGCGCCTGCGCAGCACGGGCACGAGCTTCTGTTACAACGTGGGACGCTTCCTGGCGGCGGCGGGGCCGCTGGGGCTCGGGCTGCTGACGAGCCGCGTGTACCACGGGCCGGACGCAATGCGGTACGCGGGCATCACCATGAGCCTGGTATTCTTGCTGGGCCTGGCGGCGCTGCCGTTCGCGCCGGAGACCAAGGGCCAACCGCTGCCGGAGTAGCAGGCGTGGAAGGGAGTCACTATGAGTGCGGATCCAAAACAGAAGGCAGAGAAGACCACCCGGCGGGACATTCTCAAGACTGCCGCCGTCGGGTTTCCGATGATTGTCCCCTCGTACCTGTTCGGACAGTCGGCTCCGAGCAACCTGATCCAGGTGGGGCAGATCGGGTGTGGGCGCATCTTTCGCGCGTCGGAGTTTCCCGGGGTAATGCGGCACAGCGACAAAGCCCGGTTCGTGGCGGTGGCGGACCTCGACACGGTGCGGATCGCCGACGCCAGGCAGAACATCGAGGCCGGCTACACGCGGTCGGTGGGCGCGGGCAAGTTCGCCCCCGTCAAGACGTACCGCGACTATCGCGAGATGCTGGCGGACAAGAGCATCGACGCAGTGTGCATCAGCACGCCGGACCACTGGCACGCGCAGCCGGCCATGGAAGCCGCGCTGGCGGGCAAAGACGTATACCTGCAGAAGCCCGCCTCGCTCACCATCCGGGAAGGGCGGCAGATGGCGGACGCGGTGAAAAAGAGCGGCCGCATTTTGCAGATCGGAAGCCAGCAGCGCTCCGCGTTCCCGTTCCGCTTCGCCTGCGAGTTGGTGCGCAACGGCCGCATCGGCAAGCTGAAGGAGGTCTACATCGGCCTGCCCGTGGACCCGCCGGGAGGAAATGAGAAGGAGATGCCGGCGCCGCAGAATCTGAACTACGACTTCTGGCTGGGCTCGACGCCGCTGGTTTACTACACCCAGGACCGCGTCCACCCGCAGGCGGCGAATCTGCCGCAGCGCTACGACCGCCCGGGCTGGCTGCGCTGCGATCAGTTCGGCGCGGGGATGATCACGGGCTGGGGCGCGCACCACGTCGATACCGCGCATGTAGGGATGGACGCCGAGAGCACCGGCCCGCTGACGATCCAGGCGTTGGCCGAGTTTCCCAGGAAGGGGTCCGGGTTGTGGGACGTGCACGGGTCGTTTCACGTCCGCGCGGACTACGCGGGCGGGGTGGCGATGTATATCAGCGACTTTTATCCCAACGGCGTGAAGTTCGTCGGGGAGGAAGGCTGGATCTGGGTGACGCGCGGCAACTACCGGCTGGGCGATTCGGCCGAGGGCCGGCCGCGGAGCAACGTGCTGGACGCCAGCGACCTGCGTATCCTGCGAAATGGGATTAAGGACGGCGAGATTCGGCTGCACGCCAGCCCGAACGACGACCACCACCTGGACTGGCTGACCAGTATCAAGACCAGGCAGGAGCCGGTAACGTCCGCCGAGGCCGGGCACCGCGCGTGCAG
>JAIQFU010000624.1 GCA_020073115.1 Terriglobia bacterium
GGCGGCGACCCGTCGTGCTCCGATTTCAGTATTACGGCGCCCTACGCGGAGTGGCTCGCCCTGGCGGCCATCGCATTCCGCGTCCCGGGCAAACTGGAGTGGGACAGCAAGAACCTGCGGTTCACTAACAACCCCGAGGCGAACAAATATATCAGGCCGGTGTTGCGGAGGGGGTGGGAGCTGAAGATATAGGGTGGAGTGGGTCTCCGGCCAGGCCGGTGGCGGCCAGGAGAATCCCTCGCCCGGCGGGGGTGTCGTGGATGCGTTGGGCTTCCCCGGCGAGGCCGCGGGCGCGGGGGAAATCTCCCGCGCGCAGCGCTTCCCGCGCGGCGCGCCGCAACCGCCAGGCGTGGGCGGCCAAGGCCATGAGAGGCGCCAGGTCGGCCCCGCAGCGCGGGCACTCCGGGGTTCCCCGAAACGTGGCGAGGCACGCGGGGCAGCCGTTCACTTGCCCTCCAGGAAGAAAAGCAATTCGCGCAGATCGGCGGCGGCCTTTTCCAGGTCCGCCGCGTTCCGCGCCTGGATGGCCGCTTCAATGCGCTCGTGAATGGCGACGGCCTCTTCCACGTCATCGGGGTGGATCTTCGGCAGCAGGGCGCGCGAACGCTCCAGGAGTTTTTCCGCCTCCTCGCGGCCCGGAAGCTTCTCCAGAGGCATGTCGATGATTTCGGGCGCCACGGGTACGTCGATGACCGGCCCGTCTTCCTCGCCGCCGGCATCCTCGAACCCGAAATCCGCCTCGCGCGCAGCCCAGAGCGCCTCGAGGCGCCGGCGGGCGGCGGCGATCTCGTCCTCGGTCCGGGCGGCGAACGCATTTCGAATCGTGACGTCCTTCGATTTGCCGGTTTCCTTCTCGATGGCGGTCACGTGCAGAATGACGTCCATGTCCAGGCTCATGCGGCAGAGCACCTCGTTCAGCTCATCGGTGGAGCGCAGGCCGTCGATGCGGAACCTGCCGATGGGGATGTTCTTGAGCGCGTCCTCGTCGTCGCCCTGGAAAAGATCGACCTCCACGGTAGTCTGGTGCGGCACGCAAGTGGTGTACCGCTCCGTGCGCGTGACGGGGAGCGGCGTGTTGCGCTTAATGATCGGCGCGTAGCAGTGCGGGTAGGGGACGCCGCCGCGGAGCCCCATGTGAGAGGGGCCGAAGGAGTACGGGGAGACGTCCACCAGCACGCGCTCCACTTCGTGCCCGCCCAGGCGGGATGCCAGGACGCCGGCCCCCAGCGCCACGCAGAGGTCCGGATGAACGTCCTGCAGCGGCTCCCGCCCGGTGCGCTCCTGGAGGAGACGGACTACCAGGGGGGTGCGGGTGGAGCCGCCGACCAGCACCACGGCGTCGATCTCGCGCACGGTTTTGCCGGCATCGTCGAGAGCTTTGGAAATGCTGTCCAGGGTGGAATCGAGCAGGGGGCGGATCATCCATTCGTACTCTTCCCGGGAGAGCTCGAAATC
This sequence comes from Terriglobia bacterium, assembly GCA_020073115.1. Classification (GTDB taxonomy): domain Bacteria; phylum Acidobacteriota; class Terriglobia; order Bryobacterales; family Bryobacteraceae; genus BOG-224. The sequence continues at coordinate 1,456 of JAIQFU010000624.1, forward strand.
CAGGTGCAGGGGCTTGCCTTCGGCCACCGCCAGGTTCTCTTCGCGTACCCGGACGTACGGATCGAAGCTCAGCTTCTTTTTGGCTTCCTCGGCGGCCCACCAGAGGCGCGCACGGGCCACGGAATCGCCGCGCAAATCCACATGGTGGCGGGTCTCGAACTCCTTGGCGAGCCGCTCGAAGAGCAGGTCGTTGAAGTCGTCGCCGCCCAGGCGGTTGTTGCCGTGGCTGGCCAGCACCTCGGTCACGTCGCCCTCGATGGTCACGACGGAGACATCGAAGGTGCCGCCTCCCAGGTCGTAGACCATCACGTTGCGCCGGCGGCCATCGCCGAACCCGTGGGCCAGGCTCGCGGCCGTGGGCTCATTCAGGATGCGCACCACTTCCAGTCCGGCCAGGGCCCCCGCTTCGCGCGTTGCGTTGCGCTGCGCGTCGGAGAAATACGCCGGCACGGTGATGACGGCCTTGGAGACGGGGGCGCCCAATTCGCGGCGGGCCCAGCCGGCGAGTTCGCGCAGAATGAAGGCGGAAATCTCCGGCGGGGTGAAATGCTGTTCGCCCAGGGCCACGGTCTCGGCGGAGCCCATCTTACGCTTGATGCTGCGCACCGTGCGTTCGGGGTAAAGGACCTGCTGGTGGCGGGCCTCCAGGCCCACCAGGAGCTCGCCCGCCGGAGACAGGCCCACGCAGGAGGGCAGCATCTTCGGGTCGGGGCCGAGGACGCGCACCTGGCCGTCCACATAGGCCGCGATCTCGGAATTGGTGGTGCCGAGATCGATGCCGACAACGAGTTCGGTTTCGGTCATAGTTCGCCCTCCTGAGGCCCGGCCGCCCCAATCCGCCGCGCTACCCGGACCTGCGCCGGACGGTACACGGCGCCGTTCCACTCGTAGCCCCGGCGGCAGACTTCGACCACGGAGCCATCGGGCGCGCCGCGATCCTCCACCACCCCCACGGCGTGCATCACACGCGGATCGAATGGCCGGCCGAGGCAGTCGATTTCGAGGACGCCGTAAGACTGGAGCGTTTCGAGCAAGCGGGCGGCGGTCAGTTCGTACCCCTTCAGCAGCGCGTCCACAATCCCGGCGGCGCGCTCCGCTTCTTCCGCGGATCCCTTGCGCCACCACGGGCGTTTCGCGCGGAACGCCGCGGCGGACTGCCGCGCCGTCTCCGCGCCCAGGGCCAGGCGGACGTGGAGATCGAGCAGCGCATCGAGCGTCGACTTCGAGCTCGAGGCCGCCGCGCGACCAGGCCCGAACTTCGAGCTCGACGACGTTGAGAAGCTCGAGGGCGACGCCCAGACAGTCGTACCCCGCCCCGAGGTTGGCGCTCGACCGATCGAGCGCGGTCACTGTCGTTTCAACGCCTCCAGCCAGGGTTTCGGCCCCACGAAGCGGCGCAAGAGGCGGCGGCCCTCGAGGAGCGCGGCCAGCGGAGCGAGGGGATCGCCGCTGAAGAGCAGGCTGCGCGCTCGCGCCCGCGGGTCGCGCAACTGCTCATACGCGTCCCGAATCCGTTAGAACTCCGCGGGATCGCGCTCCGGCGGATGCTCCTTGATTTTCCGCAGATACGCCGCGCGGATCTCTTCGTCGGTAGCGCCCGGCGTCAACTCCAGCGCCTGGTAGGGGTCGTCGAGGGGCATGTCCTTCCTCAAAATGGAAGCTCCGCATCGGATTCGAAGGGCCTGCGGCGGCTCCGGCGGGGTTTCCTCCGCGGCGATGACGCGAGTTCCAGGCCCCCGTGGAGGTCCCACGCGCCATACTGCGGAGGCTTTACCCGGAGTCGTTCGCGTTGGAGCAATTTGTCGAGCTTCCGATTGTCCATCAGGCCGGGATCGACGTTGAACGGTCCCTCGAGGCGCATCTCCCGCCAGAGCTCGATAGCGGATTGGGCCAGCGCGGAATCGTTATTCCGGCGCGCCAGGGTGAACGCGGCGCGGATGCAATCTTCGGCGCGGCGCAGCTCCAAATCGGGCAGGGCGCGCGCGCGCAACAGGAGGAAGTGGCCCTCCCGGGGGTCCGGACGGGTCAGGCCGGCGGTCGAGATCACGTAGGCAACGTCCCGCCATTGCTGTTTCACGGCGATGGCGGCGAGCTTGAACAAAGAATCCAGATCCGTGGCGGGGGCGGACCACAGCTCGTGGAGGATCCTCGGCCTGAACCCCGCGTCAAAGCGAATGCTGTAGCCCATGTCAAGGCCGATGTCGCGTACACGCAACAGCGCCTCGATCCAGCCACCCGACAGCTTCCCGGCCTCCACGCCGTAACTGCCGCCGCACAGGCTGCCGGCGGAGGAGAGCAGCAGAGCAGCGGCGATCGAGCCGATCGATTGCTCGATGTTGCGGAGGGTGGCCGCAACTCCCGCCGCATCTCCCGCCCGGCTACAGGCGAAGTAGCGGAGAGCCGCGATGAAAACGAGGCGGTCGCCTTCGCGCGCCTGGGGCAGCGCTTCCAGTTCGTCCAGTTCGGGCAAAGCCAGCCGCCACTTGCCTTGCTGGATGTGGCGGAAGGCGCCGTTCACCAGCAGGCGCAGGCGCGCGCGCCGCACTTCCGAACTGACGCCATCGAGGAGTTCGGCGTCGCGCAAATAGGAGAGAGCTTTCTTGAGCGCCTGGCGCTTCTCGGCGTGACGCATGAGGCACAGGAGGGGGCGAGGGTCCTGGGGCAGGGCGCGGCGCCAGGCTTCGGCGGCGCGAACGGCGGCGGAATCGTCGCGCTCCCCGGCCCAGTCCACCCAGCGCTGGAACGCCCCGGGGTTTGGGTCCATGGCGCAGGCCTGCTCGAACAACGACTCCGGGTTGAGGTACGGGAACATTTCGGCATCCGGCATCGGAAAGGCTTCTCCCGCCAAATCCCGGAGCGTCAGGGATGCCTCCCGGTAGACCTCCCGCAATTCGTCCGGATCCACGGCGCCGGCCAGTTCGGCCACATGGAGATAAACGGTAGCCACTTCGGGGCCACGCTCCGGAAACCAGCGCTCGTCGCGGTTCATCAGGTACTGCACCATGATGAACAGGGTCTTGGGCGGGAGCACGAACGGCCCTATCCGGTACAGCTCGGTGTTCATGCGCGCCACGCTCCAGGCCGGGGGATACAGCATGAAGAAGAAGAACACAA
>JAIQFU010000085.1 GCA_020073115.1 Terriglobia bacterium
CATCGGCGACCGGTGGATCAACTGAGCCCCGGGCGAGCCCGGGGCGAACTTGGGAGCCTGCCCGGCAGAACGCCGGGCGGTCAAACATACGAGACGTCCGAGACAAAAGTTCCGGGCGCTCGTATAGCCCGGAGCCGCGGTTGCGTCAATTTGGCGCCGCACGATCATCCGCTACGCGCATCGCCCGGCCTGCCGCGTTTTCCGTCGCCCAGGGTGGATCGAGCACCGCGATTCGGGCGTAGATCGGACAGTTCGGCTCGTGGGCCCCAGCGAGGTAGCCGAGACTCATCAGAAACTCGTTAACGATCTCCCCGCCCGTGAAACGGAACGTCCTCTTGAACAGCTTCACCCATTCGTCTCGGTTCAGGGGATGATGCGCGTCGAGCCAGCCGGCAAACGAGCCGTGCTCGCGGCGCAGCTCCTGGACGCGCCTCGCATTGTCGATAACCGCCGCAATCTTTAGGCGGTTTCGGATGATCCCCGGGTCGGCAAGAAGTCGATTCACGTCTTTTGTCCCATAGCGGGCGACGATCCGCGGATCAAAGCGGTGGAATGCCTTCCGGAAGTTCTCCCTCTTGTTCAGGATGGTAGACCAGCTCAGACCGGCCTGCATCCCTTCGAGGATCAGGAACTCGAAGAGCTTCCTGTCGTCATGAAGCGGAACGCCCCATTCGGTGTCGTGGTACTGGATCATCAGCGGGTCGCCGGTCGGCATGGCCACATTCGCGTTGCCGTTGTAGTCCTGGAAATTCTGGTTGGCGTTGCCGCCGGGCGAACCGATATCCTGCGTCATCACGCCGAAAGAGGCGCGGAACACCCATTTCGGGAGAAAATTCCAGGCCATCCCAAACCGCGGCTGAAAGTTGTTCAGGTCCTTCTTGCTGAGATACCCGGCCGGGTGCGTAAGCGCCCCCGGGAGCCCGGTAAGCTGGTCCTTGGAACTCGGGTCGAACTGCGACTGCTGGTTGTACTTGGTGTGGAATGGCGATTCATAGGACCACCGCAGCCCCAGGTTGAACGTCAGTCCGTGGCGCACTTTCCAGTCGTCCTGAATGTAGATCGCGTGCTGCCACCAGCGCGGCAGCCAGTTGGCGAAGCGCTGGCTGAAAGTGGCGCTGGTTACCGAACCCATCAGGAATGAAGCGAAGCTGTTTCCTGTGTTGGGCGTGAACGGCAGGCCCGTGCCGCCGAAGTTGTAGGTTCCCGTGGGCAGCACGCCGGCCGCCTGGTTGTACCGCGAGCGCAGCAGTTCGTATCCCACCTTCAGGTTATGGGTGCTGACCACCTGCGTGTAGTTCTCCTGGACGGTGAACTCTTCGCCGGAATAGTAGCTGGGCGTCAGCGCGCTGAGGCCCCACCCAATGTTGAAGTACGGGAAATTCTCCGGGCCGACCCCGGGGATCCCGAGTTTCTGGGCCCACCCCTGGTCCGCGCCGAATGCTCCCGTCGTACTGCGCCGGCGGTTGTACCCGAAGCGGACGTCATTGAACTTGGTCGGACCGATCACCCAGGTTTCGCTCAGGACGCCATTGATCAGGTCGATGGGCGATACCTGGAGGTTGGCGTCCAGGTCGTGCCACGCCAGTTGTGGATTCCCGCCGTTAGCCACGGCCCGGTGATGCGCCTGCGAGTAGCGCGCGAACATCTTGTGCGCGGTGGAGAACATGTGGTCCACCTTGACGTCCCAACGGGTGCGCGTGATGGGCTTCTCGCCGGTATCGAGCAGGTTCAAGCTGGGGCCCGTGGCGCTCAGGGTTCCCGTGTCGTTGGGCTTTGCCCAGGGGTTGTACGTCAGAAAATTCACCACCGCAGGGTCGAAGCGGTTTTTGGGAACGAGGTTGCCGGGCATGGGGTCGGAGGTCCACGTGCTGCCTACCTGCCGGATCGTTTTGGGATCGTAGAGTGGATAGCCCTTACCGCCGAAAGTGAAATCGCCGTTGAGCATCTCCGGCGTAGGCACGGTGGTATGGGATTCGGCGAACCAGTCCTCGATGTGGTCCGCGAAACCGAACAGGAAGAACGTTTTGTTCTTGCCGTTGTACAGCTTCGGGATCCGCACCGGGCCGCTGAAGGTCGCCTCCACGGCGTCGTAGCGGAACGGCTGCTGCGTCCCCTGCTGGAAATAAGACCGGTGCACCAGGGGCGTACGCAGAAACCGATCCTCGCCGGACCCGTGATACTGGTTCGTCCCCGATTTGAAGGTCAACTGCAAGCCGCCGGACGCCGCGTGCCCAAACTCGGCGGACATGCCGCTGGTCACCACCTTCACCTCTTCCAGGGCGTCCTGGGTGGTCTGGATCATTTGGTCGTTCTGGTCGAACGTGCCCAGCCCCGGCCATTTCCCGCCGATGCCGTCCAGGGTGTACCCGATCGAGCGCTGAATATTGCCCAGGATGTGATAACCTTGCGAGCCGTTGCCCACCACGCCGGGCATATAGTACAGGTTGCGCACGATTCGTTTCTGCACGTTGCTGATGTCCTGCAGGATCTCCTGCGGCAGAGCCGTGGCCACCGTGGCCGTTTCGGTGTTCAGCAGCGGGGCTTGCCCCGTCACCGTGACGGCCTCGGAGGCTGCGCCCACCTCCAGCATCACGTCGAAGCGCGGCGTCTCCCCGGGCCGCAGGTCGATACCGTCGCGGACGTACTGCTTGAAGCCGCCGGCGGCCACGGTAATGCGGTAAGTTCCCGGGTTCAGGTAGGGAACGTAGTAGTTGCCTTCCGAATTGGTGGTCACCTCGGAGACAAACTGCGTACCCGCGTTCAATACGGTGACCTTAACGCCGGGCACGACGGCCCCCGTGCTGTCGGTGACCGTGCCCACGAAAGTACCCTGCGGGCCGGTCTGCGCCGGAAGGGCGCACACCGCCGCCAAAAGCAGAAAGGCAAGCGTAAGAATCTGAGCGATGGATTTCCGCGCGTGCGAACGGAACTGGAACATCGAGGACCCCCTTTGGATGCCGCGTGGCAGCGGCGGCAATTTCGCGCCGGGAGGCGGCGCTCCGGCGCGTTCCTTAAAAACCGGACTGCTGACGCAGGCCGGGAGATTAGGCCCCTGTGACTCCAAGACCCGCGGCCAGAGCTTCTACCGCGCGTGTCTTTCCGTCAATTGTGCGCCAACGGGTTGCGGCGGTCAATCGCTTTCTCACCGGCCGCTTTTTCCCCTACCGTTGAACTCCGGAGGGCTATGACTTATACTGCGGACCATCGGTGATCGTGTGTTGAGGTGAAGGAGCGAGAGATGCCAAACGAAAGCAATACCGCTCAGACCACGCGGCGCGTGTTCCTGGGCGCGGCCGCGATGACGGCGGCTTCCTATAACCGGATTCTCGGCGCGAACGACCGCATCGGGATGGGCTTCATCGGATTTGGACTAATCGGCAAGCAGCACGTCGCGGATTTTAAGACCTTCAACGACGTCGATCTGGTCGGCATGTGCGACTGCTACAAGCCCCGTCTGGACGAGGGCCTGGCATACATGGGTAATCCCAACGCCAAGGGCTACGGCGATTTTCGGAAGATGTACGAGAATAAGGACATTCAGGCCGTCGTCGTGGCAACGCCGGACCACTGGCATGCGCTGCTCACCATCATGGCGTGCGCAGCCGGCAAGGACGTCTACGTCGAGAAGCCGATGACGTTGTTTATCGACGAGGGCAAGTGGATGGTGCAGGCCGCCAACAAGTATAAACGGATCGTCACGGCGGGAACGCAGCGCCGCCAGGGCGCGGGAGTGAAAGCGGCCAAGAAGGTGGTCGAGGCCGGAACCCTGGGCAAGATCCACACCGTCCGCTGGAGCGCCTTCCGAAACATCTACCCCGGCTTCGGGAAGACCCCCGTGACCGACCCGCCTCCCGGCTATGACTACGATATGTGGCTGGGGCCGTCGAAGAAGACGCCCTACCAGGCGCACCGCGGGCTGTACCACTTCCGCTGGTTCTGGGACTTCTCCGGCGGGCAGATGACCAACCTCGGGGCGCACCAGATCGACCAGGTGATGTATTGCATGGACGCCAAGGGCCCCACGCTGGTCATGTCCGAGGGCGGCCGGTACGCGCTGGACAATGACGACGGCGACACCCCGGACCTGCAGGACGCCATCTGGGTGTTCCCCGGCAAGAACGGGGCTCCGGGCTGGACCATGTACGCCGCCATTCGCGAAGCCAATGCCGGCAGCGGCGGCGACTCCATGCGCGGCCAGCTCTACACCGGGACCAAAGGAACCATGAGCCTGGCCGGCAATTACACCATCTCTTCGGAGACCAAGAGCAATCCCGTCAATGACATTCCGCGGTTCCAAGGCCACCCCACCGGCGGACCGGTCTACGACCAGACGCCGCGCGAGCCGTGGCTGCCGGAGTTCGCGCAGAGCGCGGCCGCGGGACGGGGTCAAGGCCGCGGGGCCGGCGCGCCGCCAGCCGCCGGGCAGGGCCGCGGGGCCGGCGCACAGGGACGCGGAGCCGGCGCGGGAGTCGCCACCGACAACCGCTACGGGTTGACCGCCTCCGGCGTGGACCCCACCATGGCGCTGAACGAGCGCGATTGGCTCGATTGCGTCCGCAGCCGCAACAAGCCCTTCTGTTCGGTGGAAGACGGCCACAGGGTAGCGGTCGTCTGCAATTTGGCGAACATGTCCCTGCGGCTCCACCGCGCCATCCGCTGGGATCCCGAAAAGGAAGTGGTGATCGGCGACAAGGAAGCCGCCGCCGCCTGCGTCAAGCCCTACCGCGCGCCCTGGGACGCCGCCTTGCGCGCCTGCGTAAAGGTGTAGGACCCGCAAGTGGGGCGGGGCTTCTTCCCGGCGGAAGGGCAGAAGCCCCGCCCCACTTGTCCTACCCGGAACCAGCGGCCTTTGGCGGGGGTCTAATTCGGAGTGCCCCCAGAATTGCGGCTGATCTTTGCGGTCCTGTTCTCCCTCTCCTCCGCCCTCGCGCAGTGGAACGTAAAGACCCCCCCGGGAATCGAGCTTTCGCTGCGGCTGATCGATCCCCATCCCTACCATGAAGGCGAATTGATTCGCGCCGAAGCCGCGTTCCCCACACGCGTGCCCGGGCAGTACACGATGCCGGAACAGTGGCAGTACGCCGGTTTCGTTCTCGAGCCACCTCAAGGCTGCGGCTCTTTTGCTTCGCCCTGTTTTCAGACCTTCAGCCCGTGGATGGAGACGCGCGATCCCACCTTCCACCTTGGGGAGGCAGCCAACCCGGTGGCCCTCGCGCTCAACAACTACCTGCCTCGTCTCCGCCCCGGCCGCTACAAAGCGGCGGTGCTGGGACACAAGCTCGTGTTGACCGCCAAAGGGCCCATGGGGAGCACTTACGGCTACGAGGACCCGCCGCAGTACGCCATCTCCAACACCATCGAAATCGAGGTGGTCCCGGCCACCGAAGCTTGGATCCGGAAGACCATCGCGGAGAGCGAGGCGATTCTGCGCGGACCGCAGCCTGTGACCGGGCAGAATTACGAGCGGCGGCGAGAGGCCGCCGACCGGATCCGCTTCCTGGACGTGCCCGCATCGTGGGGCGCCTCCCTGGCCCTCCTGCCCGCCGAGACCTACAGCCTGCTGCGAGGGCTCGCGGCCACGCGCCAGCCCGCGCGCGTCTGCGCGTTGATGCAGGCGGCCATCGCGCGCCCGTCCCAGAGGGTCTCGTCCGAATATCTTTACGCCATGGGAAGTCTCTGCGGCCGCGCCAAGACTCCGGTTCCGCCCGCGCAGGCGGCCGCCGCGCTGGCCGCCAGCCTTGCCCGAAAACAACCCGAGCCCAAAACCACGGCCTTCGCGGCGCTGATGCAGCGCGTGCAGCAGGTGCGGGGGGACAATCCGCCCCAACCCGATCCCGACTGGCTCCCCGCCGTCAAAAACGAGTTCATCAAGGCGTACCCCACGCTCGACGCGCAGGAGAAGCGTTCGCTCCTTGGGCTCTATACCAGCACCCTGCGGTCGCCCGACATGATCCCGCTGCTCGAAGCGGCCATGGACGCCTGGAAGCCGGGCGACTACTACGAGGCCCCGCGCGAGGCGCTCCTGAACCTCTACAGCATCGATCCCGCGCGTGCCCAAGCGCGCATCCGGGCCGAGTTGGCGAGAGAGAAGACCTGGCTGGATCCGTCCGAACTGGAGATGCTGCCGCCCGCGGCCGCGCGGGTCACGGACGATGCGCTCATCGCGGCGCTGGCCGCCGCCCAGCGCCCCGGCGGCTGGAACCCGGAACTGCGCATGACCGCCATTGCCAAATACGCCAGCCCCAAGGCCCTGCCGCGCATCCAGGCCGTTTTTGAATCCCAGCAGGACCAGTGCCAACCGCTGCTGATGGCCTACTTCCTGCGCGTGGACCCCGGCTACGCCGATCGCGTTTTTCACCCTCAACCCTGGGACATGCACGCCCCGGCGCCGCCCTGCGCGGCGCGCTACTTCGAAGGCACGCCGCCGCTCGCCATGGGTCCGCCGCTGGAGCGGTACATGGTCGCTTACCTCGTGCACCCCGATGCGCGCCTAAAGATAGCCGCGGCCAAGTCGTTGGGACGCTACGGATCAGCCGCCGCGGCGGCGCCCTTGTGGGAGGCCTTCCATTACTTCCACGATTACTGGAAGGGTAAGGAGCCGGAGTTGACGAAAATCGGCTACCCGTTCCTGGAACTCGAACTGCGGAACGCCCTCGCGCGCGGAACCCACTGGCTCACCAACGAGGCCGATCTGCGGTTGATCGAATCCCTGTGCATCTCCGGCCAGTGCCGCTACGAGACGGCCCAGGACCTCCCAGCCTGGCGGACGCCACTGACGATCCAGGTGAGCAGCAACGGTCACGGATTCCGGGCGCAGGTGGCGCAATATTACGGTATCCAATCGATGGAAGCATTGGAGGAAAAGTTGGGGCAGTTCCCGAAAGGAACGCAATTCATCCTGGCCGGCGGCGGCCAAGCCCTCGTGCAAGTACGGAAATATGCCGCGGAGCGCGGTTTGATTGTTCTTGACCGCCGATGACGGCTCCCTGCGGTGGCGGCTCGGTCAGGACAGCACTTGTTCGTAGTACTTCTCGTACTGCGGGATGACTTTATCCGAGCAGAAGCGCTCGGCCGCGTTCCAACGGCCGGCTTTGGCCATGCGGTAGTGCAATTCTTCGTCCGTCAGCAGCGCCACCACGCGCGCCGCCTGCCCCTGGATATCGCCCACAGCCTCCAGAAAGCCGTCCTCGCCGTCGGTGACAACCTCCGGGACGCCGCCGACCCGCGTAGCCACCGGGACCACGCCGCACGCCATCGCTTCCAGCGCCACCAGGCCGAACGACTCCAGGTCGCTCGGCATCAGCAGCACGTGCGCCAGCGGAATGAGCCGTTCCACGTGGTTCACCTTGCCCAGAAAGGTAATGTGCCGGTCCATTTTCAATTCGCGCGCCAGGTGCTCGGCCGTACCGCGGTCGGGACCGTCGCCGGCCATCAGCAGGTGCGCGGGGCAGCGTTTGCGCACTTCGGCCAGAATGCGCACGCAATCCATCACGCGCTTCACCGGGCGGAAGTTCGAAAGGTGCAGCAGCAGCTTTTCTCCATCCGGAGCATACGCCGACGCGCCGGTCTTGGCGTTGTCCGGATGGTACAGGTCGCAGTTCACGAAATTGTGAATCACGCGAATCTCGTGCCCGGTCCCGAAGACCTCCACGGTTCGCCGCCGCAGGTATTCGCTGATCGCCGTGCAGCCGTTCGAGCGCTCGATGGAAAACCGCGTGATGGGGAAGTACGACGGGTCGGAGCCCACCAGCGTGATGTCCGTCCCGTGCAGCGTGGTTACGAATGGGAGGCGGCGTTGGGGCGCAAGCATCTGCTGCGCCAGCAGCGCGGCGATGGAGTGCGGGATGGCGTAATGAACGTGCAGCAGGTCCAGTTCGTAGGATTCCGCCACGTCCGCCATGCGCGACGCCAATGCCAGGCTGTAGGGCGGGTATTGGAACAAAGGATAGGTCGAGACCTCGACCTCGTGATAGTGGATGCGCGGAATGCCGGGGTCGAGGCGAATGGGGTTGGCGTAACTGATGAAGTGGACTTCGTGGCCGCGGTTGGCCAGTTCCAGCCCCAATTCCGTGGCCACGATCCCGCTTCCGCCGTAGGTAGGGTAGCACGTAATCCCGATATTCACCGGACCTCCGCCGCGGGCCCCGGCCGCAGAACGCCGAACCCGATCTGTCCGTTCAGGTTTTCGTCAGGCGAGGCGACGCTCCCCCCGCCGAACCAGACGCCGATGCCGGCGTCGCTCACCACGACGCTGGGGTCGCAGACCACCTTGAAATCCCACTCATCCGTCCCCTCGAATACCGCGGAGAGCTTCCGCCAGTGGACGCCATCGGTAGACCGCGCCAACCCCAGGCGGCGGTTCTCGGCGGCATCCCGCCCGGTGTACAGCATCCAGTAGAACCCGTGCGAGTTCCACACCGCGGGCTCGCCCAGCCCGTTCTCATCGAAGGCGCCCGGCCCTCCGAGTTCCAGAACAGGGTTCGACCGCAGTTTTTGCCAGCGGAGACCGTCGCGCGACCGCGCCACCCCCAGCCGCTGCCGCCGCGCCCGGTCCTGCCCGAGATAGAACATGTAGAAATAGGGCTCGATCCGGATAACGTCCGGGTCGGCCACGGCGCGTTCGTCCCAACTCCCGTGCGGCCCATAATCCAGGACGGGGCCGGCTTCTTTGCGCGGCGGCTGGTTGGGCTTCATCCGCACCAAACCGATCCGCGGCTGGTCCTTCGGGCCGGCCTGGTACCAATACCAATACTCGCCGGAGTAGGCCACCGCGGAGCCGTTGGCCGCGATATAGCCGCCCTCCCAGGTCCGCGCATCCGGCTCGAACAGGGTCGCCTGCTTCCGCCAGTGAAGCCCGTCGTCCGATTCCGCCACGCCGGTGCGCCAGGTCTGGCCGTCGAAACCCGAATAGAAGTTCAGCAGCCGGGGGCCGGGCGGATACCCTTTGGGTGCGGGCTGGCCAGAGGCATTCAGCACAACGGAAGGATTCAGCACATCCCGCGAATCCCAACCATCCCCGCGGGTCATGACCGGCTGGGCGAGCGCCTGGAACGTGAAACTCATGTTCGGGTCGCCGCCTGAAACCGGCGGCAGCGTGAAATCCGCATATCGCCCGCAAGCCGTACAGCAAACCAGGGCGAGGAGCGCGCCGAGCGCTGCGTTTCCCCGGGGCGCACCCAGAGCGTACCGGCCCGGCCCCCGGCCCCTCTTCATGGCAGCGGGATCCTGAATTTCAGGCCCACGCCTCTCCCGGGCCGCGACTCTAAAAGCAGGTCGGCGTTCAGGGACCGCGCGCGGCGTTTCAGGCTGGCCGGACCGAGCCGCAGCAGTTCGAGTTCTTCCAGCGTGTACGCCCCCGCGAAGCTGAACCCGTGGCCGTTGTCGTCCACCGAGATCTCCAGGCCCCGCTCGGTCTTCTCCATGGCCACCGCCACGCGCGTGGCCGCGGCGTGCTTCTGCACGTTGTGCAGCGCCTCGCGGAGCATTTGCAGCACCTCCAGGGTCATTTCCGGCGGCAGTCCGACGGGCGTGTTGGCCCCCAGGAAAGTCACGGGAATGCCGCTCTCTTTCTGAAAGGACTCGGCCGTGCGGCGGGCGGTCGCCACCAGGTTGGCGCCGTCCACATCCACCGGCCGCATGCTGTGCAGGAAGGCGCGCAGGTCCCGGACCTGCGCCAGCGCGAGTCCCTGCAACTGCTTGAGGTCTTCCATACCGGCGTTGAAGTCGCGATCCAGAAGCTTGCGCAGGATCTCCAGGCGCATCTGGAGGCTGATGAAACTCTGCAGCGGGCCGTCATGGAAGTCAGAGGCGATGCGCTGGCGCTCCGCTTCGCGCGCCTTCTCGGCCCGCTTTTGAGCCTCATCCAGTTGCTGCCGGAGCGCGTCCGCCTCGGCCTTCTGCCGCCGCCGGCTGACGGCGAACCCACAGGCCAGCGCGCCGGATACCAGGACCGTGCGTTCCAGCGGAAGGTCGCCGCGTTCGACCAGGCCGCAGAACACGGCCCCCACCAGCGCCACCACCGCGACTTCCAAGGGACCGTGAAAGGCCAACGCTTCGGTGAGGAGATACAAAAAGAAAGCCGAGACCAGCCAGAGCGCACCCCCGTTGCCGTAGTTCGCAAGGACCAGAAACACCACCGCATCCACGAACAGAATCAGCAGCCCGCCCATGCCGCTGGGCGTCGCGCCTCGAACCGCCCATGCCAGGGCGCCCAACGCATACAGTCCGAGAAAGACTTTCAGGTACCATGGCGCGTCCGGCAACAGCACGAGGGCGGCGGCGGCCAGAACGGGCCGGATCGCCGAAACCCAGCGCGGCCAGCCGAATCTGGGCAGCAGGGGCACGGGGTTATTTCCGGTAGAGGAACAGCGTGTGGCTGCGGCCTTCGCCGTCGTCGGCGATGTTCTGGACCTTCTCCGGCGTCCAGTTCCGGAACTCGAAATCGTGCGCCACCACGCGCGCTCCTTTCTTCAACTGCTGGTCGAGCAAAGGCTGAACCTTGTCGATAAAGCCCGACAGCAGATACACGGTGATCAGGTCCGCTGAACTGTAATCCTGCTTCAGGAGATCGCCGTTGATGATGCGCGCCGTGTTCTGCAGCCCGAGCTTGCGAATCTTGTCCATGCTCAGTTTCCAGAGGTCCCGATCCAACTCCACGCCGACCGCTTGCGCATGGAACTTCTGGGCGGCCATGATGACAATCCGCCCATCACCGGAACCCAGGTCGAACATCTTCTCGCCGGCCTTGAGACCGCCGAGTTGGAGCATTTTCTCGACGATCGTTTCCGGGGTGGGGTAGTAGGGCGCCAGCCGTTCGCCTTCGCTGTTCTGCGCGGCCAGGACGGCGCAACCAACAAGCGCCAGCAGACAGTATCGATGCATAAATCTGTAACTCAATGTAACACCGCGGGGGGGACAGGCGATTTTACCCTGTCCTGCTCGGAAGCCATGCGAAGCCGCCTGTTGTGCCCCCACTTTTCCACCGAATCTGTGGAAAAGCCTGTGGAAAACAGCCTGCTAGACCCCTGTTAACGCAATTGCGTAAACAATTTGTTACATAATGCACAACACTGAAGCAACTATTGCCAGACCTTCTCGAAGGGCACGCCGCGCCGGCAGAGGTCGCAGTGTGCGGCATCGGCATAGTAGCTGGCCTCCAGCCGCGCCAGTTTGTACAGCGGAAGCGAGCCGAAATCGGCGGTCTTGGGGGTGGGCTGATAGACCACCACCGCCAGCCCCAGCACTTGGGCGCCGTAGGATTCGAGTAGCAGCTTCATTTGCATCAACTTGGAACCAGAGCGAAGGATGTCGTCCACCATCACCACCAGTTCGCCGCGGCGCGGCTCCAGGAACTGCCGGAAGCGCAACGGTTCGTTATCCTCGCCCTCCGCCCAGTACACCTGGCGGGCGCGGATGGCCTCACAGACCCCGAACGCCACCGGCAGCCCGCCCGTAGCCGGGGCCACGATCGAAAGATCCTGCACGACGGCGCGGATCTCCGGATTGGCGCGCAGCAGCCGGCTCAACCCCACCGAGAGCATGCGCTGGCACTGGTAGTGGCGCAGCGCCAGGGGGACCTGGAGGTACTCGTTGGAGTGCAGGCCGCTGGGGTATTCGAAATGTCCTTCGCGAAGCGCGCCGGTACCCCGTAGAACGGACACGACTTCGTCTTGAGTGGGAATCAGATGCATAGGCTCAGTCTCTCAATTGGCTCCGCGGCCGGTCAGCACGCGCGGAATCGTGCGCAATAGAATCTTCCAGTCCAATGCCAGCGACCAATTATCAATGTACTGCATGTCCATTTTCATCCAGGTCTCGAAATCCAATTTGTCGCGGCCGGAAACGGCCCAGATGCAGGTCAGGCCGGGCCGCATGCGCAGCCGCCGCCGCTGCCAGCGCTGGTATTGCTCGACTTCGCAGGGTACAGCCGGCCGCGGTCCGACCAGCGACATGTCCCCGCGCAGCACGTTCCACAGTTGCGGCCACTCGTCGATGGAGAACTTGCGGAGGTAGCGGCCGATCGGCGTCAACCGCGGATCGTCGGGAATTTTGAACGCGACCCCGTCCTTGGCGTTGAGGTGCGCCAGGCCCGATTTGAGTTCTTCGGCGTTCTGGCACATGGATCGGAACTTGTAGAAAAGGAAGCGGCGACCATTGAGTCCGCAACGCACCTGGCGAAAAATGGCGGGCCCCGGCGAGGTCACGCGGATCAGAAGCGCGATGGCGGCCATGAGAGGAGAAAGGGCCAGGAGCCCGGCGGCGGCGATCACCGCGTCCGTGGTTCGCTTCGCCATCAGCCGGAGGTCGTCATAGGGGGCCGCGGAAAAGGTCAGCAGGGGAACCTCCCCGAACCGGTCGAGGGACACCGTGCTGTTTACGTGGGGAAAGAAATCCACCGCCACCCGCGTGCGCACGCCCTCTTCGTCGCACAGCAGGAAAGCCTCCTCCAGTTGCGCCAGCCTGTCGCTGTCCACGGCGAAGAGAATCTCGTCCACCACATGCTGCCGGAGAATGGCAGGCAGTTCTTCGATGGGAAAGACCTTGTAGAGGGCGCCCAACGCGATCTCGGCGTCCGCCGGCCCGCCGCCTTCCGTGAGAAAGCCACGCAGCCGGACTGCGCCAGGCGGGTGGCGCGCTCTCCGGTCCCCACCACCATGACGTAGTGCGGCGCGGCCCACCCGCGCCGGATCACTCCCGCCAATCGAACGGCGGTGAGGCGGAAGATCAGCAGAAACGCCCAGGTGTAGACGCAGAACAACGCCACGAACGGGCGGCTGAGGACCGGGTCCAGCCGAAAAACGTATTGCAGCAGCGCCAGCCACACGGCGCCCGCGGCGCATTGGCGGGCGGAATCCCAGAAAATCACCCGGGGACGTCCGGAATCGAGCTTGTCGTAAACCCGCAGCCACAACCCGGTGCCCACCCAGACCAGCAGAGAGTACCCCAGAATCAGGACTTTGCGGTCGGGCGTCATGAAGAAAACCTGGGGGAGATGCATCCCGGCGCGCGTGACGTAAGCCGCCGCAAACGCCAGCGCAATCAGGGCGACATCCGACAGACCGAACAAAACACGAGATTTACGCTGCCGACCGAACATCCGGACCCAGAATATCATGCGGTGCCGTCCGCCCCACGAGGACGCCCTAAAGTCATCCCTCCGGGCCGCCGATCCTGGGTTACGGAAGGAGCTTGCTACGAGCAGGCAGGATTATGACCGGTAACTTCATGCGGGCGGTGCGGCGCCGCCTAATCTTCCCGTTCGCCGTCCTGGTGTTCCTGGGGGCGAATCCCGCCTATGCCGCGACTCCAGATCTCTCCCTGACCCCCGCCACCCTGAACTTCAAATATCAGGCCGGGGCCGCGCTGCCCGCTTCGCAGACGCTGCAGATCAAGAGTACCGGCGCATCCCTCGACTTCACGGTCTCGATCGCGGGACCGCAACCCTACTCGGCGTGCTGGCTCAGCGTGTCGGCCAATTCGGGCGTCACCACGGCATCGGTCAAGGTCTACGTGAATCCCACGGGCTTGCCGTCGGGAACTTATAGCGGCACGATCTCCATCAACGCGCCCTCCGCGGCCAAGACGCTCCACACCGTGGATGTCAGGCTGGACGTGGGGGACCCGGCGGCCACCCTGACCGCCAGCCCCGCTTCGCTGCCCACGTTCGCCTACGTCAGCGGCGGCAAGGTTCCGGACCCCCAACCCGTGGTCCTGATGACCACCGGCGCAGCCCTCAACGCCACGATCGCGGTTTCGGGCGGATCGTGGCTGAAAGCCTCCCCCAGCGGCAGCATCGCCCTGGTGGGCTTTCCGGCCACGGTCAACGTGAGCGTCGACCCCGCCGGGCTGGCGCCGGGGACCTACTCCGGAAAGGTGACCTTCACCTCTACCAGCGCGGCCAACAAAACCGTGACGGTGAGCGTGACGCTCAACGTGAGCGCGGGCGTTCCCACCATCACGGGCGTCTGGCCTCCGGGCGTGCTGGTGAACTCTCCCGCCACGGTGGTGACGATCACCGGGACGAATTACTTCAACACCTCGGTGGCGAAGGTCGGGACGACGGCCCTCGGCACGACGGTGCTGAGCCCCACCGCCATGCTGGCTACCCTGCCGGCCACGCTGTTGGCCAGCGGGGGAAACCTGAGCATCACGATCACGACGCCCACCGCGGCTTCGGATTCCGCGGCGGCGACTTTCGCGGTCTACCAACCGGGGCCGCAGATCTGGGCGGTGACCGACGCCGCCAGCTATTCCACCGCGGCCATCTCTCCCGGCGAGATCCTGACGGTTTACGGGATCGGCCTGGGGCCGGCGGATCTGGCTGTATTCCCCGGAACGAGCCCGCTCCCGGTCGCGCTGCCCGCCACTGTGCCCGCCACGTCCGTGACCATCGACGGCGCGGACGCGCCGCTGCTATACCGTGGTGGACGCGAACCCCGGCGTTTTCACGGTGGACGCCTCGGGAGCGGGCCAGGGAGCGATCCTGAACTTCAATTCCACCACCGGGGATTACACCGTAAACGGCCCTTCGAACCCCGCCGCCAAGGGATCGATCGTAGTCATCTACCTGACGGGCTACGGGCAAACGAACCCGGCGGGCGACGAGATGAAGTTGGTCTCAGGCACGGTGGAGCCCGTGGCGGCGCCGACGGTCACGATCGACGGACAGGCGGCTGCGGTGCAGGCCGCGGTGGCGCCCGCGGGATCGGTCCCGGGGTTGCTTCAGATCAACTGCACCGTGCCATCCACCGCCGCATCGGGCAACACCGTGCCGGTGGTCGTCTCGATCGGAGCGGCGCAGAGCCAGGCCCGCGTGACCATGGCCATCAAGTAGTACCGCCGGAGGCGCCGGTCTACTTCTGCTTGGCGGCCATCTTCTTTTCCAGGGCCGCCATCAGCCGCGCCTCGACGTCCGGGGGGATCGGGTACGGGTCCATGCCTTTATAAATCTGCACCGTCTTGCGCGTGGTATCGGTGATCACCCAGCAGTTCGGACATTCGGCGATGTGTTCTTCGAGCTTGCCCCGGATTGCCGGATCCAACGCCTCGTCCAGATAGTCGCTCAATTCCTTGAGAAAGTCCTTACAGGTAAGCAAAGGCGTCGTCTCCTTTGCGCTTGAAGTAGCGAGTCAACTTGTCGCGCAATTGCAGGCGAGCGCGCAGCAGCCTGCTCTTGACCGCCGGGACGGAAAGGCCGAGCGCATCGGCAGTCTCCTCGGTCGAAAGCTCGTCGATGTCCCGCAGGACGAAAACGGAACGATAGGGCGGCTCGAGGCTCTCGATAGCGGAACCCAGAATCTGCCCGAGTTCCTCGCGGGAGTAGCGCGCTTCGGGGTCTTCGTCCCAAGCCGCGATCTCCCGGACTACGGTATCCTCGCCAGTGTCGATGGTCTCGTCCAGAGAGACGGACTTATCGGTCTTCCGCCGCCGCAACTTCATCAAGGCCTGGTTGACCGCGATGCGCACAATCCAGGTATAGAACTTGGAGTTGCCCTGAAACTGGTCCAGGTGCTCGTAGGCCTTCATGAAGGTTTCCTGCAACACGTCCTCCGCATCCTCGCGGTTTTGAGTGACGTGCTGGGCGAGCCGGAAGATCTTCCCTTCGTAGCGCCGCACCAGTTCGGAGAACGCCTTGGCGTCCCCCTCCCGGGCCTGCGCCACAAGGAGGGCTTCATCGGTTGCGGTTAGGCTGGAGACGGGCATGGACTGCGATCCCATGATACCGCAAGTCCGCCGTACCGCCGTTTTCACCGCCGGGGCGCGCCGAGGCGCCGAGGAAAACCAAATAGAACGAGAACGTGCTTTCTGCGAGGCGCGGGGCCCCGAGCTGGCCGCAGCGCGGCGGAGAGACGCGCCTCCAAACATGTCTGCCGGAAGCGCCACGTTGCTCGGCTCGCTCTGCGTGCGAACCCCGGGAACCGGCCCGGCCTCGCATACGCCGCAAGTCCATTTTCTTCTTCGCGTCTCTGCATCTTCGGCGGTGAGTTCTTGCCTTCCACGGTAGCCACCGGCCGCGCGTGTTAACCTGAAAATTCCCTATGAGTGACATCGAGATTACGCTGCCCGACGGCAGCCGGCAGCGGGTGGCGGCGGGAACGCGCCCCATCGATATCGCCCGGTCGATCAGCCCGAGACTCGCGGATGCGGCCCTCGTGGCCAGAGTGGATGGAGATCTGTACGATCTGACACGGCCCATCGAAAAAGACGCCCAGGTGCAGATCCTCACGCCGAAGGATGCGGATGCGCTCTACGTCTACCGCCACTCG
>JAIQFU010000086.1 GCA_020073115.1 Terriglobia bacterium
CAGTTACCAGGCGGACAACGGCGCCGGCCTGACGAAGGGCATTATCGGCCTGTGCAACCTCGGCGAACGGCGCAAGGCCGACGATTGGGGCGCCCTGCGCGCCTGGGGCTGGGGCGCCAGCCGCGCCCTGGACTTCTTCGAGAAGCTCAAGGAAGTGGACGCCAGGCACGTCGCGCTCGAAGGCCACTCGCGCTATGGTAAAGCCACTATCGTCGCCATGGCGTACGACCGGCGCTTCTGGACGGCCTACGTCAGCTCCTCCGGCGAGGGTGGCGCCAAGCTGCACCGCCGCAACTGGGGCGAGATCATAGAAAACGTCGCCGGGAACAACGAATACCACTGGATGGCCGGCAATTTCCTGAAGTACGCCGGGCCGCTCCATTGGGGCGATCTGCCCGTGGATTCGCATGAACTCGTGGCCCTGTGCGCTCCGCGTCCGGTGTTCCTGAGCGCGGGTAAAGGCGGATACGACGCCGAGCCGGGCGGTGACAGTTGGGTGGATGCCAAGGGCACGTTCCTGGCGGGCGCCGGCGCCGGGCCGGTGTACAAGCTTCTGGGCAAAAAGGACCTGGGGACTGCCGAGTTCCCGCCGATCGAAACCGCGCTGGTGGCCGGCGACGTCGCTTTCCGGCAGCACGCCAGCGGGCACACCGACGGTCCCAACTGGCCCGTATTTCTGGATTGGGCCGGCAAGCATATGTAGGACCGCGCTCCGCGCGGTCGCGACACGCTGGAGCGTGTCGCGGCCGCCCGGAGGGCGGCCCTACGAGGGTACAACATCATGAACCGCACTTCTTCCTTCCTCGCAGGGATCTTTCTCTTTTCCTCCCATCTTTTCGCCCTCGGCCAGCCGCGTTACGTGGAGACCGTGGCCCGGCCCGGCAGCTTCGCCGTGGCGCAGGGGAAAACGGCCGCCACCCTGTGGGTGGATGCCGCCGACTGGCCCGGCGTCGTTCGCGCGGTGAGCGATCTCCAGGCCGATATCGAGCGCGTTACCGGCGTCAAACCGGCCATCTCCAACCAGGCGCCCGGCGGAAACGCCATCATCATCGGCACGGTCGGCAAGAGCCCCATCATCGACCGGCTGGTACAGGCGAAGAAGATCGACGTGGCGCCCGTCCAGGGCAAGTGGGACTCGTTCTTCGTCCAGGTGGTGGCGCAGCCGCTCCCCGGCATCGCCAGTGCGCTGGTGATCGCCGGCAGCAACAAGCGTGGAACCATCTACGGCGTCTACGATCTCTCCGAGCAGATGGGCGTCTCCCCCTGGTACTGGTGGGCCGACGTGCCCGTCCCGCACAAAAACGCCGTCTTCGCGAAGGCCGGCAAGTACGTCCAGGGCGAGCCCGCGGTGAAGTATCGCGGCATCTTCCTCAACGACGAATCCCCCGCGCTCAGCGGGTGGGTGCAGTCGAAGTACGGGATGACCTCCATCCAGGGCGTGGTCAACATGGGGCATGAGTTCTACGCCCGGGTTTTCGAGCTGATCCTGCGGCTCAAGGGCAACTATCTCTGGCCGGCCATGTGGAACAACGCCTTTAACGAAGACGACCCGCTCAACGCCAAACTGGCCGACGAGTACGGCATCGTGATGGGCACTTCGCACCACGAGCCGATGATCCGCGCGCAGAAGGAATGGACGCGGCACGGCAAGGGCCCATGGAACTACCTGACCAACGAAGCCGTCCTGCGCCAGTTCTGGGAAGACGGCATCAGGCGCAACAAGGATCTCGAAAGCATCGTCACCATCGGGATGCGGGGCGACGGTGACATGCCCATGGCTGGCGCCAATGACATGCCGGCGAATATCAAGCTGCTCGAAAGGATCGTCGCCGACCAGCGCCAGATGCTCGCCGGATATCCGAGCCTCAAAGAGGCGCCGCAGATGTGGGCGCTCTATAAGGAGGTGCAGGATTACTATGACCGCGGCATGCGCGTCCCCGACGACGTGACCCTGCTCTGGTGCGACGACAACTGGGGCGACATCCGCCGCCTCCCCACCGAAGAGGAGCGCAAGCGCAAGGGCGGCGCGGGCATCTACTACCACTTCGACTACGTCGGCGGCCCGCGCAACTATAAGTGGCTGAACACCAACCCCATCCCCAAGATCTGGGAGCAGATGAACCTGGCCCTTCAGTACGATGCCAAACGCATCTGGATCGTGAACGTGGGCGACCTCAAGCCCATGGAGTTCCCCATCGAGTTCTTCCTGAACTACGCCTGGGACCCGCAGCGGTGGTCGTATGACAAACTCGGCGAGTTCACGCGCATGTGGGCGGAGCGCGAGTTCGGCCCGGCGCACGCGGCCGAGATCGCCGACCTGATGGCGAAATACGGGAAGTACAGCGCGCGGCGCAAGCCCGAACTGCTCGATTCGGCGAATTTCAGCCTGGTGGACTACCAGGAGGCGGAACGGGTTTCAACCGAATGGAAAGCGATCACCGGCAAGGCCGAGGCCCTGTCCAAGGTCCTGCCCGAAAACCAGAAGGACGCATTTTTCCAGCTGATCCTGTTCCCCATCAAAGCCGTCGACCAGGTGAACGAAATCTACATCGCCGCCGCCCGCAACAAACTCTATGCCGCGCAGGGCCGCGCGAGCGCCAACGATATGGCCGCGCGCGTGAAGGGCCTGTTCCTGGCGGACGCCGAGTGGTCGAAGGTCTACAACGAGCAACTGGCCAACGGAAAATGGAGCCACATGATGGACCAGACCCATATCGGCTACACCATGTGGCAGCAGCCCAACCGGAATTTCATGCCGCGCATCACGGAAATCGAGCTTCCGGCAGAGGCGAAAATGGGAGTGGCGGTCGAAGGCTCCGCCTCGGCATGGCCCGGCGCCGCGGGGGACCCGGCGCTTCCGAAATTCGACTCGTTCAACAGGTCCAAGCGCTACATCGACGTGTTCAACAAGGGCAAGGCGCCGTTCGAATTCTCCGCCGAGGCCGGCGCGCCGTGGATCGTTCTGAGCGAGGCCAAAGGAACGGTCGAGCGCGAACAGCGGCTGTGGGTCAGCGTGGATTGGGCGAAAGCGCCGGCAGGGGCGGGCGCCGGCGCGGTGAAGATCGCCGGCGCGGGCGGCCCCGTCACGGTGAAGGTGGAGAGCTTCAATCCCCGTGAAGTGACCAGGGCCACGCTCGACGGCTTCGTCGAAGCCGATGGCGTGGTCTCCATCGAAGCCGCGCATTATGCGAAGAATACGGCCGCCGGCGCGGCGCGGTGGGTCGAAATCCCGGACATCGGCCGTACGCTGTCCGGCATGACCATTCTTCCGGTCACCGCGAAGAGCGTCACGCCGCCCGCGGCTTCCCCCTCGCTCGAATACCACATGTACCTCTTCAGCACGGGCAGCGTGGAGGTGAACTCCATTCTTTCTCCGTCGCTCAATTTCGACCCCGCGCGCGGCGTGCGGCTGGCGGTTTCCTTCGATGCCGAAGCGCCGCAGGTGGTGGACGCCATCCCGCTGAATTACCGCGCCGGCGACCGCAACCGGGACTGGGAAGAATCGGTCAAGAACAGCGCCCGTACGGTGAAAACGACGCACAAAGTGGACCAGCCCGGGTACCACACCCTGAAGATCTGGATGGTGGACCCGGGGGTGGTTCTACAGAAGATCGTTGTCAACACGGGTGGGATGAAGCCCAGCTACCTGGGCCCGCCGGAGAGCTACCGCAGGAGTACCGCCGGCGCTCGGGTTGTGGCGCCGGTTCACTGAAGGGTGAACCCAAAAAGAACCGGCGGCAAAAAGCGACCGCCGGCGGACTCGCTCAACGGCGCGCGCTGGGGTCGCCGGTCGGCGGGGGCGCGTGGTCCTCTTTGCCGGGAGGCCCAAGCAGTTCGGTGAAGATGGGCTTCAACCCGTCCGCCCAAACCTGGTAGCCATTGAGCGTGGGATGCAGCTTGTCGCGGGCATTCATCATACCGTCCAACAACTTGCCTTCGCGGTCCGCCAGCTTGTCGTTCACGTTCAGGAACCGGATCGTCTTGCCATCGGCCAGTTTGGCCAGATTGCCGTTGATCTTCTCGATCACGGGAATGAAGGCCATGTTGTCGTTCCGCGGGAAAATGGCCGTCAAAACGATCGTCGCCCCGGGCGCTTTGGCCTGCATGACGCGCAGGACTGCCTGGATTCCCCGGGTGACGTCCTCGGCGGACTCTCTGGCGCCCACGTTGTTGGTCCCGGCAAGCAGGACGATGATCTTCGGGTTGACCCCGTCCAGTTCCCCGTTATTCACGCGCCAGAGGACGTTCTGGACGGAGTCGGCGCCCCAACCGAAATCGGCCGCATTCCAGCCGAAGAAGTTCTGCTTCCAGTTGGCCAGGAACTCGGGATAGTCGGTAGCGCCCCAACGCCGGGCGATGGAGTCGCCCTCGAAGTAAATATCGATCCCTCCCTTCTTCGCCTTCTCCAGGAGCTGGGTGTGGGCGAGTTGAGAATTCTGGTCGGTCCGGGCCACGGGCAGATCTCCCGGGACCTGCGTCCTGCGCTGGAAGAACTTGTCGGCCCAGGGAAGGAAGTACCTCCAATTGGGGCCGTCCTTGTGGCCTCCGTCGTGCTGGCGCCAGGCCAGTTGGCCGTTCAGCAGGCCCACGTTGACCGCCGGCATTTTCGCGTTTCTGTAATCGTCCCCCACTCCGAGATCCCTGGCGCCCAGGAGCCGGAACACCGGCCCCGCGGCGACCGCGGCCATGAAGCTGCCCTGGTGGTCCAGCCATTTCGCATCGCCCTTTTCCGGCACGCCGTAGCTGACAAAGGTCAGACGCGGCGCGCACAGCGCGATCAGTTCGTGGGCGTCCACCGGCAGGTCGCCGGCGTTCTTGCTGCCGAAGGAGGCCTCCGCCGCGCCGTACTTCAGAAAGTTCCCGGCCATCCAGTGGTACTCGCCGGAGCCCGTGAGGTTCTCCACCGCCTCACCCCAGTTGCGGCGGTGCAATTTGGCGCCGCCCTCGCCGGAAGAGCCGATCAGCACGAGCGCGAAGCGCGTATCGAACGCCATGGTCACGAGGGCCGCTTTGCCGTAGCGCGACACGCCTTCGATGCCCACGCGTTTCGCGTCCACGGCTTTGTCGGTCTCCAGATAGTCCAGGCCGCGGGATGCGCCCCAGGCCCAGGCCCGCAAAGCGCCCCAGTCGTCGGGCTTGCGGGGCTGACCCTTATTGACCAGACCGATGACGCCCTTGGTCAAGCCTGCGCCGCTATCGGCCTGTATGCTTCCGGGGTTGATCGCAGCGTAGCCCCAGCCGTCGGCGATCAGTTGTTCCGTGGCCGGCGGGTCGCTGCCGGGGGGCGGGGCGGGGAAGCCGCGCCCGGCGGGGGCCGGCGCGCCCGCGGGCGGAGGCAGGCCCCGGCCGCCGAACATCATCATCACGGGAACCGGCCCGCGAGCATCGGCCGGCGTCACCAAGGTCATCTGGATTTCGACGTTGATCGCCGGATACGCCGAATTATCCACGCGGCCCACCAGTTGTTTGCCGATGACGGGGCGGGAACCGATCGTCGTTTCCACCGTGTTGGCCACGGTCCACGTCACTTTCGGCGCATTCTTCGGGACCCGGCCCAGCACCTCCCGCTCGAAATCCTCGACAATCTCGGGGCGGCGCTGGTTCCACCACGTATCCGCGGTCGTGACTTTCGCGCCGTTCCTCAGCGTCAACGCGTCGGGCAGGTTCGGAAAGGGATTCGCCAGGGCTTCGTCGTAGTTCGCATGATTCGGCGCCGACTCGTTGCCGCTCGGACCCGGGCGCAGCGCCTTGATCCCGAGTTGCTCCATCATGTTCTGGTGGTCCTGCGCCGGCGTCCAATTGATCGGCGGCGGCGCGCCCGGCCCGGCCGGAGGGGCCTGTTGGCCGGCCGCGGCCAGGGCGAAGAGAATCAAGGCAGCTTTCATATCTGACTCCCGAACAAAATAGTATCTCTCTATGTAAGGAAGGCGGCGCGGGTGAGATTCCCGCGCCGCCTTTGGTCCGCGTTTCTCTGATCTGCCGCTGTTACCAGTGGAGGGTACCCTTGATCGAGAGGAACCGGTTGGGGGACTGCGTCTGGCCGGTGATCTGCCCGAACGTGCTGCTGGTCGGGCTGGTGTCCGGACCGTTCATGATGCTGTGGTTCGGGATGTTCAGCGCGTCGAGACGCGCATCGAAGCCCAGCCTCTCGGTAATCCGGAAGGTACGCGAAATGCTGCCGTCGATCTCGGAGTAACCGGGACCGCGGAGGCCTTCGATGTTGCTCGGCATGAAGCGGTACTGGTAGGTGTTCGTACCCATGGTGGTCCGCTCCTCGAAGCCCGAGGTGCAGGCGGCCGTGCCCATGGCGGTGGTGCAGCCCGTCGTGTCGAAGTACTTGCCCATGGTCGGGTTGGCAATCTTGATCGAGTTCGGGTCGCCGTAGTAGAAGACGTTGCCGAAGCCGAGCAGACCGCCCAACTGGCGCTGGAAGGTTCCGGCGATCTTCCACCCGCCAACGGCGAGGTCGACCCACTTGTTCTGGAGGAAGCGCTTGCCCCTCCCGAACGGCAGTTCGTACACCGCGGTGGCCACGATGCGCTGCGGCTGCCCGCCGGCGATCGGGTTCCAGTACGGAACCTGCGGCATGGTCGGATCTGCCGGGTTCCAACCCTGGAAGTAGCTGTTGCCGGCCCTGTTCTGGAGCCAGGTGTAACCGAAGTTGGCGGTCAGACCCTTGCTGAAGCGGTGGTTGTAGCTGACTTCCAGCATCTGGGTCCGCGAATGGAACCGCGGATCGGGCGTGTTGACGTTGCCGTTGGGAGTCTGGAACAGCAGTTGCTGCCTTTGCCGGGTCGAACCCGTGAACAGCGTATTCGTCGCCATCCAGGTCCACAGCGTGCTGTTCCCAGTCACGGTGGAGGGATAGCTGGCGTTGGCGCTCGACGGAACCGTACCCGCGGTGGTCATGCCGTAGTACGGGTTCGGAACCGTGGCGGTCAGCCAGTTTTGGTTCGTCACGGCCGTCGCACTCCGCGTATTGGTGAAGTTGTAGAACGTGGAAGGCACGCCCAGGCTCGAGGAAACGTTGTAAGTGAGATTCGAGCTATAGGTGCCTTCGTAGCTGGCTTCGATCACATCATGCGAGAACACCTGATGCTCGATGCTCACCCGCCAGCGCTGCTGGCGTGCGGGATAGGCGTAGTTGGGGAAGGTCCAACCGCTACCGACCGTGGCCATCCCTCCCAGCGCGTCGCGCAGAGGCGTATCGTACCGCGTGCCGTCGGCGCGCACCGGGAAGGGGTTGTTCAGCGGCGAAGCCGTCGGGAAGGCGCCGTTGGGGCTGAACAACGGGTCGAACACCGGAATCGCATTCGCGCCGGTGGTGTAGATGGTCGGGTTGGTGGACTTGCTGTAGTAGTTCTGGTTCGGTCCCCAGTTGACGGCGTTTACGTCGGTGGTGTCGTAGTAGACGCCGTAACCGCCGCGAACCACGGTCTTGCTGTCTACCTGGTAGCCGAAGCCGATGCGCGGCAGCCAGTTATGGGTAGCAGCCCACGCCCGGCTGGGAGCGTTGGGAGCCGTCGCATAGATGGCGGCGCCCGTGATTGGGAACGACGACGGGACCGTCACCGGAATGCCGGCAGGCGCGCCGGCCGCGTACGCGGAAACGTTCTTCAGGTAACCGGCGTTGACCGCGTCGGAAATCGGCAGCGTGGCCTTAGGATCGTAGCTGGCGATGTAGCGGCCGTAGCGCTCGGTGCCGCCCAACTCCGTCTCCTGGCGCAGCGAAAGCGTCAGGGTCAGTTTCGCGTTGACGCGCCAGGTATCCTGCACGTACCACCCATAGTACGGGCTCTGCAAGTACCGGCTGTCGTTGTTGGAGATGGTCGTGGAGGTCGGCATCCCCATCATGAAGGACGCCCAGGCCAAGCCCAGGTTCGAAGCGCTGTACCCCGCTCCGCAATTGTCATCGCACTGCCGGAAGTAGTTGTTGCCGAACGTGTAGCCGCTGTCGTTGTTGCCGGCGTGCGCGGACAGGATCGACCGCCGGAAATCGATGCCGGCGCGGATCGAATGATTCCCACGGTTGTGGTAGAGATCGGCCTGCACGGTGTCGCCCCGGGTGTAAGCCGGCGCCGCGGTGCCGGTAATGCCGACCGTGGAGTAGCCGTTGATGCCCATCTGCGGCAGATAGCACCAGTTACCGCAATTCTGGTCGAGGTAGCTGGGCAGGCCCCCGTCGGAGGGCTTGAACTTATAGGGAGCGTCACCCTGCGCCTGCATGGAGGACCAGTTGCTGACGGCCACGGACCAGTGCAGCATGGTGGCCGGCGTGATGGTGTAGACGAAGTCGAGGACGCCGTTCTGGTCGTCGCGCAGAACGCCGGTGGTGCCACTGCCGCCGCCCGTGCCGCCGTTGCCGTTGCTGAAGCCTGGAAGGATGTTCGCCGTCCAGTCGCCGCGGTATTCGATGAAGTGGTTCTGGGTGTAGCGGCCGAAGGCGCGCAGCTTGGACCCGAGGTTCATATCCATGCGGCCCGACCACTGTCCGTACTTCCAGTTGTACGGAGCGTCATAGGAAAGGTAGGGGTTGGTGTCCGGCGTGACGCTGTGGTCGAACCAGTTGTTGGGCGACGGGTAGTACTTGACGTAGTTGTTGTAGAATTTCTGGCCTAGCCCGATGTACTGCTGGGGCAGAACGTTGCCCGCAATCGCGGTCCGGATGTAGTGGCCCGGCCGGCTCGGGTCGGCGATGGTCGAATACGGGTCGAAGAGTTGATACTGGGCCGGATTGTTCTTTACCTGGAGAAGGTCGGAGAAGTCGCCCTTCCGGTTCGCGTCGGTCGGGACGATGCGGTTGTAGGTGCTGGGCTCTTCCGGCTTGGCGTCGCGCTCGCCGTTGTAGCTCAACGTGAAGAACACCTTGTTCCGGCCGTCGAAGATCTTGGGAATCCGGATAGGGCCGGTGACGTTGAAGACGTACATGTTGGAGTGGCCCGCCGGCTGGATCGGCTTGGAGGCCGCGGAGGCCGCCCCGGCCGTGTCGCCCTTGGCATTCAAAGAGGCGATGTTCTTGTAGTAATTCTGCTTGGAGAAGAAGCTGGAAGCGTTCCAGCGCTGGTTCCAGTAGCTGTCGCTCACCAGGCCGTGAATGTCGTTGGCGCCGCTCTTGGTCACGATGGCGATGCCAAGCCCCGAGGAGTGGCCGAAGCTGCCGTCGAACGTGGTGGTCAGAATCTTCGTTTCGGCTACCGTGTCCACGTTCGGCACGTTCGAGGCATAGTGGCCGTAGGCGCCGCTGGCGCCGTCGCTCACCGCGCCGTCAATCGTCCACGTGTTGCCGCCGACGCCGGTCCCGTTGCTGTAGTCGGTGCCCGCGCCCTGCGTGGAGTGGGGTCCGAGCAGAGCAGTGGGTACGCCCGCCGAAACGCCGGGGGCGTAGCGGATCATGGTTAAGACCGTGTTCGCCATGACGGGCAGGGCGGCGACGCTCTGTTGATCGAGCGTGCGGCCGGAGTCCGTGCGGCTGACGTCGATCAGCGGCGCCTCGGCGGTGACGCTGATGGATTCCGTCACGGCGCCGACTTCCAACTTCATCTCGACGTCGCGCCGGTCGGCCGCTTGCAGCGTAATGCCGTCGCGGACCAGTTTCTTGAAGCCCGCGGCTTCCGCCGTCACCTTGTACGGCCCCGGATTCAGCAGCGGCGCTTCGAAATACCCTGCTTGGTTCGTTGAGAGCTTGACGGAAAGCCCCGTTTCCGCGTTCGTGACCAGAACGGCAGCCCCGCCGATCACGGCTCCCTGGGCATCCAAAACATGCCCGGTGATGGTACTACGGGATTCCTGCGCAACAGCCAGGCTCCATAGGGCCAGCACCGCCGCAACCAGGAAAAACACTCGTCTCATGCAACTAACCTCCCTTGATGACCCGTGGCCAGGGAAAGCCCTGGTCCCGGCCGCCTACCGAATCGCCCGGATACACGACGGCCTACGAAATGCTATTTGTTTTCAGTTTGAACTATTTATACAATCTGGCGCGACAAAATGCAAGGATAAACTGCGATTAAGACCCGGATAGATTGTGGAGTGGGACTCCGGCCTGCCATGCGGCTTTCATGCCGGCATCAAAGCCGGCACGGCAGGCCCGAGGCCCACCCCCGTACTTACCGCACGCGCACGGAGTAGAGGGAGGTTCGCGCCGCGATGAACAGCGTTTTCCGGTCTTTTCCCCCGAAGGCCAGTTGCAGCGGCCGTTCGGGGACTTCGACGGTATCGAGCAACTTTCCGGAGGGGCTGTACACGTAGATCTGGCCGGCCGCCAGCCAGACGTTTCCCGCCGCGTCCACCGCTACGCCCTCGCCGCCCTGCTGCACGAAGGGCTTGCACTCGGTGAAGTTGCCGTCCGGGCCGAGCATGCCCTTCCAGGTCATCACGTCCGCCTCGCTGGTCAGGTAGAAGGGCTTTCCCGGCGCCGCGGCCGCCAGCCCGAAGCTGCGTACCAGGTCGGCCATTTTCACGCCCCAGCTCATTGCGCCGGTGGTGAAATCCCGCCCGGCGGCAATAAAAGTGGTTCCGTCGGGCGAGACGTAATGATACGGCTTGGCGGCGGGCTCCCCGGTAGCGGGGTCTTTGGCCAGACGCCACTCGCCGGCCGCGCGCACTGCCGTCAACCCCGGCCGGGGCGCCGCATCCAAGGGTTTGAGAAACTCGATCTGGCCTTCCGGCGAGCCTGGCTTGAAAGCGTACACGGTTCCGTTCCCCGCGTACGAAACCACCATGAGGTTGCCGGCTTTATCGAACGCCAGGTTCACCGGGTCGAGCGGGTTGTCCCGGACGGTGGAGAGTTGGCGCGCCGCCGCGGACCAGCGGTAGATGCGCTGCCAGTGCGCGTCCACGAAATAGAAATCGCCGGCGGAATCCACGGCGCCTCCCGAAATGTTGAAGAATCCGCCTGCCAGCTTCTGCACCCGGGCGCCCACCGCGAGAACCGCAGACGGCTGCTTCGGTTTGGGCGCGGGCGGGTTTCCGGAAAGCGTCAGCCAGGCGAACTCCAGTTGCCGGATTGCGGCCCCCTGCGTCTGGTCGAAAACCGTCGCGTCGAAGGCCACCTTGCTGTTGCTGTACGAATGAATGTTGCGGAAGCGGATGTTCTTCGATTTCGAAACTTTAATGGCGTAGGGGAACGGCTGAAACGAGCTGATGACCCGATAGATGTGGAAGTTCGCCACCGTGATGTCGCTCGAGTTCTCGATCTCCAGCGGCAGGGCGAAGCCGCCTTCGCCGCGCTCTTCCTCGGTCTGGAGCGCATAGATGCGCCAGTTGGAAGCGTCGTGGATCTGCACCTCGTAACGCGCGTGGTGCTCGCTGGACATCTCGTAGATCCGCCCTTCGGTCTTTGTATTGGAGATGAGCATGCCCGCCTGGGCGAACGTGCTGGGCGTCCAGATGTCGAAGAAGGTCCCGCCGCCGCCCTCCGTGACCCACAGGCTGGGATACTGGCTGTCCCATCGCCGGTTCAGGTCGGGGTCGGCCGAATGCGCGTTGTTATAGGGGTTCACGCGCGTCCCGTCGAGGTTGTTCGTGCCATGGCCGCCCAGGAAGCGCACGTCGTTCATCATGGAGTCTTGGCCGGCCATCCACCGGGCGGCCACGGCCCGCGGGTTGATGCCGTTGGTGTAAAGCCCGATGCCGATCACCACGTTGGTTCCGCCCTGGGGCGCCTCGATCATCGGTTTGGGCGCGCCCGCGCCCTGGAAGGCCGCGGTGCGGTCGAGCAGGTCGATCTGGGTCGCCAGCGGGTGCAGTCCAATCAGCGCCGTGTCGCGCTTGAGCGCCAGGGTGTCGCTGATGACGTAGTAGCCGGAAGGCAGGTAAATCGCGCGATGCCCGGCGATGGCTTTGCGGAACACGGCGGTATCGTCCGTCACGCCGTCGCCCTTGGCCCCCAGCGAGCGGACATTGACCCATGTGTCCCCCGGCGGGAGCGGGAACAGGTCGGATTTGACCGGCTCGGGCATGGTCTTCAGCGGCGCGGTCTCGAAAACGTCGCGCAGGGCCGGCGCGGCCCCGATGTCGTCGTAATGCAGCCCGTGGGAGAAGGCCTTGACCTCGTACATCTCGCCCGGTCCGGCCACCTTTTTCCCGCTTTCGCGGAACGACGCGAAGGTCGGAACGCGGCGGCAGACCATGTTCTCCATATTGATCTCGGTGCGCGCGTTTTGCTCCAGGCTGATGACCACGGCGGGGCCGGCGATGTCCTCCATGCGGCCGTCCTTGACCCAGAGTTCATCCGGAAAGTTCGCGTCGATGGTGATGGCGGTGGGAACCCCGCGGAAGTGCGGGCGTACGAGTGTGAGGCCCGCCATGGTCTCCCGGATAGCGGCTTCCCGCTGGCCTTCGAAGTACGCGTCCACCGCGGTGAACTGCCAGCTGGGCGAAGGCGTGCGCGTCCAGATGCCGTACTGCCCCCCGAAAAAGCGCACGTCCTCCATGACGTTGCCGGTATCGTGCACGCCGGCGAGGCCGGAGCCGATGTGGAAATCCATGTGGGCCAGGAACGAGTGCTGGGCGTACGTGCCGCGGACGCCCACCGCGCCCGGGTTGCCCTCGCCGATCTCGATATCGATGTTGCTCAGGGCCGAGTAGAACGTGC
>JAIQFU010000625.1 GCA_020073115.1 Terriglobia bacterium
CGATTCGGCGCTCTTCCGGACGCACCGCAAAGCGGACCTTTTCAGCTCGAACAGGGGTTCGCGGGCGGGGTGCCCCGGCTCCAGCGCGAGAATCGAATCCGACAGGCTGTTGATGATAATGGTGAGCTCGTCATTGAGGTCGTGCGCCAGGGCTGCCGCCACCGCGCAGGCCCGGTCCGCTTTCGTCAGGCGTTCCACAACCGCATGGTAGTCCTCCGGCCCTCGCTCTCCGCCCTCACGAAACCATAAGGTTTTTGGTTCCAACAAATTAAAAAATCAATCGTGGCGTGACCGACGGGAAGCCGCCCGGCGCGCCGCGCCCATCGGGGGTGTTTTCACCGGCATAGTACAATGGAAAGAACTGGAGTTCTTAGGACAATGAAATTGCGAAACGCCGCGATCCTTCTCGGATTTGCGGCCGCGCTGCCTGTGTATGCGGCGGAAGCCGCTCCTTCCCGTCCCAAAGCCGGAAAAGTCGAGATCATGCCGCTGAGCCAGATCAAGCCCGGCATGAAAGCCACCGCCTGGACCGTCTTCCAGGGGACTGAGCCCGAACCCGTACCGATCGAGATCATCGGGCGCTGGAAGGACCAACTGGGTCCCAATCAGGACGTTATTATCGGCAAAATGGGCGGCAAAGCCATCCGGACCAACGTGGCCGGCGGCATGAGCGGCAGCCCGGTGTACATCGATGGAAAGCTGATCGGGGCCGTGGCCCTGCGGTTGAGCCAGTTCTCGCCGGACGCCATCTGCGGCATCACCCCCATCGAGTACATGCTGGAGATCAACGATTTCGACAAGTCGCGTCCGGAAGACGCGCGCACGCCGTACAAACTGAAGCAGGCGGGTCAAAAAGCCTGGGTTCCCGGCGGCCTGGCCGGAGAACCGGCGGGCGCCGGCGCGCCGTTCCAGCAGCCGATGATGGTCCCCATCGAGTCTCCGGTCTCGCTTTCGGGGTTCACGGAAGACGCGATGCGACAGTTCGCCCCGGTGTTCCAGCAGTTGGGAATCACCGCGGTGCAGGGCGGCGGGGCGGGAACCTCCATTCGGAGCAACAAGCCCGTCGCCGGGTGGGAACGTTCGCTCAACCCGGGCGAAACCGTGGCGGGCGTGCTGGTGGATGGGGATATGAGCGTCTCCGGCCTCGGCACCGTCACCTTTAACGACGGCAAGCGCGTGCTGGCCTTCGGCCATTCTTTCTTCAACCTCGGCCCGGTGGACATGCCCATGGCCAAGGGCGAAGTGCTCATGACCCTGGCTTCGCAACTCCAGCCCAACAAGATGGCCAACGCCACCGATGTGGTCGGGGCGCTGCGGCAGGACCGCCACAGCGGCATTATGGGCGCGCTCGGCGCGGAAGCCCCCATGGTCCCCGTGACCATGCGGGTGCGGTCGCTGAACGATAAGGAAGCGGTGAGCAGCGAGAAGGACTTCCACTTCAACGTCTTCGTGAACCAGAAGTGGACGCCGTACCTGATGATGCTCACGCTCTACAACTCGCTCTCGCAGATGAACGAGGTAGCCGAGGAGACCACCTACCGGCTGCGCGGCAACGTAGAGATGAACGGGCTGACCAACATTTCCCTTTCCACCATGCAGGCTCCGGGCGAAGTGGCCATGCCCGCGCCCATGGTCCTGGCCACGTGGTGGGGCGACAAATTCAACCGGCTGTACCTCAACAACGTCAAGCCCGCCGAGGTGAAGCGCGTGGACGTTACGGTGGACCTGCTGCCCGAGCGCCGCGTGGCCACCATCGAAAACGCGTGGGTGGCCGACCCCGACGTGCGCGCGGGCGAGGACGTTCCGGTGAAAGTTTTCCTACGGCCCTACCGCGGCGAGCCGATCGTGCGCGAGTTCAAGGTGCACGTGCCGTCGGGACTGCCGAAGGGCGACCACCGCATTCTGCTCAGCGACGCCAACACCGTCAACCGCATGCAGAACATGGCGGGAATGGTGAACCGCTTCATCGACCTGCCGGAGACCGTCTCCCTGCTGAACCAGGAGCGCAGCAATAACAAGCTGTACGTCTCGCTGGTGGAATCGAGCCCCACGGCGTATTACGACGACAAGACGATGCCGAGCCTCCCCTCCTCCGTGCTCAACGTGATGCAGGCGGGCCGGGCGTCGAACCGCTCCCTGATCACGTCGTCGGAGACCGCCACCGAGCAGATGGCGCTGCCTTTCGACTACATGGTGACCGGCAGCTACTCCCTGCGCATCCATGTAAAGTAAGTACCGACCGACCACTTCAACAATGACTAGATTCATGCATTTCCCGCTGTGGCGTGGGCGCCGCTGCCTGCCGTGTCGGCAGTCGTGCCGACACGTTGCCCCGGGTGTCGGCACGATTGCCGGCACGGCAAACAACAGTGTTCACGCCACGATTGCGCTCCTTCTGCTTTCGCTTCCTTTGTTGGCCGGCGAGACACGCACCTGGACCCAGGGGGATTACGCGGATTTCGAGAAGGGCACGATCCAGAAGCTGTCGGTGCGCAGCGACGGGCTGTTGACCCTGGCGCCGCGCTCGCGCGAGTTGTTCGACACCTCTTCCCTGTACCTTTGGGCCCTGGC
Organism: Terriglobia bacterium; assembly: GCA_020073115.1. Taxonomy (GTDB): domain Bacteria; phylum Acidobacteriota; class Terriglobia; order Bryobacterales; family Bryobacteraceae; genus BOG-224. Next base: position 2,572 of record JAIQFU010000625.1, read on the forward strand.
ACAGGATTCCAAGGGCAACCTCTACGCCGGCGGCGGCACGGGCGCCAAGCTGTTCGTCATCCCGCCCAGCGGGAAAGCCCGCATGCTGGCGGAGTTCGACGGACTGGAGGTCCATGCCATCGCCATCGACTCGAAGGACCGCGTCTACGCCGCGACTTCCCCGGACGGCAAGGTCTACCGCGTGGCGGGCAGTGGCCAGCCCGAGG
>JAIQFU010000087.1 GCA_020073115.1 Terriglobia bacterium
GGGCCAGACGATCACGGATTTCAAGACGGGCTACTGGCTGGGCTCCACGCCGGCGGCGCAGGAGAAAGTGAAATTTCTGGGGGTGATCGCCGCGTCCGTGGCGGTGGGGCTGACCATCGTCCTGCTGGCGCGGGCGTTTCAGTTCGGCGAGGCGGCTCCGGGCGATATGCGGGTGGTGCTGCCCTCGCCGCAGGCTTCCATCATGAAGGCGCTGGTAGAAGGGTTCATGAGCCGGCAACCAGTCGCCTACATCCTGTTTGGCGCGGGCGCGGCCATCGCCTTGAGCATCGAGATGCTCGGCGCGCCGGCCCTCATCTTCGCTCTCGGCATGTACCTCCCGCTGGAATTGAACACGCCGGCGCTGGTAGGCGGCTTTCTGGCGCACTTCATCGGGAAACGTTCGGAGAAGATCGGCGGCGGGCGCGGCGCCACCCTGCGGGAACGGGGCGTGATCATCGCCTCGGGCCTGATGGCCGGCGGCGCCCTGGGGGGCGTCTTCGGCGCGGCCTGCCGGCTGATCCCCGGCTACACGGAGGAATGGCTGCGGACGCCATTCTATGGGCGCGACGCCGTGTCTCAATCGGTTTCGGCGGGGTTGTTCGTGGCCCTGTGCGTGTATTTCTGGAAGCGGTCGCACACGCGGGAAAAGGAGGCGCGGCCATGAGCGCGCAATTCAACGAGCTGGCGGGCAACGCGATTCTGGGCATCGACACTCTTTGGGGCGGCGACGTGATGTGCGCCTCCGGGACGGGGCGGTTCATCGCCGACTCGTGGTTTTCCGGCGAACCGCTGCCCGCGGCCTACCAACACCCCACCGCGGCGCGCGTGCGCGCGAGCGGCGGCGTCTCCGCTAAGACGCCGGACCGGGCGGCGATCGAAGCGTACCTGGCGGCGGTCGATATTCCCGGCGCTATTCGCGGGCTGAGAGAAGCCGCCGGAGCGGGACGGCAGCCGTTGCGGGCCGCTTACCTCCAAGGCCTCGCGGAGTGCTTCGAGGCCATGTGGGACCTCGCCATGGAAATGCTCGGCAAGGGTGAGGCGGTGCCTTACGAACGCTGCGTCCGCGCGTCCACCGGGCGGGCGCCGGAGCCGTCCGACCCGGCGGGCAAGCGCGAACGCGCCGCCGATTTGCTGGGACGCGCCGGGTATCCGTCCGGGGACCGTGACGGCCTTTTGGCCGCCGTCGATGCGTGGCGGGCGGCGCACCGGGTTCCCATGGCGTCCATCCGGAGCCTGGGGGCGGCCGTCATCGCGTATTTCGACCGGCTCGCCGAGGCGAACGTGGTCCCCTACCTACCGCCGGAATTACGCCCCGTTCCGCGTGCAAACATCGAGTTTCTGCCGATCACAGACGCTTGGTTCTCCGGGTCGATGAACTACCTGGGGCGCGCCCGCACGCCGTCCGGCGCCCCCGAGTACGAGGCCACGTACGAGATCAACGCCTCACTCCAGATTTCGTTCCCCGAGTTTCTGCAACTGGTCAGCCATGAGGTCGCGCCCGGGCACGTGACCACGTTCGCTTATCTGCAGAACCTGTATGTCCGCGGGGTGGTGGGCTTCGAAGCCACGGTCCTCACGATGAACACCCGGGGAGCCGCGCTTTCCGAGGGAATCGCCAACAACGCCATCCTGATGGCGTACGGCGTGCGGGAGGTGGAAGACCTGCCGGACCCCGACCTGCAGATCGGGGTGCTGCTGGCCCTCCTTCAGGACGATGCCAAGAATCAATCGTCATACCTGACCTGGGGCGAGGGCGTTCCGCAGTCCGAGGTCGCCGCCGCGCTGCGCCGCGATTTTCTGGTCTCGCCCGAGCGCGCCGACAAACTCTCCGGAGCGTGGGGTCGCCACCCGCTGCTCGGCCGCATGTACCTGCCGGCATACCGCGCCGGTACGGAGCGGGTGGCGGCTTTGCGCCGCCAATACCCGCCGGAGCGACTTTTTCCAGCGCTGTACGGCTGCGCGGGGCTGGTAGACGTGACCACGGTCGAAGCGGCAGCCGAGGCCCAGGTCTGACCTGACCCGGGGTACGGACCGCGGCCGGCCACGGCGCCCATCCAGAATCCGCTCCCCCCAGCCCCAACCCTTCTTCCGTCACGATTCGTACTTCCTCCGAGTTCTTCCGCATGGAGCGGCCGTCAGGAATCGTCTGTGTTTTCATGCATCCCAGACCTGGAGAGAGGGTGAGCATTGGTACGCACTTTTCGTAGAGGGGCTGTTGTCTTACAGACCGCATAACTGTTTTTCGAGCATCATGCAAGTGATCTGTCTCGCGCCGGCGAAAACATCGCACTTGCCGGCTTATTCGGAGGAAAACTTACATGAAAAGAACCTTGATGTGCTGCGTGGCCGTGCTCGTTGTGTGCATGGCCGCAAACGCCGCGCCGGTGATGTGTTCGAATGGCTTAGTGTCCCTGTCGGCAGGGTCCAATGCGTACTCAATCACCTGCGGCGGCCTGACTTTCAGTAACTTTCTGGTTACCAATCTGAGTGGCCAGAATGGCGGGCATGTGGATATCAACAATGTCTCGTTCGACGCTTCCACGGGCGAGGTGACGCTCGATGAGAACCCGAACCTTGGCAGCGGCGGGCACGTTAACCTGCTGTTCACGGTTACGGGGCCGCTGGACGGTATCGACTTGGCTGTCGGGGGAGTCTTGTCGACGGTGATCGAAAAGGCCTGTGCGAACCCGATTCCAACGGTCGGCGTGCTCGCGAACCAGTGCACGAACGCCGGTCAGACCGTTTCGGCGCCGCCGCTTGGGTCGCTTGTCGTCCACAGCGGCGATCCGAACCAACCGATTTCTACCAGTTTCTCGCCGGTCTCGACGGCTTATCTGTACAAAGACATCGCCGCTGCGGTCGGTGGCGGTCTGTCCGCCATGGACGAGAGCTTCCATTCCGCGGTACCCGAGCCGGCTTCCGTGCTGCTGCTGGGCTCGGCCCTGCTCGGTCTGGGGCTCATCCGGCGACGGCGCGCCAGCTAGCTTTCCTGGTCTATTCCCGCCGCTCGGGCGGGGCCTGCCCAGCCCCTACATGGAACTTCGTAGGGGCGAGGCACTGCCCTCGCGCGGGCGGCGTTCCTTCCCGCCTCTCGACTCATCCCGCCTCCAAAGCAGGGTACACTCGAAGTGAGCTCACGTTCGCTCGCCCCGGGGAGTTCGTTTTTGATCAACGGAAAACGCATCGTAGTGGTGCTGCCGGCCTACAACGCCGAAAAAACGCTGGAGGCCACGGTGCGCGAACTTCCCGAGGTGGTGGATGAGCGGATCCTGGTGGACGATTACAGCAGCGACGAGACCGTCGCCATGGCGCGGCGCCTGGACCTGACGGTGGAGGTTCACCGGAAGAATCGCGGCTACGGCGCCAATCAGAAGACCTGTTACGCCAAGGCATTGGCCTGCGGCGCCGACGTGGTGGTGATGACCCACCCGGACTACCAGTATTCGCCTCTGCTGGTTACGGCCATGGCCAGCATGGTGGCGTATGGCGTGTACGATCTGGCGCTGGGATCCCGGATCCTGGGAGGCGGCGCGCTGCGGGGCGGCATGCCGTTCTACAAATATCTCTCCAACCGCTTTCTGACCCACGCCCAGAATCTGCTCCTCGGCGCGCACCTGTCGGAGTACCACACGGGGTACCGGGCGTACAGCCGGGAGCTGCTCTCGGCCCTGCCGCTCGAGAGCAACTCCGACGATTTTGTGTTCGACAACCAGATCCTGGCCCAAGCCGTCATGTTCGGAGCGCGTGTGGGCGAGATCTCGTGTCCCACGCGCTACTTTCCCGAGGCCTCCTCGATTAATTTCCGCCGCAGCGCGATTTACGGGCTTGGCGTGCTGAACACTTCGGCGCAGTTTCTGCTGGCGAAATGGGGCCTGTACCGCGCTCCCATCTTTCAGTTCGCCCCGCGCGAGGCGGGACAACCCGCATCGCGCCCGGCCTTCGACAGCCGCAAATGAAAACCCGGCCAAGGGTCAGGGGCGGTTCACCGGTGGAGACGGCTTCGGCCGCGCTTCTGGCCGCGGCGATCGTGCGCTTGTGGCTCATGCCGCTGGGGTCGAGCTTCTGGGTGGACGAGATGGCCACCGAATTCGTAGTGCGCCACGGAGCGTCCGACCCATCGCTGGCCGCGGCCCCGCAGGTTCCTCATTCCATCTATTACGCCCTGCCCCGCGCCTCGGCGGCGTTGTTCGGGCACAACGAGGTTGCGTACCGGCTGCCCTCCGTCCTGCTCATGGGAATCGCGCTGCTGCTGATCGCCCGCCTGGCGGCGCGGCTGATCCATCCGCGCGCGGGGTGGTTCGCGGCGTTCGCCTGCCTGGCGTTGAGCGGCTTCAATTTTCAGGCCGCGGATGCTCGGCCTTACGGTCTGGGTGTTCTGGTTTCGGCCGCCGCCGTCCTCTTCCTGATCCGGTGGCTGGATTCGGCGCGTTGGCGCGAGGCTTTGCTATTCGCTCTCCTGGCGGCCATGCTTTGGCGCGTCCAACTGATCTTCTGGCCCTTTTATGGGGTATTCGCGATCTACGCCGCCGTCCGGCTGTACCGCGGCGAAACCCGCGTGGGGTGGCTCCGGGCGGGCGCGGTTTTCACGGCCGTGGCGCTGGCGCTTATCCCGGTGGCGGCGGATGCGCTAGCCCTGTTGCGCCAGGCTCACTCGCACGTGATCACCAGGCCGCCTTCGTTTCACGCCTTCGAGCATGAGCTCCGGTGGAACCTGGTTTTGATCTGCGGCCTCGGCGCCTGGCTGCTTGCCCGCCTGCTTCGTTGGGCGGAGGCGGGGAAGACGATAGGGGCCAGTTCGCTGGCTCTCATCCTGGGCTGGTGGTTGTGTCAGCCCCTGGCGCTCTACGCTTTCTCCCGGATCACCGGCGAAAGCGTGTTCGTCCGCCGGTATCTTTCCCTGATGCTGCCGGGCGTGGCGTTGTGCGCCACGGCGGCGGTGGCCCGATTCGCTCCGTACACCGAAGAAGCGGGCACATGGCGGAAGCTGGGGGCGCTGATGGGCGCGGGAGTACTCGTTTTGATGGGCCAGTGGGGCATCCTGTGGCCGCCGCATGGAGCCTCCGAATGGCGCGGCGCCGCGCGCGCGGTGAACGAAATGGCTCCCGCCGGCGGCGCCCCCGTCATCTGCCCCAGCCCCTTCATCGAGGCGCGCCCCCCGGAGTGGCGGCCGGACTACCATCTTCCGGGATTTCTGTATTGCCACTTGCCCGTCTACCCGATTCGCGGAGGAGTGCGCCTATTTCCGTTCGACGCATCGCCCGAGGCGGAAAAGTATGCCGCGTCCCTGACCGGCGGCGAGCTGCGGGCCTCGAGACGTTTTGTCGTTTACGGCGGCGCCGGGGCGGTCAATTTCTGGCGGAAGTGGTTCGCCCGCCGCCGGGAACTGGAAGGATGGAGTTTCCGCCGCCACGAGTTTGGGGACGTGGAGGTGGTGGAGTTCAACGCGCCGCGGTGATGGGGCGCGGGCTTCAGCCACATCACGCCGGGGTGTCGCCGACTTCTTTCTGGAGCTTCTCCAACTGCGCTTTTAGATCCCGTACGACAGACGCGTGGCGGGGATCGCTATACAGGTTTTTCATCTCCCGCGGATCGTTCCGCATATCGAACAATTCCCACTCCGGCTGCGTGTCCGGGGGGTTGGCGCCGCGCATTCCCAGCGGTCGGCCGTAGTAGTAGATCAGCTTCCACCGTTCGGTGCGGATGCCGTAGTGGGCGGGGACGTGGTGGTCGCCGTCGTTGTGCATCCAATAGCGGTAGTACATCGCCTTCCGCCAGTCCTTCGGCGTGTGGCCTTCGACATTGGCGCGGAAGCTTCGCCCTTGCATTTCGGCCGGAGGCTTCGCGCCGGCGTAATCCAGGAAGGTGGGGGCGAAATCGATGTTCAGCGCGATATCGCCGTTCAGGGATTTCGGCCGGATGGCGGCCGGGTAGCGCATCAGGAACGGCATGCGCAGCGCTTCCTCGTACATCACCCGTTTGTCGAACCAGCCGTGGTCGCCGAGGAAGAATCCCTGGTCGGAGGTGTAGATCACGATCGTGTCGGAAGCCAGTCGTTCGGTTTCGAGGTAATCGAGCATGCGGCCGACGTTATCGTCCACGCTCTGGATGCAGCGGAGATAGTCCTTGATGTAGAGCTGATAGGCCCACTTACGGAGCGCGTCGCCCTTGAGGCCGGGCGGGATGTCGGTCTTCAGGTCGGTACGGTTCATGTTCTCCCCGACCCTCATCTTCACGTCGGCCACGCTGCGCGCCCGTCCCTCATAGTGGTCGTAGAGGTTGTCCGGCTCTGGAATGGTCTGGTCGCGGAACAGATCGGCGTACTTCGGCGCAGGCTGCCACGGGCGGTGCGGCGCCTTGTGGTGGGACATGACGAAGAAAGGCTTGTTCGGGTCGCGCCGTTTGAGCCAGTCCAGGGTGAAATCGCCGATGAGGTCGGTGCAATAGCCCTGGTACTGTTTCTTGGTTCCGCCTTCGATAAAAACCGGGTCGTAGTACACGCCCTGGCCGGGGAGGATGTTCCAGTAGTCGAACCCCGTGGGATCGCTGGCCAGGTGCCACTTGCCGATCATGGCGGTTTGGTACCCGGCCTTCTGGAGCTCCTTGGCCACGTGGTTGCGGTTCGGGTCGAGCCGGTCGTTCAGGGTGTAGACGCCGTTCCGGTGGCTGTACTGGCCGGTGAGGATGGCGGCGCGGCTGGGGGTGCAGATGGAGTTGGTACAGAAACAGTTGGTGAACCGCACTCCGCCCTCGGCGATACGGTCGATGTGGGGGGTGTGATTGATGCGGCTCCCGTAGGCGGAGATGGCGTGGGAAGCGTGATCGTCGGTCATCATGTACAGGATGTTGGGCTGCTTGCGGCCCGCGCCCAGGGCCGCGCCGGCCGCTCCAACCATTCCGAGGAGTTCCCGTCGCGTGTAGGTGACCATAGAAGATCCATGCTACCGCCGTGGGCGCCGCATCGGATTGACACCGGCTTCCGTGCGCCGTACTTTTCAGGAAGGACGGGTTGGATCAGAAAGGAACGAACGTGAACTGGACGGAGCTTTTGAAAAACGAGATTGAGAGCGCCTACGCCACGACGGCCAATCTTCTGGACAAAGTCGATCCGGACGGACTGGAGTGGAAACCGGCGGCGGGCTGCAACTGGATGACGATCGGGCAACTCCTCAAGCACACTACCGAAGCATGCGGCGCCGCGTGCCGGTCGTTCATAACCGGGGATTGGGGATTGCCCGAAGGCGTGAAAATAGAAGAGATTCCCCCGGAGGAGATGCTGCCACCGGCGGAAAAACTACCCACGGTGGGGAGCGTTGCCGAAGCCAGGAAAGCGTTGGCGAACGACAGAGCCGTCGCGCTCAAAACCGTCGAGCAGGCCGGGGAGGAAGAGTTGGAGCGCAGGAAGATGGCGGCGCCCTGGAATCCCGGGGTGGAGCGGGTTCTGGGCTGGCATCTGCATCAGATGGTGCAGCATCTGGAACGGCACAAGAGCCAGTTGTTCTACTACCTGAAGCTCCAGGGGAAGCCGGTTAATACGGCCGATCTTTGGGGATAGGGAGTACCGCCGGGGCCCGCTTTTTGGCCGCGGTTATTTCGGGTTGCGAGAAACAAAACCGGTGGCAAAGAGCGACCACCGGCGGTACTCACAGCTTGAACAACTCCCGCAGCCTCCGCGTCTGGACCCGGCTCACCGGGATCTCGGTGTGCTTCTTGTCGTCCATGCGGAGCTGGTAGCTGGATTTGAACCACGGCACCACTTCCTTGATGCGGTTGATATTCACCAGGTAGGAGCGGTGCACGCGCCAGAAGCTGTCCCGGTCGAGGGCCGCCTGCAGGTCTTCGATGGTGCGGAAGTTGGACTGGCCTTCGAGGTTGGTGGTGACCAGGGAGATCAGGCCGTCGTCGATCGTGGCGTAGATGACGTCGCTGGCATCCACGATGAAGTTGCGGTTACTGGCGCGGACGAGGAGTTTCGTTCGCGGAGCGGCTTGGCTGCGAGGGCCGGCGCCCTTGGCCGGGGGCGATTCGGGGGATTTCTTTTCCTGAATGACCCGGTGCGCCCGCTCGATGGTTTCCCCCAGCCGCCCCTTGTCCAGCGGTTTCAGGAGGTAGTCCATCGCCTCCAGACGAAAAGCCTCCACGGCGTACTGGTCGAACGCCGTAACGAAGATAAAGTGGGGGAGGTCAATCCCCTTTTCACGCAGCCGGCGCACGACGCCCATGCCGTCCAGTCCGGGCATGTGAACATCCAAAAAAACCAGTTCGGGCTCCAGTTTCTGGATCAGGTCAATGGCTTCCAGGCCATTGCAACCAGTTGCAATTACTTCAACTTCCGAGAAATCCTTAAGGAGATACGTGAGCTCGTCACAGGCCAGCTGCTCATCATCAACGACAATTGTCGTGAGGGTCGCCGTGGCACGGTCGCGCATGGAAGCTGGTATTATAGCATTTCGGTCTAAAGGAGAATGGATTTGGCCAACCACGAGAGCGTCCAGATTGCGCCCGCCGAGGGCAAACTGGGTGTTTTGACGCCCGGAATGGGTGCGGTGACGACGACGTTTATTGCCGGTCTGGAAGCGATGAAGCGGGGTTTGGGGAAGCCGATCGGTTCCCTGAGCCAGTTGGGTACGATCCGGTTAGGCAAGAGAACCGAAGGGCGCAGTCCGGCGATCAAGGATTTCGTTCCGCTGGCCGGCGCGGAGGATCTCGTAGTCGGCGGTTGGGACATTTTTGAGGACAACGCCTACGAGGCGGCGGTCAAGGCGGGGGTGCTGGAGACGGCGCTGCTGGACCAGTTGAAAGCGCCTCTTTCGGCGATCCGGCCGATGAAGGCGGTTTTCGATCAAAGTTTCGTAACGCGCCTGCACGGGCCGAATGTCAAGAACGCCAAGTCGAAGATGGAATCCGCCGAGATGGTGATGGACGACATCCGGCAGTTCAAGGAGAAGAACGGCGTTTCCCGGATGGTGATGATCTGGTGTGGTTCGACGGAAGTATTTCACCAGGCGTCCGCTGTGCACCAGACCCTCAAGGACTTCGAATGCGGGCTGCAGAAGAACGACCCCGAAATCTCGCCCAGCCAGATCTACGCCTACGCGGCGCTGAAAATGGGCATTCCGCACGCCAACGGCGCTCCGCACATGACCACCGACATGCCGGCGCTCCTGGAACTGGCGCGGCAGATGAACGTGCCGGTCTCCGGTAAGGATTATAAGAGCGGCCAGACGTTCATGAAAACGCTGGTGGCGCCGGGGCTGAAATCGCGCATGTTGGGCCTGCGGGGCTGGTTCTCGACGAATATTCTGGGCAACCGCGATGGCGAGGTGCTGGACGATCCCGGCTCCTTCCGGTCCAAGGAGGTCACGAAATCGTCGTCGCTGGAGTACATTCTCCAGAAAAACCTGTACCCCGACCTGTACAGCGCCTACTATCACAAGGTTCGCATTGAATATTACCCGCCGCGGGGCGACGCCAAAGAAGGCTGGGACAACATCGACATTTTCGGGTGGCTAGGCTACCCCATGCAGATCAAGATCAACTTCCTCTGCCGCGACTCCATTCTGGCCGCGCCCCTGGTGCTGGATCTCGTTCTCTTTATGGATCTTGCGCAGCGGGCGGGCATGCGCGGCGTGCAGGAATGGCTGTCGTTCTACTTCAAAGGCCCCATGCACGCGCCAGAGGTCTACCCCGAGCACGACATCTTCATCCAGCTCATGAAGCTCAAGAACACGCTTCGCTGGATGCGAGGAGAAGACCTGATCACCCACTTGGGCCTGGAATATTACGACTAGCTGCTGTATCGTTTTAGAGACGCGGGGGCGCGGTGAAATGTTTTCCCGCGCCCTCGCGTCTTATTGTCTAGGAGACTATGAAAGTACTGGTGATAGGGGGTACCCTCTTCATTGGCCGCCTCCTGGTGGATGAGCTGGTCAAGGGGGGGCACGACGTGGCGGTGCTGCACCGCAAGCCGAAGCACGACTTCGGCCGCCGCGTCGAGAACATCATGGCGGACCGCAACGACGCGGATTCCATGCGGGAGGCTTTGGGCAGCCGCCGGTTCGAAGCGGTTTACGACAACGCCTACGATTGGGAAAGGGGCACGACCGCCGCCCAGGTGGAAGCCACTGTCCGCCTTTTTGGCGACCGGCTGAACCGCTACATTTTCCTGTCCAGCGTGGCTGCGTACGGGGATGGGCTGAACCACAAGGAAAGCGATCCCCTGGCGCCGGACTACCATCTCGACCCGTATGTCCGGCAAAAGGCCACCACCGAGCGCCTGCTGTTCCGCATGCGCGCCCAAAAGGGTTTCCCGGTGGTGACATTCCGTCCGCCGTTCGTATACGGTCCGGGCAACCCGTTTTACCGGGAGCAGTTCTTCTGGGACCGCCTGCGCGCCGGCCGGCCGATCATTATCCCCGGCGACGGCCACCGGCTGATGCAGTTCGTCTTCGTCCGCGACCTGGTAGAAGCCATGGCGCGGGCCATGGTGGAGCCCCGTGCCGAGGGCGAAGCCTTCAATATCGGGGATTCGAAGCCGCTGACCCAGGTGGAGTTCGTGGAGAGGCTGGCCGCCGTGGCCAACGTGGAGCCAACGTTGGTACGCATCCCGCGGGATGTCATCCTGACCGCGGGAGGCAACGCCATGGAAGAGCCCTACTACTTCGGCGAATACCTGGACGTGCCGCCCATTACGGAGAACATGGGCAAGACCACGCGCATTTTGAAGGTCAAGATGACCCCGTTCGACACGGGTCTCAAAGAAACCTGGCGCTGGTACCAGCGCAACCACAAGGCGCGCACCGCGGGCTTCGAATTCGACGACAAGCTGATGGGCTACTCGCGAACCGGTTCGCCGGCGAGCGTATAGCCGCCCTTGCAAGCTTTCGGCTCCCCGCAGATCGCCCCGATCCGCAGGGAGGACGGGGCCGCCGCTACTGGACCGTCCACGCCCCTCGGGTTTGCCAGCCGCTGTTCAGGCTTCCGCCGCCGGCGTACATGTACACGTTTTTGCTCCCGCCGAACGGCGCGGTGAAGGTCATCGGAAGCTGGAGCGTGAGGGTGTTGCCGGCGGGCGTGATCGTGACGCCGCTCAGATCCACCGCGCACTCCCGGTTACTCAGGGTGGCGGCAGTCCCGGGCGTTCCGGGGATCCATCCCGTGCCGGCGTCGTTGATCAGATAGAGCTGGTTCAGCGGGCGGCTGTAGTACAGCATGCAGGAGTTCGCCGCGCTGGAAGAGAAGCTGGCGCTGAACCACACCCACACGGTGGACAAGTCGGCGAGTCCCAGGGTATCGGAATACTGCAGCGTGAAGCTTTGGCCGCCACCCGATCCCGATGACGGCGCTACGGAATCGGCCGTGACCGCCGCGGCGATGGCGGGGACGGTCCAGCTTCCGCGGGTCTGCCAGCCGCTGTTGAGAGTTTCCCCGCCGGCGTACAGAAAGACGTTCTTCGCCCCGCTGAAGGCCGATGTGAAGGTCATGGGCAGCTCCAGCGTCAGGGCGTTGCCGCTGGGCGTGATCGTCACACCGCGCAGATCCACGGCGCACTGACGGTTATCCAGGCGGGTGTTGGCGCCAGGGGTCGCCGGCGACCAAGCTGTGCCCGCATCGTTCAGCAGATAGAGCTGATTGAGCGGGCGGTTGTAATAGAGCATGCAGGAGTTGACTCCGCTGGAAGAGAAGCTGGCGTTGAACCAAACCCAGACGGTGGACAGGTCCGCGGCTCCCAGGGAATCCGAGTATTGGAGGGAGAAGGTCTGGCTGGCGCCGGAGCCCGTGGACGGAGATAGGGAATCGGCGGCCACCGTGACCACCGGAACGGTCCATGTCCCGCCTGTCTGCCAGCCGCTGTTCAAACTGCCACCGGCGTATAGGTAGACATTCTTGATACCACCGAACGCCGAGGTGAACGTCATCGGGAACTGGAGGGTGAGGGTGTTGCCGCTGGGCGTCGCCGTCACGCCGCTCAGATCCACCGCGCACTGATGGTTGCCCAAGCTCGTGTTGGCCCCGGGGGTGGCGGGCGTCCAAGCCGTGCCGGCGTCGTTGAGCAGAAAAAGCTGACTAAGCGGCCGGTTGTAGTACAGCATGCAGGAACTGGCCGCGCTGGAGGAAGAACTGGCGTTGAACCACACCCAGACGGTGGAGAGGTCGGCTAGCCCGAGGGTATCGGTGTAGTGCAGCGTGAAACTGCGGACGCTGCCCGATCCCGACGATGGCGACACCGAATCGGCTGTCACCGCCGCGGTGATCGCCGGGACGGTCCAGGTTCCGCGCGTCTGCCAGCCGCTGTTGAGACTCCCGCCGGCATACAGGGAGACGTTCTTCACCCCGCCGAATGTCGCGGTGAAGGTGACGGGAAGCCGTAGCGTGAGGATGTTGCCGCTGGGCGTAGCGGTCACGCCGCTCAGATCAACGGAGCACTGACGGTTGCCCAGACTGCCGCTGGCTCCGGGGGCGGCCGCCATCCAGACCGTGCCGGCATCGTTGAGCAGGTAAAGCTGATTCGACGGCCGGTTGTAATAGAGCATGCAGGAGCTGGCGGCGCTGGAAGAGAAGCTGCCGTTGAACCAC
>JAIQFU010000626.1 GCA_020073115.1 Terriglobia bacterium
GGCGCTCGAGACCGCGCGCGGCCTGCGCACCGGCGACTTCAACACGCTGGTCCGCTACGAGGTCAATCTCGCCCTGCACGAGACCGACGCCCTGGGGGACGACATGCTGCGATTCCCGCAGGCGCCCCCGATCCTCCCCGATCTCCACGACGACCAGTTCCTGCCCTATATGCTCAAAATCACCGATCTTTGCCTGCGGCTGGGCCGGGTAAACGAGGCGGAGCATTACGGCAGCGAAGCCATGGTGCTGGGCCGTTCGGATCCGCGCGTCTATCGCCTGATGGCGCGGGTGAACCTGGTGAAGGGCCAAAGCGCCGCGGCGCGCAAGTTCTTCAATGTTCTTTCCCACGACCTGGTAGAGGGCCATTGGGCGCGCCGCTTTCTGAGCGACATGGAGCGGAGCGATCCGGAAATCGCGGAGTACCGCCGGCGGATGCTGCGCACCGACGACATGATCGCGGTTTGGCAGCGCGGCGATAAGCCCAGCGCGGATATGGAGCGCCTGCTCCTCGATCAACTGGAACAGGCCCCCTCCAACCGCATGGCTTTCGAGTTCCTGATGGGCCAGTACCTCCTGGTGCGGGACATGGTGTCGGTGCACGCGCTGATGCCCCGGATCAAGGACATGGACGGTCCGGCTTACCGCGCGGCCGGCGGCGGGCGCCGCACGCCGCGGCTGTACCAGGAGGCGATGGCCATCTACGCCGACGTGACCGGGAAACCGCCGGAGATGGAAGGGCTGCAGATCGAACCCGCGGCCGTGCAGCGCATGGAGACGTTCAAGCGGATCATGCGCGAGACGTCCACGCGCGAGGCGGCCATGGAAGCGAGCCGGGCGGAGTTCCACGATTCGTACTTCTTCTTCTTCGCCTTCGGGCCGGGGGACTACCGATGAAGCGGACCCGCATTCTCTTCGGCGCGGCCGCGCTGCCGCTGGCCTGGGCGCTGGTATTCGGCCTGGGCAGCGGAGCGGAGAGCCTGGAGCGCAGCGTGGAGGCGCGGCGCGCGGCCGCCACTTACCCCGATTACGCCGGCGCCGTGATCCCGCCGAACATAGCCCCCCTGAACCTGCGGATCGCGGAGCGCGGGCGGAAGTACTGCCTGCGGATCGGCGGCGCGTCCGGGGCGCCCATCGAGGTCTTCAACGCGGGCGGCTCCATGCGCATCCCGCCCGTTGCCTGGAGGGCCCTGCTCCGGGCCAACGCCGGGCGCGAGATCCGGATGGACTTCTATGTGAAGGGCGGGGACGGCTGGGCGCATTTCGATCCGGTGCGAAACCGGGTGGCGGCGGAGGAGATCGACCCCTATCTCGCGTACCGCTACATTCCGCCGATTTATAACAAGTGGGACCAGATCACGCTGCGCCAGCGCGACCTGCGCGGCTTCGACGAGCGCATCCTGTTCGACACGCTGCGCAGCGAAGCGCCGGGCGGGAAGGGCGTGGAGGGCGCCTGCATCAATTGCCACACGTTCCTCAACCATGGCACGAAGCAGATGCTCATCCACATGCGGCCGGGACACAAGGGTCAGGTCCCCGCCATGATCCTGGTGCGGGACGGCCACGCCGAGAAGATCGATACGCGCATGGCGAGCCTTCCCCCGGCGGCGTACATCGCGTGGCATCCCAACGGGAAGCTGCTGGCGTTCTCGCGCAACAGCATTATCGAGCTATTCCACACCGCGGGCCCCGAGACGCGCCTGGTGGTGGACAAGGATTCCGACCTGGGTCTGTATGAAGTGGACACCGGCCGCGCTTACACCGTCCCGCAGATCAGCCGGCCCGACCGGCTCGAAACATTCCCCTCATGGTCACCCGACGGCCGATACCTGTATTTCACCTGCGCACAGCCGCCCGACGGGGACATGAAGAAGGTTCCGCTGCACTACGACCAGATGATGTACGACGTCCAGCGGATCGCTTACGACGCCCAATCCGGCGCGTGGGGCGAAGTGGAGACGGTGGTTTCGGCGGCGCAACTGGGAAAGAGCGCGGCCATGCCGCTGGTATCGCCGGACGGGCGGTACCTGATGTTCACCGCAGCCGCTTTCGGCACGTTCCCGATATTCCAGCCGAGCAGCGACCTCTACATGGTGGACCTGAGGCAGCCCGTAGGAAAAGCGCTCGCGCGCCGGCTCGACGAGATCGACTCGCCCGCGGCGGATTCCTATCATTCGTGGTCGAGCAACAGCCGCTGGGTTGTTTTCAGCACGAAGCGCGAGGACGGCGTTTTCGCCCGTCCCTACATCGCCCACCTGGAAGCGGACGGCCATTTCGGCAAGCCGTTTGTGATGCCGCAGGAGGACCCGGATTACTACGGGCGGACCCTGATGACCTACAACCGGCCCGAGTTACTCACGGAACCGGTGACGGTGAGCGCGGCGGAACTGGCGCGGGCGATGAACAGCGACGCCCGGGGGCCGGCGGGCGCGGCCCCGGTGACGGCGGCGCCGAGACGGGCCGACGAAACCTGGCAGCATTAGGGTTGCGGAAGGGCCGCAGAAGCTGACGGAGCGAACCGAGCTACCGCAGCGGCCACCAGCGCTCTATCGGCGGATGCGTTTTGGGCGGCGGGTATACAGCGTTCTGATGCTCGAATTCGTAAAGCGAAGACCAGAGGGTGCGCTTCCCTTGATCCAAACCTCGTGCCAGTTCCTGCTTCAGTGTGCCGGAAGGGAGGTCGGGGAATGACTTCTGCATCAGTCGCATTGCAGGACCTTCAGGGACGGTTGACAAACCACCCAGCGCCGACCGTATGTGCG
>JAIQFU010000088.1 GCA_020073115.1 Terriglobia bacterium
GAAGAGCTGATCGGACGAATCGCGAAATTCCGCGCGAAGGAAGCACTCGAGCGTTGGCAACCGGGGGCGGGCGCGCGAAAGAAGCGCTCGGCCGGGCGGCGACGGTGACCCGGCTCGCCGATAGAACCTGCACGAGCGGCCCGCTGCGACTCTCGGAATCCCCTTGGCTGCTTTGTTCCCGTTTCGCGCCGTCCTCGGTTCGGAGGCCGGAAGCTCGACCACCCGGTAGGAGGCAATCCGATCAAGCAGGTAGGGCCGGCGGAGGATTTTTGCCGCGGATGACGGCTCACCGGTGACGAGACCGAACCGGACATCGACAACGACCACCGGTACACCTTCACGACTGCGGCCCAGCCTCCGCCGCCTCCGCTATACTGAGTTCGATCCAACTCGCCGGCCGATGGGAACTGTACGCCGGGACACAGCCGGAGAGTGGGGATATTCGGATCTCAATGGCGGAGGGAAATACAATGAGTTTGGCCGAGAAGCATTGCGTGCCCTGCCGGGGAGGCGTCCCGCCTCTTGGGGGCCACGAGTTGGAGATGATGCAGTCACAGGTCTCCGGCTGGGAGGTGGTCAACAGCCATCACCTGGCCAAGACCTTCACGTTTCCCGATTTCCGGACGGCGCTGGATTTTGTGAACCGCGTAGGCGCCGTCGCCGAAGAGGAGGGGCACCACCCCGACCTCTGCCTGTCGTGGGGCAAGGTGGAGATTACGACTTGGACCCACAAGATCGACGGCTTGACGGAAAGCGATTTTATTCTTGCAGCCAAGATTGACCGGCTGCATCCAAAATAAACGGAGATTCGGACATTATGTTAGGAGTTGGACAGAAATTCCCGGCCTATTCCCTGCAGGCGACGGTCAGCACCGAGCCGGGAAAGGCTTTTCAGCGGATTACCGAGCAGGACTACCCGGGCAAATGGGTGGTCTATTTCTTCTGGCCGAAGGATTTTACGTTCGTCTGCCCGACCGAAATCGCGGCGTTCGGCAAACTCGATCGGGAGTTCCGGGATCGCGACGCGCAGATCCTGGGCGGCAGCACGGATTCGGAGTTCGTGCACCTGGCGTGGCGGCAACAGCACCCCGATTTGAAGAGCCTGCCTTTCCCCATGCTGGCGGACATTAAGCGCGAACTGTGCGGCGCCCTGGGCATCCTGGACCCGAAGGAAGGCGTGGCGCAGCGCGCGACGTTCATCGTGGACCCCGACCGCGTCATCCGCTTCGTGGCGGTGAACGACCTCTCGGTGGGACGCAATCCGCAGGAGGTCCTGCGCGTACTCGACGCCCTGCAAACCGACGAACTTTGCCCGTGCAACTGGCACAAGGGCGAGGACGTCCTCAAAGTCGCGGTGTAACAGTGGGGCGGGCCTCCCGCCCGCCCGCAACCCCATGGAACTCGAAACGCTGTTGGAATCCTGCCCGGAATACGCCAAGGACCTGCGCCTCAACCTGGGCGCCGTGCTGCGGCAAACGGAATTGACGGAGCAGCAGGCATGGGGAACGGCCGCATCCTGCGCCATCGCCGCGCGCAACCCGCGGTTGACCGAAGCCGTGCTGGCGGAAGCCTCCAGACGCCTGACCCCGCAGGCGCTGGCCGCCGCCCAAACGGCCGCGGCCATCATGGGCATGAACAACGTGTTCTACCGCTTCCGCCACCTCAGCGGAAACCCGAAGTACGCCACCATGCCCGCGCGCCTCCGCATGCAGGGCATCCGGACGCACGGGTCCGACCCCGTGGATTTCGAACTCTGGTGCCTGGCGGTATCGGCCATCAATGGCTGCGGCGCGTGCATCGCGTCGCACGAAGCCGTCCTGCGGGAAAAGGGCATCAACGAGGATGCGATCCTCGCCGCGGTGCGGATCGCGTCCGCCATTCACGCCCTGGCCACTGTCCTGGACGCGGACGCGGCCGTTTCCGGCGGGTCGGCTAACGCGGCCGTCTAATTCTTTTCAGATTATTCCTAATTTTCCTACGGGTTTTCGGTAATCCTCTCCACCCAATGTACCAGCGGTAATGGGCCGCATAGGCTCCGAAGTACTTCAGAACACTGGTGATTTCGCGACCGGCGGGAGATAGTAGGAATCGGAGGAGGTTTTCAGACCCCTTTGTCCTTTATAAATCGTATTTCCGGATTTCTCACTGCGCTGCCGCTGCTGTTGGTTCCGGCCGCCAGCGCAAATCAGGTGGTGTTCACGATCTCACCCCGGACCCCGGATGGGTTCCGGAGCGTGGAGTTGAGCTTTACGCTGGATGAACAGAAAGATCTCGTCAGCGTCGGGCTCGTAAATTTGCAGGTGGACCCCCACGACGTGACTCAGGCGATCGCCGGCGTGAGCTTCGTACTGAAAAACCAGGATGGCGGGAGGCTGCCCGGCACGCTGTTGAACCCCTCTGCCCAAGGCGTCACCATCAACCCGCAAACCGGGGCGCCGGAACTGACTACCCTTACCGAAAACCATTGGGTCCTGGTCCCGCCGGATTCCGGTTCCGGGAGCCCTTTCGTCCTGTGCAGGATCTGTCCCAACAACGCGAACGGCGCTTTCGGCGGCGCAGACCAGTTGATCGTCGGTGGGCCGCCGACCGGCGGAACACATCCGGGGTATTACGACGTGAATGGATCGCTGACGAACAGCGCCCACGAGCCATTAATATGGGGTAACGGTGATCCGTACATTCCGGTATTCACGCTGCAGGTGGATGGGCTCGCCTCGGGGGCGACGGTGAGCGACGTGGTGGTGATGTTCGGGACCAACTACGGGAAGGTGACGCTCGGGCCTTGGCAGCCGGATATCCCTCCTCCGCCGTCCGTGCCGGAGCCAGGCGCCGCGGTCTTGCTGGCGGGCGGGTTGATAGTCCTTACTGCGAGGCTTTTTTATACTCGCGGTCGATGCGCCGCACGTAGCTGATGGTTTCCGGGTACGGCGGCACGCCGCCGTACCTGTCCACGGCTTCGGGGCCGGCGTTGTAAGCCGCCAGGGCGTGCCACAACTTCCGGTCGTAGCGGATCAACAAGTCACGGAGGTAGCGAGCGCCCGCGTCCACGTTTTGCGCGGGATCGTAGAGATCCACGCCCAGAGATTGCGCCGTGGCGGGCATGAGTTGCATCAGTCCCACGGCTCCCTTGGGGGAGACGGCGGTGGGCCGGAAGGCGGATTCCGCCGACATGACGCTGCGCACCAACTGGCGGGGCAGGCCGTATTTATCGGCCGCGGCATCGGCCAGAGCGGCCGGAGAGCTATCCGGGCTGGACTCGGCCTCGGGCGGGGCCGGGGGCTTGGCCGCCGGGGCAGGCGCGAAGAACTCGTCCGGCTCGCAGCGGCGCACCTTCCAGGCATCCACTTCAATCACCGCGGAGCCCGCGTACAGCCGGATCTTGGTACCTTCGGTCTCGTGCCGGTCCACGTGCTGACCGATCCCGCTGGCGAAAACCACGTACTCGCCGGCGGAAGCCGCGGCCGCCACGGACAGAAATAGGCTTATGAGACGCATCGAACTATCTATTTTGACGCAGGCCGGACGCGAAACGTGCAAGGGGGGCGGGCTGAAACCTGCCGTACCACAGCAGACCCGTTCGTCCGATCTGTTATCTTGAAAGGAATAGCCCGAGGGTATGCCTTTCTACATTCAGCCAATTCGTGAGTTCCTGGTTCGCCCCGCTCTGCCGGAATCGCTTTCGCGGATATCGGAACTAGCGTACAACCTGTTATGGAGCTGGGAGCCGATCATCCGGGCGCTGTTCCGCCGGCTGGATCCGGGCCTGTGGCGCAGTTGCGGGTATAACCCCGTCCTGATGCTGGGCCGCATTTCCCAGGCCGCGCTGCAGAAGGCCGCGGGCGACCCGCGCTACCTGGCGCTTTACCGGATGGCCTGCGAAACCTACGATTCGCGGGTGCGCAAGGGCGATCCTCCGGCCAATGGCCAGCTCATCGCCTATTTCTCCGCCGAATACGGCATGACGGAGTGCCTCCCGATTTATTCGGGGGGCCTGGGCATTCTTTCCGGGGATCACCTGAAATCCTGCAGCGACCAGGACTTCCCCCTGGTTGGCCTCGGGCTCTTGTACCAGCAGGGCTATTTCCGCCAGATCCTCAACCCCGACGGGTGGCAGCAGGAGCGCTACCCGACCAACGATTTCTATACCCTGCCGTTGCGGCCCGTGAAGAACGCCGCCGGCGAGGACCTGAAAGTCACGGTGAAAATGCCGGCGGGCCCGGTGTTTATCCAGGTATGGAGCCTGGAGGTCGGCCGGATCAAGCTGTACCTGCTGGATACCAACATCCCGGAAAACCAGTTGCCCCAGGACCGCGATATCACCGATTCGCTCTATGGGGGAGATACCGATACACGCATGCGCCAGGAGATCGTGCTGGGCATCGGGGGCATGCGCGCGCTCCAGGCCATGGGGCTGAAACCCACGGTCTTCCACATGAACGAAGGCCACTCGGCGTTCCTGGCGCTGGAGCAGATCCGGCTGCTGATGCGCGACGCGAAGCTGACCTTCGAGGAGGCCCTGGAGGCGGCCCGCGGCAGCAACGTCTTCACCACCCACACCCCCGTGCCCGCCGGAATCGATCTTTTCGATCCGGGCCTGATGTACCACTACTTCTCGGAGTATTGCGCCGAGATCGGGACCGATTTTCAGCAGATGATGGCGCTGGGGCGCAGGAACGTCTTCGACCGCGGAGAACGGTTCTCCATGGCCGTTCTGGCGCTGAACACCTCGTGCTACCGGAACGCCGTCAGCCGCCTGCACCGGCAGGTGTCGCAGGAGATGTTCCACGACCTGTGGCCCCAGCTTCCCATCTGGGAAGTGCCCATCACTTCCATCACCAACGGCGTGCACCTGCCGAGCTGGCTCAACGGCGACCTGGCTTCGCTCTACGATCAATACCTGCAGCCGGACTGGCGCGAGCGCTTCAACGACCCCGACATCTGGGCGCAGGTGCAGGAGATTCCGGACGAAGAACTGCTGGAAGCGCACCGCCGGCGCAAGCGCCGCCTGATCAGTTTCGTGCGCGCCCGGCAGCACGAATCGGCGCTGCGCCGGCAGGCTTCGGCGGCAGAGGTGCGGAGGGCGGGAGAGGTGCTCGACCCCAACGCCTTCACCATCGGATTCGCGCGCCGCTTCGCCACATATAAACGCGCCACCCTGATCTTCCGCGACGTGGAGCGGCTCAAGCGCATTCTGCTGCACAAGGAAATGCCGGTGCAGATCGTGATCGCCGGCAAGGCGCACCCCAAGGACCAGCCGGGAAAGAGCTATATCCGCGAGGTGGTGCAGCTCTCCCGCGATCCCGACCTGTGGAAGCACGTGGTCTTCGTGGAAGACTACGACATGAAAGTAGGGCGCGAATTGGTGCAGGGCGTGGACCTGTGGCTCAATAACCCGAGGCGCGGGGAGGAGGCCTGCGGCACCAGCGGGATGAAGGCCGCGATCAACGGCGTGCTCAACCTGAGCATCCTCGACGGCTGGTTCGACGAGGCCTACGAACATTCCGGCGGATGGGCCATCGGCGAGCGCGAACCCTATTCCGAGGACCAGGACGCGCTGCACGCCAGCCCTACTCGGAAGACCAGGACGGCCTCCACGCCAGCGCCATCTATTACCTGCTGGAGAGCGAAGTCGTCCCGATGTTCTACGAGCAGCGCGAGCAGTCGCCGCGCGAGTGGGTGCGGCGGATGAAGCAGTCGCTGATGTACATCAGCCCTAATTTCGACTGCCGCCGGATGGTGCGCGACTACATGACGCAGCTTTACGAGCCGGCGCACCTGCAGCACCTGCGGGTCCTCCAGGCGGGTTACGGCACGGTGCGCGACAGGGCCCGCTGGACTTCCCGTGTCCGCGAGGTCTGGGACAGCGTACGTTTCGTCGGCGGCGACTTTGGACCCGCCGGGTCGGTGACCAGCGGGAAGCCGGTGCCGATGCGCGCCGCCATCGACCTGGCCGGCCTGACCCCCGAGGACGTGCGGGTAGAAGTGGTGATGGGCCGGATCGACAGCAACGGACACCTGGAAGAGACCGAGGTGATGGTGCTGCCGGCCATCGAGCAGCAGGGACCGGTGGCGATCTTCGGCAGGGACATCGTACCCGAGCGTACCGGCCGGCTGGGGTACGCCTTGCGGGTGAGCCCGAATCATTCGAACGATCCCCTGACGCGGCCGTGCACGGCTTTGCTGAAGTGGAGCCAGTGAGAAGAAAGCTGTCAGCGATCAGCCGTCGCTATCAGCCCGGCCGTGCCGACAGGGCATGCCCGGCCCCGACGCAACCGCCGCGGTTCGACGTTTTTCATGGCTTCTGAGAGAGCGGGTAGCGAGCTGAAAGCTGACGGCTGACAGCTCTCTGTTATCGTAATCTTGTGAAGGCCCTGGTAAAGTCCAAACGCGAGCCCGGCCTGTGGCTCGAAGACATCGCCCCCCCCCCAATCGGCATCAACGACGTGCTCATCAAGGTCTTGCGGACGGGGATCTGCGGCACCGACGTCCACATTTACAACTGGGACCAGTGGGCGCAGGCCACCATCCCGGTCCCCATGGCGGTAGGGCACGAGTTCGTGGGCGAGATCGTGGAGATCGGGTCGAACGTGGCGGACTTCCACGCGGGCGAGATCGTGAGCGGCGAGGGCCACGTCGTCTGCGGGCGCTGCCGCAACTGCCTGGCGGGAAGACGGCATCTGTGCGCGCATACGAAGGGTCTGGGAGTGGACCGGCCGGGCGCTTTCGCCGAATACGTGGCGCTGCCCGTGACCAACGTCTGGCGGCTGCACCCTTCCATCCCCCTGGATGTGGCGGCCATTTTCGACCCCTTCGGAAACGCCGTGCACACCGCGCTTTCGTTCCCGGTGCTGGGCGAGGACGTCCTGGTGACCGGGGCCGGCCCTATCGGCATTATGGCGGCGGCCGTGGCGGTGCACGCCGGAGCGCGCTATACCGTGATCACCGACCTCAACCCCTACCGCCTGGAACTCGCCCGCAAGATGGGCGTGACCCGCGCGGTGGACGTGCGCGAAACGAAGCTGGCGGACGTGCAGAAGGAACTCGGGATGACCGAGGGTTTCGACGTGGGACTGGAGATGTCCGGGAACGAAGCGGCGCTCCGCGACATGCTCGCCAACATGGCGCACGGCGGCAGGATCGCGATGCTCGGGATCCCGTCCGGGGAAATGTCGATCGACTGGCGCGCGGTCATCTTCAACATGCTGACCATCAAGGGCATCTACGGCCGCGAGATGTACGAGACCTGGTACAAGATGACGGTGATGCTGCAGAGCGGCCTGGATATCAACCCGATCATCACCCACCGGTTCCGCTATACGGACTTCGTGAAGGGATTCGAGGCGATGATCTCGGGGTGCTCGGGGAAAGTGGTGCTGAGCTGGGACTAGTGCGGCGGCCCTTCCGGGCAAAAGCCCAGCGCCACTACCCGAGTTCGTAGTGCTTCAGGATTTCCTGCCAAAGGCCCTGGGCTTTTAGGATGATCTCGATGACTTCCCGCACGGCGCCCGCGCCACCCGCGGCCTCGGTCACGTAGTGCGCCGCGGCTTTCACTTCCGGCCGGGCGTTGGCGGTGGCGACGGCGAAGCCTACCCGGCGCATGATCACCACGTCGGTGAAGTCGTCGCCGATGTAGGCGACCTCGCCGCTGTCCAGCCGGGCGTCGGCCAGGATCTCCTCCAGGATCGGGATCTTTTCGATGTGGCCTTGGTAGACGTAGGCCATCTTGCACTGTTTGGCGCGTTCCACCGTGGCGGGAGAGAGGCGGCCGCTGATCACGCCGGTCCGGATGCCGTGCCAGCTCAGCCATTGCAGGCCGATGCCGTCCTGGGAGTCGAAGCCTTTCGTTTCGACCATGGCGCCGTCGGGCCCGGGAACGTTAAAAAGCCTGCCGTTCGTGAGGACCCCGTCCACATCCATCAGCAGGAGTTTCGTTTTGGAAGCGAGGCCGTTGATATCCATGGCGGAGGGTTTAATCCATCCACTCCGTATGGAACTTGCCGGGCTTGTCCACCCGCTCGTAGGTGTGCGCGCCGAAGTAATCGCGCTGCGCCTGGAGCAGGTTCTGGGGCATGCGCTCGGAGCGGTAGCTATCGATGTACCCGAGGGAGGCGCAAATGCCCAGCGCCGGCACGCCGAGCCCGAGGGCCACGGCGGCGATCGACCGGAGGCGGCCATTCAGGTCGTTGACCATGGGCGCGAACTCCTGGGCGGTCATGAGATTGACCAGGTCCGCCTGGCGCGCGAAGGCCCCGCGCATCTTGTCCAGGATCCTGGCCCGGATGATGCAGCCGCCGCGCCATATCTTGGCGATTTCGTCGAAATGCAGGCCGTAGCCGTACTCTTTGGATGCCTCGCGCATGAGCGAGAATCCCTGGGCGTAAGCCGTGAAAGTGGCCAGTTTCAGGGCATCCCGAAGATTCTCCAGGAGCGCTTCGCGGTCTCCGTGGAAGTCGCGTCCGGGGCCCTTGAGGATCTTGGACGCAGCCACCCGCTCATTCTTCACGGCCGACAGGATGCGGCCTTCCAGGGCGGCGTTGATGGTGGGTATCGCCACTCCGAGGTCCAGGGCATTCTGCGAGGTCCATTTGCCGGTGCCCTTCTGCCCGGCGCGGTCGAGGATGAGTTCGACGATGGGTTTGCCGGTTTCCGGATCGGTCTTGCCCAGCACCGCGGTGGTGATTTCCAGCAGGTAGGAGTTCATGTCCGTCTGGTTCCACTGGACGAAGACCTTCTGCATTTCGCCGGCGGTCATGCCGAGCCCGGTCTTCATCAGGTCGTACGCCTCGCAGATGAGCTGCATGATGGCGTACTCGATGCCGTTGTGGACCATCTTGACGTAGTGCCCGGCGCCGCCCTTGCCGATATAACCGCAGCAGGGCTCGCCATTGACCTTGGCGGCGATGGCGTCGAGGATCGGCTCCACGTGCCGGTAGGCCTCTTCCTGGCCGCCGGGCATCAGGGCGGGGCCGTGCAGCGCGCCTTCCTCGCCGCCGCTTACGCCCATGCCGATGAAGCGCACGCCGGCGGATTCGAGGTCCTTGCCGCGGCGGTCGGTGTCCTGAAAGAAGGAGTTGCCGCCGTCGATGACGATGTCGTCTTTCTGGAGGTGGGGTTTGAGATCATGGATCACGGAGTCCACGGGGCTGCCCGCGGGCACCATGACGAGGATGCGCCGGGGCGGCTCGAGCGACGCCACGAGGCCGGCGAGCGAGTCCGCGGTCGCCGCTTCCTTACCGGCGAACTTGGCCGCGGCGGCCTGGTTTTTCCCTGTGTCCAGGTCGAATCCCGCCGTGGAAAACCCCTTGCTGACCATGTTCAGGGCCAGGTTCTGGCCCATTACTCCCAGACCAACAATGCCTATTTTGTATTGAGTCATGTTGTTTCCGCTTTGTATCGCAGCTTGTATGCGGCCGTAAGGCCAAGCCGGGCGGGCAGAAACTGCCACGCTACAATCAGACTGTGTTCGAGCGAGTGGCCGAAATCATCACCCGTTATAACATGTTCCGCCACGGCGCACGAATCGGCGCAGCGGTCTCCGGCGGGGCGGATTCGGTATGCCTGCTCCATGTGCTGCTTGCCCTGGCGCCGCGCTGGGACCTGCGGCTTTCCGTGTTGCACCTGAACCACCAACTGCGCGGGGAGGAATCGGAGCGCGACCAGGAGTTCGTGGTGGAAATGGCGGCGCGGTTGGGATTGCCGGCCATGGTGGAGCGGTGGGGCGGGGAGGAAGGGAACCTGGAAGAGGCCGCGCGCGAGGCGCGACTGGAGTTTTTCACCCGGACCATAGCTTCCGGGGCAGTGGAACGGGTGGCGCTCGGGCACACCCGTTCGGACCAGGCGGAAACCGTGCTTTTCCGCTTTCTGCGCGGCGCCGGAACCGCCGGCCTGGCGGGCATCCGGCCGGTGACCGCGGCGGGCATCGTACGCCCGTTGCTGGCCGTCGGACGGGGCGACGTGGAGGCATTTTTGCGCGAACGGGGAATCGCCTGGCGGGAGGATTCCACCAACGCCAGCCCGGTGTTCGCGCGCAACCGCATCCGCCACAGCCTGCTGCCGCAACTCGCCAGGGAATGGAATCCGGCGATCGCGGAGACCCTGGCTCACACCGCGGATTGGGCGCTGGGCGAGGAATCGTATTGGGAAGGCGAAATGGATCGCCTCTCGGCCCGGTACCTGACGGAGAGCCGCGGGGCCGTTCTGGCGCCCGTGGAGGCATTCCGGGCGTTGCCGGCGGCGGCTTCCCGCCGTCTGGTCCGGCGGGCCATGGAACGGGTCAAAGGCGACCTCCGAGCCGTCGATTTTCGCCACATACTGGCCGTACTGGACATGGTTTCCGCGGGCGAAGGGCATGGCCGGATGCAGGCCCCCGGCCTCGACATTTTCCGTTCGTTCGACTGGGTACGGTTCGCGCGCCCCGGGCTGGAGACCCTGGAAAACCGCAACTTCCGCCTGCCCGCCCCCGTCCCCGGAAGCGTGGAGATTCCCGGCTCGGGCCGCGGCATTACCCTCCAAGTTATTGAAAAAGCGAATCGTACGAAACCGACCGGATCGGTATATAATGGTCCAATGGGTCTGGACTGGGGACGCGTGTCCGGCGGCCTCGAATTGCGCAACTGGAGGCCCGGCGACCAGTACCAGCCCGCCGGGAGTTCCGCTGAAGAAAAAGTCAAACAGCTCTTCCAGAAGGCCCGGGTTCCGCTGTGGGAACGGCGGCATTGGCCGGTGCTGACCGACGGCGCGAATATCCTGTGGGTGCGCCAGTTTGGTCCCGCCGCCCGATACGCGGCCGACGCCGACACAGAGGCGGTGCTGGTGGTAAGCGAGACCGCAGCGCCAGCGCCGAAAGAGGAATCGGGATCGTGCGGGTCGGCGTCTATACAAGTGTAAGGGCCGGTACGGAGGTTTCGTGAATTCAAATATTAAGACTTTGCTTTTTTGGGTCGTCCTGATTTGCGTGGCCCTGCTGCTTTTCATGGTGGTCAAGACCGGCCAGGGGAAGCGGGAGCAGCCCATCAGCCTTACCGATTTCGTGAACAAGGTGAAAGCCGGTGAGGTGAAGGACGTCAAGATCTCCGGGGGCGAAGTCCACGGCAGCTACACCAATAACCCGAACGTCGGATTCAAGACCCAGATTCCGCCCACCTACTCCACCATCTACGACATCATGCTGGAGAAAGGCGTGGTGGTAAACCAGGAGGACACCAGTTCCAACAGCTGGATCTCGATGCTGGTGAACCTCTCGCCTTTCATCGTCCTGCTGGCGTTCTGGATTTTCATGATGCGGCAGATGCAGAGCGGGGGCAACAAGGCCCTGAGCTTCGGGAAGAGCCGCGCCCGGCTGCACTCCACGCAACAGAAGAAGGTCACCTTCAAGGATGTGGCGGGGGTGGAAGAGGCCAAGGAAGAGCTGCAGGAGATTATCGAATTCCTCCGGGAGCCGCAGAAGTTCCAGAAGCTGGGCGGGCGCATTCCCAAGGGCGTGCTGCTGATCGGCCCTCCGGGAACCGGCAAGACCCTGCTGGCGCGGGCCATCGCGGGCGAGGCCAGCGTGCCGTTCTTCTCCATCTCCGGCTCGGATTTCGTGGAAATGTTCGTAGGCGTGGGCGCCAGCCGCGTGCGCGACCTGTTCGAGCAGGGCAAGAAGAACGCCCCGTGCATCATCTTCATCGATGAAATCGACGCCGTGGGCCGGCACCGCGGGGCGGGACTCGGCGGCGGCCACGACGAGCGCGAGCAGACCCTGAACCAACTGCTGGTGGAGATGGACGGCTTCGAATCCAACGAAGGCGTGATCCTGGTGGCGGCGACCAACCGTCCGGACGTGCTCGACCCCGCGCTACTGCGGCCGGGCCGTTTCGACCGTCGCGTGGTGGTGGGGCGGCCGGACGTGCAGGGCCGCGAAGCCATCCTGCGAGTCCACACCAAGAAGATCCCGCTGGGCGACAACGTCGATCTTTCGGTGCTCGCCCGCGGAACGCCCGGCCTGGCCGGCGCGGACCTGGCGAACCTGGTGAACGAGGCGGCGCTCAACGCCGCGCGCCAGAACCGCAAGGTGGTCATGATGGCGGACTTCGAACTGGCCAAGGACAAGATCCTGATGGGCGCCGAGCGGAAGTCGATGATCCTCAGCGACGCCGAGAAGCGCAACACGGCGTACCACGAGGCCGGCCACGCCCTGGTGGCCGCCGTGCTGCCCGATGCCGACCCGCTGCACAAGGTGACCATCATCCCGCGCGGTATGGCGCTGGGCGTGACCATGCAGTTGCCCATCGACGACAAGCACTCCTACAGCAGGGACTACCTGCTGGCGCAATTGACCATCCTGATGGCCGGCCGCATCGCCGAGGAACGGTTCATGCACCACATGACCACCGGGGCGGGCAACGACATCGAGCGCGCCACCGACCTGGCGCGGAAGATGGTGTGCGAGTGGGGCATGAGCGAACTCGGCCCGCTGAGCTTCGGCAAAAAGGAAGAGCAGATCTTCCTGGGCCGTGAAATCGCGCAGCACCGCGACTACAGCGAAGAGACGGCGATCCGCATCGACGAGCAGGTGAAGAAGCTCGTGCAGGGCGGCTACGATGCGGCGGCCCACATCCTGCAGGAGCGCTCGGATGCGCTGATCAGGATCGCCGAATCCCTTCTGGTACGGGAGATCCTGGACGGGAACGAGGTGATGCAGATCATCAGCGGCCAGACGCTCCCGCCGCTCCCCGCTTCGGGACAGAAGGACTCCGAAGACCATACGCAGCAGGTGATCCGGCCCGAGGGCGGGCGCCGCGTTCCGGGGCTCAATGAAGGGGAGCGTCCGCAACCGGCGTGATTCCCCGTTTCCCCGTCTACCTGTTTGACCTCGACGGCACGCTGCTGGACTCCGCGCAGGACATCTGCGGGGCGGTCCAGCAGGTGCTGGACGTAACCGACGCCCCGCCCGTCACTTTCGAGTTTCTGAAAAGCTACGTGGGGCGGCACCTCCTGGATCTCTTCATCGACATCTTCCCGCACTACAGCCCGGAGCAGATCGACCAACTCATTCAGCAGTACCGCGCCGTCTACCCAGCCCGCGGCCATAAGCTCACGCGCATGTATCCGGGGGTGATGGAGGGGCTTACGGCGCTTCCGGGGCGGAAGTCGATCGCGACCACCAAGGGGACGGCTTCCACGCGGCTGATTCTGGAGCAGTTCGGCCTGGCGGGGTATTTCGACCACGTGCAAGGCACCGACGGATTCCCTTGCAAGCCGGCGCCGGACGTGATTTTCAACGCCTTGAACGCGCTGCGCGCGGCCACCTCGGAGTGCCTGATGGTAGGGGACTCCGCCGCCGATATGGAAGCCGGAAGGCGCGCGGGAGTGAAGACCTGCGCCGTGCGCTATGGGTACGGGAATCCGGAGGACCTGGCGCGCTTTGAGCCGGATTTCTGGATCGAGGATTTGCGGGAACTGTAGGACCGGGCTGCGCCGAGCGCGGCCTGGCGCGGCCAACGGCCGATTGACGAAAGCTGCCGGTTCCACTACCATTTAGGCGGTAAATGGAGGCTCCATGAGCCGCTGTCCGCCTGCTCTTTTCGTCCTCGTTGTGGCGGGACTGCCGCTGTGTGGGCAGCCTTGCGATCCCTCTTCCGACGTTAAAGCCGCAATGGATGCCGCCACCCGCGCCGGCGGCAACGCCGAGAATCGCATCGCCGCCGCGCAAAAGGTCCGTGACCAGTTTCCCCGGGATTATTTCGCGCACCGCTTCTACCAGAATCAATTCGTCATCCAGAGGCTTTTTTCGAAATTCATCCAGGACAAATACCGCGCGGTGCTGGAGCAGCACGCCGATGATGATTTGGGAAAGCTGTATGGCGTGCTCTACGCCCGTACCTTGGTGGGGACGAACACGCCGGAGGCGATCAAAATTCTGGATCGTGTTCTCGAATTAGACCCCGCCGATCCGCAGGCCCACCTGAACCTGGTTGAGATTTACGCCGCGCCCGCGTTCCGGGATGACGCCAAGTTAATAGCCAACGCGGACGGGTACTGGAAGGCGTGCCCGTCTTCCTTGAGCGGCTACACGTATATCGGCCGCGTCACCGATCCGGACTTCGCCGCGCGAAATGCCGTGCGGCTGCGGACCGCGCTCGAGAGCAGGACCGATGACGAGGCTGTCTCGATGTATCCCATTTTGTGGGAGCTGGAGTTTAAACCGTTTCCTCTGATGGGCCAGGTCCCCATCCTCGAGCGCGTCCGCCGCGATGTCGAAATGCTGCGCGCGCAGGATAATGCAACGCGGCTGACGGCCGTGCGGACGCTGGCCGAGGGCTACAAGATCCTGGGCGACACGGAAGGCGCAAAGTGGGTTCGCGAGCGTCTGCCGCAACCCACGCCGCCCGCCGGCATGGCCTTCATGGAGGCGTCTTCGAAATGGAGCGGCGAGAACCGGACCGCCGGTTCCGATTACCAGAACATTAGCGAGAAGCTCGCGCGTCAAACGGAGGAGTGGATCCGGCAGTGGCCCGACGATCCGCGCGTTCGCCAGGAGCGTTTCCAGGCGCTGCAGTCGGCCGATTCGGTTCCGCTGGAAGAGGCGCTACGCGCCGCGGAGGAATGGATCCAGACTTATGAGAGGCGACCGGACGGAACACCCTCACCCTACCTCCAGGTGGCGAACTTCTATGGACGGATGCGCGTGCGCTTCGACCAGATCCCCGGGCTTCTGGAGAAAGCCTTGCAGGAACGCGCGCCGGAGCCCCCGATAATTTCGGACCTGGTCCCCGCCAGGACGCAAACCGTGACAAGCTACAATCCGCATCTCGCCGCGCTGGAGTCGGCTTCCAGACTCTATATCCAGATCAAGCGCTACGATCGGGCGCGGGAGATGCTGGCGGAGCTGGGGCCGGCGCTCGACAAATTACGCCCAGCGCCGGGGACTTCCGTAAACGATAAACGAACCTACGCATTGCGCCGGTCGAATTATTGGAACACGATGATGAGGCTGGCTC
Organism: Terriglobia bacterium; assembly: GCA_020073115.1. Lineage (GTDB taxonomy): Bacteria > Acidobacteriota > Terriglobia > Bryobacterales > Bryobacteraceae > BOG-224. The sequence continues at coordinate 14,982 of JAIQFU010000088.1, forward strand.
AGATCGAGGGCCGGAAGAACGATGCTCTGGAGCACGCTCTGAGCGGAGCGCGCGTCAACCAGGAGTTCGATTCCGCACGGACCGCAAGCGACCGCACCCGGCTTCTGGCGATGTACAAGGAGGTCCACGGCTCCGATGACGGCTTTAACAAGTGGTTCGGACTGACCGCGCCGCCCGCTCCGACACGCCCCACTGCGACCGTTGCGACCCCCGGTTCGTGGACTACGCTCGATAAGCCCCTCCCCGAGATCGAAATTCAGGACGCCGCCGGCAAGGTCTGGTATCTGGCCGATCTCAAAGGCAAGGTCACGCTGATCAACCTGTGGGCCACCTGGTGCGGCCCGTGCCGCAACGAGCTGCCGTACCTGCAACAACTCTATGACAAAGTGCGGGAGCGCAAAGACCTTCAGGTGATCACGCTGAACACCGATGACAACCTGGGCCTGATCCTGCCGTTCATGAAGGAAAACAAGTACACGTTCCCGGTGCTTCCGGCCCGGGGATATGTGGACGGGCTGGTCCCGGAGTTGAGCATCCCACGAAACTGGATCGTGGACGCCGGGGGCGTGCTGCGGAGTGAAAAGATCGGTTTCGGCACGGGCGATGCGGCGTGGGTGGACGACATCATCCGCCTCATGGAGGCGGCCCGGCCGGCGCGCTGAGCCGCGCCGGCAGCCGCGGACGAGGCGGGCGCCTCCCGCCGCTTGTTATCATCAGGATTTGGAGGTCTTCATGGCGAACGAAGTGAACCGGCGCAGCTTTTTGAAGGCGGCCGCCGTCGCCGCCGGGCCCGCGGTCATCAAGGCGCGCGGCGCCAATGACAAGATCAATATCGGCTGGATCGGCGTAGGCACGCGCGGCGATTACGGCATCCGCTGGCTGAAGGAAGCCGCGCCCAATGACGTGCAGCTCGCGGCGATCTGCGATACCTGCGGGCCCTACATCACGCGCGGCATCGCCAATGTCCAGAAGACCTGGGGCAACACGCCCGCCACCCACAAGGATTACCGCGAACTCCTGGCCGACAAGAGCATCGACGCCGTCTACATCATGACCCCGGAGCATCTCCACCGCAACATGGCCGTGGACGCGCTCAACGCCGGCAAGCACGTCTACCTGGAGAAACCGTTGGCCCACACCATCGAAGAAGGCTGGGACATCGTCAAGGCATGGGAAAAATCCGGCAAGATCTGCCAGGTGGGGACGCAGAACCGCAGTTCCATGCTCTACAGGAAGGCGAAGGAGTGGATCGCGCAGGGCATGGTCGGCGACGTGCATTATGCGCGGGCGTTCTGGTACCGGAACTCGGCGCCCAACGAACCCGCATGGCGGTATGCGATTCCCCCGGACGCCACCCCGGAGAACACCGATTGGAACCGGTTCCTCGGGCCGGCCCCCAAGCGGCCGTGGGACAAGCGCCGCTACTTCCAGTGGCGGCTGTATTGGGATTATTCGGGCGGCATCTCCACGGACCTGCTGGTGCATCAGACCGACATCATCAACTTCATGCTGGACAAGACGACGCCCGCCTCGGTTGTCGCATCCGGCGGGATCTACCGCTGGACGGACAAGGACGACGACCGCGACACGGGCGACACCTTAAGCGCTGTGTTCGAGTATCCCGACAAGTTCCAGATCAACTACAGCAGCTACTTCGGCAACGTCCGCTACGGCTACGGCGAGCAGATCATGGGGACCGAAGGCGTCATCGAGGTGATGAACCGCCAGGATCTGTACTTCTACCCGGAGAACTACGCGCGCGTGCCGGCCAATGTGAAAGCGCGGCCGCCGATCCACCTCAACGGGAAAGCGGATTTCAACGAAGTGGACGGGGTGCAGGGCCACTTCAAGAACTTCATCGCGTCGCTTAAGGGGACGGAGAAGCCGATCGCGCCTCCGCCCATCGGGCAGGAAGCCGCCATCGGCGGCCACATGGCCACCATCGCGTACAAGAACAAGAAGATGGTGCTCTGGGACGCCGCCGCCAAGAAAACAAAGTTCGTGTAGCGGGAGGCGGGGAAATCAATACAGTAGAATTGGCCACGGATGAATACGGATAAACACGGATAAGAACACAAACGGCGCAAAGGGTTTGTTTTGCCTTATCCGTGTTCATCCGCGGCTAAAGAGGTTAGGCCATGGCCGTTGTCGCCCCAACGGTCGCGCCGGCCGAGGCGCGGCCCCAATCCCGCTGGATCGTCAGCCGCGCCGTAGACCTGTGGCTGATCATCGGCGGGGCGTGGGCGGGGTACGGGTACCTTCTGCTGTACGTGGTATTACACGCGCCGATTTCCTACCTGTGGTGGTTCTGGTCGGTGGGGCTGGACGGCACCCATATCTTCGGCACGGCATCCCGCACGTTCTTCGACGCCGAAGCGAGGGCGCGCAACCGCCGGTTGTTCTACGGCAGCCTGGCGTTCTTCTTCCTGCTGGGACCGGCGATGGTCCTGGCCGGCGGCAAAGGGTATCTCGCGCTGCTGGTGGGCGTGTGGGCGTACTACCACGTGGTGCGGCAGCACTACGGCTTCATGGTGCTGTACAAGGTAAAGAGCCGCGATCTGGCGCCCTCGTTCGACCGCGTGTTTCTGGCGGTGATGTTGATCGCCCCGCCGTTCCACCGCTTCTTCCTCCATCACCCCGAGGAGTTGGGCTTGGGCTTCTCGCTGGCGCGGTACGAACCGGCCCTGTGGGTCATCGTCGCGGGGACGGCCCTGGCATGGGCGGCGCGCGAGCGGTGGCGGCTTGCTCACCGGAATAAGTACCTGCTGTTCGCCGCGGTCATTCCCCTGCACTGGCTGACGTTCGCGTACATGAGCTGGCAGGCGGCGGTTCCCACCGTGACCATCGTGCACAACCTGCAATACCACGCCATCGTCTGGCTCCACAATCGCAACCGCTACTCCGGCGAGGACGGCGCGGCGCGGCACGGCCGCATCCCCGCGGCGGTGAGCCGAAGCCTCCTGGTCTACGGGGCCATCGCGCTGGCGTTCAGCGCGCTCTACCGCATCCCGGGGTCCGCGCTGACAGCCGGATCTGGCGCGTACGGCACGACCCGGGGCTGAGGGCGGCGCTGGGGATGGGGTGAGGGAATCGAGTTACCCTGGTATTTGCTTCCTTCACTCTCCCTCGACCGCGTGCGGCCGGTCTGGTCGCGGTGGCGGCCGACGCTTCACTACCTGATGGAGACCGAGGCGCACGTTTACGCGCTCGCCATCTCCGCAAGCGTGCTGCTGGCCTTCTATCCCTTCGTCCTGGTGATGGTCTCTTTCTGCCGCGACACGCTCCACTGGCCCGCGGCGGAGCGGGCCATTTCGCTTGCGCTGAGGGACTTCTTCGCCGGCGAGCAGGGAGACTTCATCGTCCGCAACCTGTACGCCTTCGGCGTCCCCAAGCTGCACCTCACCTCCATGTTCCTGCTGCTCTTCACGGCCAACGGCATCTTCGAGCCGCTGGAGGTGGCGCTCAACCGCGCCTGGGGCGTAACGGCGAATCGCACTTATCTGAAGAACCAGCTGGTGAGCCTGGGGCTGATTTTCGCCTGCGGCGGGCTGGCGCTCGTCTCGCTCATGCTGACCGCGGCAGGGTCCCAGCTCATCTCCGGCGAGGGGTGGCTCGCCGAGTTCCTGGAATCCATGTTCTTCAAGATTGCGGCCGTGCCGGTTTCGATTCTGGCCCTCTTCCTGGTCTACTGGCTGCTGCCGAACCGGAAGGTGGACCCCCGGCGCGTGGCGCCCGTGGCCATCCTGGTGGGGCTCGCGCTGGAGCTATTCAAGTACATCAACCTGCTGCTCGCGCCCATTGTGGCCGCTAAGTTCAAGAGCGAGTACCAGGTGTTCCGACATTCCGTCACCATCGTCGTGCTCAGCTTCCTGTCTTCGCTGATCGTCCTCGCGGGGGCGCACTGGACCGCCAACCACGAAAAGCAGGATCCGCTATCGTAGGATCGTGAAGAACTCATCCCAATTCGGGGACAGGCTACGAAACCCCCAAACCGCGGGGATTGCGAAGCCGGTCCCCGATTCGGAGCGCACCGCGGGCCCTCTGGGCGCGCTCGAAGAAGCCTTCCGCCCGCTGGTGAAGGATCTGCCGCCGGGGCTGGAGCCGGACTGGGCGTTCGCCCCCGATGAGGAGGGCGAGTGACCCTGCGGGAGGCCGCCGCAGCGCTGCGCCGTCGGGAGTTCTCCTCGGCGGAGTTGACCCAGGGCGCGCTGGACCGCATCGGCCGCCTGAATCCGACGTTGAACGCGTTCCTCACGGTGACGGCGGAGCAGGCCATGGCGCGGGCGCGGCAGGCCGATGCGGAACTCGCCGCCGGGCGGGACCGCGGACCGCTGCATGGCATTCCGATCGCGGTGAAGGACCTTTTCCTCACGCGGGGCGTGCGCACCACGGCGGGATCGAAGATCTACGAGAATTACGTCCCGGAAGAAGACGCGGCGGTGGTGGAACGGCTCGACGCCGCCGGCGCCGTGCCGCTGGGCAAGCTCAACATGCATGAGCTGGCTTACGGAATCACCTCCGAAAACCCGCACTTCGGGGCCGTGCGCAACCCGTGGGACACCGGCCGCAGTCCGGGCGGGTCGAGCGGCGGATCGGGGGCGGCGGTGGCCGCCAGCCTGGCGTATGCGGCCCTGGGCAGCGACACTGGCGGCTCGATCCGGATTCCGGCGGCATTCTGCGGGACCGCCGGCTTGAAGCCCACCTACGGGCGCGTAAGCCGCTACGGAGCGCTCCCCCTGAGCTGGACGCTGGACCACATGGGACCCATGGCGCGCACGGTGCGCGACGCGGCGGCGGTGCTGAACGCGATTGCGGGGTTCGACCCCCGCGATCCCTCTTCGTCGCGCCGCCCGGCTGTGGATTATGTTCCGGAAGACGGCTGCTCGAGCCGCGGCGTCCGCGTCGGCCTGGCCGGGAAATTCTATTTCGAGCGGCTCGATCCCGGCGTGGAAGCGGCGGTGCGCGGCGCCATCGCCCGCGCGGCGGCGCTCGGCGCGGTGGTGAAGGCCGTTCAAACGCCCGATATCGATGCCATCAACGCCGTGGGGCGGGTGATTCAGCTCTGCGAGGTCTCCGCCCTGATGCAGCCGCATCTGGGGCGCAGCGATGACTTCGGCGCGGACGTCTGGTCGCTGCTGAACCAGGGAACGCTTCTCCCCGCGACGGACTACATCAACGCCCAGCGTCTCCGCCGGCGGATGCGGCGCGACTTTCAGAAGCTGTGGGCCGAGGTGGATTGCCTGATCGCGCCTACCACCCCCAACACCGCTCCAGAATTCGGGCAGACCGCGGTGCGGCTCGGGGGCCGGGATGAAAACGTCCGCCTGGCCTCGACGCGACTCGTACGGGCGATCAACGTCCTGGGGCTGCCGGCGCTTTCCATGCCCTGTGGCCTGTCGGGCGGCGGCCTGCCTGTCGGGATCCAGATTGTGGGGGCGCCCTTCCAGGAAGCGCTCATCCTGCAGGTTGGCGCAGCCCTCGAGGATGCCGGGGTGGGAATTCCCCCCTGCCCGATCTAAACCAGCGCACGCGTACCGCCCGTGGTCGGTCTTTGCCGCCGGTGCTTTTTGGTCTAGAAAAATACCGGTGGCGGAAACCGGCCACCGCCCGCGCGTGGGGCCGGGCTCCGTCTTTCCGGAGCGCCTCCACCGCGCATTACGGGAAACCATATCCAGCCCGCGGTGGCGCCCTCGCAACTTACTGAAACCCCAATGACAGTCAAGATGGTCACACATCTGCTATGACTCGCCGCAGAAGGTTGCGTCAGGGGCTTAGTCTGTGAACAGCATCACATACAGGGGCGCACACCCGGAATACGATCTGGGACAACTCTCTATACGGATGCGCCATTCCGATTTGAGTCCTGAAGGACAGCCGCCGCCATTTTTGTGAATATTGTCGCTAAGTGGGTACTCGGGAAATTGATGAGGACAAGGAGCTGACCAGGCACGGGCTACTCCAATGGACGTGGATGGTCAAGTAAGTCGCATAGGTGCGAGGGGAAGATAAACACAATCATTGAATAGTGTTGTTCTGGAAAGAGGAGATATGCGAACTGTAGCTTTGCTGTGCTTATTTGCGCTGGCCTGCGCATCGCTGCCGTGCTTCGGCCAGGCGACGGATGCGAATCTGTTGGGAACGGCAATCGACGCCACGGGCGCGGTAGTGCCAAATGCCAGCGTCGTTCTGACCAACGAGGCGACGGGCGTCAAAGTCACGACCGCCACCGACGCCAACGGCCAGTACCGGTTTAACAATATGCCGATCGGTCGCTACGATCTGACGGTTTCCGCGAAGGGCTTCGCCACCCAGACCATGAAAGCGATCGACCTGCAACTCAACAAGAACGTGACATCCAACGTCACCCTGGCGGTAGGCGCAGTTTCGTCCACCGTGGAGGTGAGCGAAGCCGCGGCGACCATCGACACCACCACCGCACAGGTGCAAACGACATTCGAGGCCAACCAGATCGCGGACCTGCCGATCATCGAGAACGCGAACGGCCTGTTTGGCGCATTGAATCTGTCGCTGCTCAGCGCGGGGGTGGCCAGCAGCGGCGGCGTGGGGCAGGGCACCGGGCCGTCGGTCGGCGGGCAGCGCCCCATGAACAACAATTTCATGATCGAGGGCGTGGACAACAACAATAAGACGATCACCGGGCCCCTGGTGTACGTGCCCACCGACGCCACGGCGGAGTTCACGCTGCTGGAGAACCAGTACGGCTCGGAGTTTGGCCACTCCACCGGCGGGCAGTTCAATACCGTCATCAAGAGCGGCACGAACGAAGTACACGGCGACGTCTACGAGTACTTTCAGAACCGCAACCTGAACGCCATCGACCAGTCCTTCCAGCGCCAGGGGTTCCGAAGCAACCCACGCTTCGACCAGAACAAGCTGGGGGCAACGATCGGCGGCCCGATCATCAAGGATAAGCTGTTCTACTTCGGGAACTTCGAGTACGCCCCGTTGGGCGAGGCGCTGACCAACCTGACTCCGGTGGAATCGCCCACGACGGCCGGCTATGCGCTCCTCAATGGCATGTCCGGTCTGTCGCAGACGAATCTCGGGATCCTGAAGAAATATGTGCCCGCGGCGCCCTCTCAAAACGGGACGGACGCCACCACGGTGAACGGAGTGAGCATTCCGCTGGGGATCCTTCCCGTCGCCGGAAGCTACTTCAACAACTATTACACGGCCATCGGCAGCGTCGACTACAACCGCAACGACAAGGACCAGATCCGCGGCCGGTTCCTCTACAATCGGTCGGATTCGCTGGACAACAACGCGAACCTTCCGGCTTTCTGGACGACGCTGCCGCAGCGGTTCTACCTGGTCACGGTTTCGGATTACCATTCGTTCACTCCGACGCTGACCAATGAGTTTCGTCTGGGCTTTAACCGCTTCAGCCAGTACTATACGGTACCCAACTTCTCCTACCCAGGCCTGGATGTGTTCCCAAATATCCAGTTCGACACCGACCTGGGCCTGCAACTGGGCCCGGACGCCAACGCCCCTCAATATTCGGTGCAGAACACATATCAGTTAGTGGACAACATCAACTGGACCAAGGGCAAGCACACGCTCAAGTTCGGCGCCGACCTGCGCAACGTGATCTCGCCGCAGCAGTTCATCCAGAGGATGCGGGGCGATTACGACTACTCCACGCTGTCGCTGTTTTTGACCGATCAGGTGCCGGACGACTTGGCGGAACGTAACCTCGGCAGCACCACTTACTATGGCAACCAGTGGGCCACGTACCTATACGGCACCGACCAATGGCGCGTTCGGTCGAATCTGACGCTGGACCTGGGCTTGCGTTGGGAACGCACCACGGTTCCCGAGACGATGCTGCTGCAAAATCTGAATGCGATTTCGAGCGTCCCGGGCCTGATCGATTTCCGCTCGCCGACGACGTCCAACCGGAACTTCGCGCCGCGGGTCGGCATCGCCTACTCGCCGGGCACGAGCGGGACCACTTCGATCCGCGCCGGGTTCGGTATGGGGTACGACGTGATCTTCGACAACGTGGGCAGCACGGCTTACCCGCCGCAGCTCAGCGCCACGTTCGACGCCAATAACTACACGAACCTGTTTACCAACGGCAGTTTCCTGGCGAAGGGGGGAATCTTTCCCGGCAGCGTTGCGGCCGGGGGCAACCTCAGCCAGGCGGATGCGCGGGCCGCCACCTCGAGCTATCTCTACGACCAGAAGCTGCCGTACTCCATCCAGTGGAACGTCGGCATTCAACACGTGTTCCACCACGACTACACGGCGGAGGTCCGGTATCTCGGCACACGCGGGGTTCACCTCCTGGTGCAAGAACAGATCAATAAAACCAATACGCCAGTGACGATCGACCGCAACCTGCCCATGTACCTCACGGCGCCTTCGCAGGCGCAGTTGGACGCGCTTTCGCTGACGCTGCCGCAGTTGCAGGCCATCAGTCCCATGGATCCGCGCTATAAAGCGGCCGGATTCCAAAGCAACATCACGGCCTGGCCCCCGATCGGCAATTCCACCTATCACGGCCTGGCGTCGCAGGTGACCCGCCGCTTCAGCAACGGGATGCAGTTCATCGGCGCGTACACCTTCAGCCACAATATCGACGACAGCACGGCGACACACTTCTCCACTCTGCTGACGCCGCGCCGCCCGCAGGACTTTAACAACCTGAGAGAGGACCGCTCCAGTTCGGCTCTCGACCGGCGCAACCGCTTCACCTTGAGCTGGCTCTACGACATGCCGATGTTCGCGCATTCGCAGCACTGGATGGCGAAGAATCTCATCGGAAACTGGCGTTTCGTGGGGACGTACACCGCCGAAACGGGAGAACTCGCCACCGCCGCCAGCAGCACCGACGCCAATATGAATGGCGACTCCGCCGGCGACCGGACGGTGATCAATCCGGCGGGCAACTCTCTGCTAGGCACGGATTCAACGGCGCTGAAAAACTCGGCGGGAGCCATCGTGGCCTATCTGGCCAACGATCCCAACGCGCGGTACATCCGCGCGCACACCGGAGTCTTCCCGAACGGCGGGCGGAACACGGTGCAACTGCCGGGTATCAACAACTTCGACATGTCGCTGGCGAAGAAATTCAACTTCACCGAGAAGAAGGCGCTGGAGTTCCGGGCGGATGCGCAGAACATCTTCAACCATCCGCAGTACACCGCGGGTTACATCAACTCGGTGCGCCTGACCAGCCAG
>JAIQFU010000627.1 GCA_020073115.1 Terriglobia bacterium
AAAGCTGTTGACCGGCGAAGACGCCTTCGGCCTGGAAGGCCGGTTGGGCTTCAAGTCTCTGATCGACAATCGCGCCATCGATGTCATCCACTGCGATCACGGGACCTCCGGGGGCTGCCGCTTAACGAAACGCATCGCAGATTATGCATGGAACGAGCAGGAGATGCCCACGGCCATCCACATGGCCGGCTCTCCCCTCGGAACCATGGGCGCGGTTCATACCGCCGCCACGCTGGACAACTTCATCGCCATGGAATGCCACGCCGTGGATTTCATCTCGTGGTGGCAGCAACTGGTCACCGGCGTCACGCAACCGATCATCAAGGACGGCTACATCACGGTCCCGGATGCGCCCGGCCTCGGCGTGGAACTGAACGAGCCCGTAGTGAAGGAGCGATTACTGACCAGGAGGCTGCGGAAAACCTCCAAAGAACAATTGGCCACGGATAAACACGGATAAACACGGATAAAACAAAAAGAGTTATCCGTGTTCATCCGTGGCTGAATCGGGTTTTTCGGGTCCCGCTAAAAAGAGGCAAATCCCATGAATCGACCGGGCATGACTTGGTACGCAGTTTGGGGGCTCGCGGCGCTCTTCCCCATGATGGCCTTCGGCCAGCGCGAGGTACAGGACTTCAATCGCGATTGGCGATTCACCAAAGGGGAGCAAACCGAAGCCGCGAAGCAGTTGGGCTTCGACGATTCCGGATGGCAGCCCGTGCGGCTGCCGCACGACTGGGCGATCTCCGGGCCCTTCGACGCCAACGGGAACGGCGGCACGGGCAAGCTGCCCTGGCAGGGCGTAGGCTGGTACCGAAAGACGTTCACTCCCAAAGGCGCCGCGGGACAGCGCGTCTATTTTGACTTCGACGGCGTGATGGCCTTCCCTAAAGTCTACGTGAACGGCCAACTCGCGGGCGAGTGGAATTACGGTTACATGTCCTTCCGCGTCGATGCCACGCCCTACATCCGGTTCGGCGAACGGAACGTCATCGCGGTGGAGGTGGACACGCGGCGACACCAGTCGCGCTGGTATCCCGGGGCGGGCATCTACCGCAAAGTCACTCTGACCGTGGCCAACCCCGTTCACATCGGGCATTGGGGCGCGTTTGTGACTACGCCCGCTGTCAGCGACGGGCGCGCCACGGTGCGCGTGCAAGCCTCTATCGACAATCATCTGTCCGCGAACCAGGACGTCGCCGTGGAGGTGGCCCTGCTCGATCCCAGCGGAAAGGTGGCCGCATCGGGCAGCAAGAATGGCGCCGCGCCGGCGAACGGGAGCGTGGTTGTGGACCAGCAACTGCTCGTCCCCAATCCGCAGCGATGGGATATCGGAAAGCCGAACCTGTATACCGCGGTCGTGACGCTGCGGAGCGGAGCCGCGGCGCTGGATCAGGAGAGCGTCCCCTTCGGTATCCGCACGTTCCGGTTCACCGCGGACGACGGCTTCTACCTCAACGGCAAGCGCGTTCAGTTGCACGGCGTCTGCCTGCATTCCGATCTCGGAGCGCTCGGCATGGCGTTCAACCGGCGCGCCATGGAGCGGGAACTGGAGATCATGCGGGACATGGGAGTCAATGCCGTGCGCACGAGCCACAACGCGCCCGCCCCCGAACTCCTCGATCTCTGCGACCGCATGGGGCTCTTTATATGGGACGAGGCCTTCGACAAGTGGAATGCCACAGGGGACAACCTGAACGGCCCCGTCGGCGTGCTGCCCAACGCGGAGCGGCAAATCACGAACCTGGTGCGGCGCGACCGCAATCACCCGAGCGTATTCGTGTGGTCGGTCGGAAACGAGATCGGGACCTCGGTGGACGAGAGAAGCGACGGCATGTCGTTCGGACGTCTGGCGGCCATGCGCGAAATGGTTCTCGGCCAGGACGGGACGCGTCCGGTCGGAATCGCCTGCCATACGCCGAACACGGTTTCGCAGGCGGTTTACGACCCGCTCGACCTGACCGGCTGGAACTACGGCCGCCGTTACGACCGCTACCGCGAGATCTATCCCGACCGGCCCATCCTCTACAGCGAATCGGCTTCGGCGGTGAGCACGCGCGGCTACTACGGATTTCCGATGACGAACGCCAAGTCGGAATACCCCGGCGGGACCCGCTATGTCAGTTCCTACGATCTCCACGCGCCGGGGTACTCCGACATCCCCGACGCCGAGTTCGCCCTGATGGAAAAGGACCGGTTCGTCGGCGGCGAGTTCGTCTGGACCGGTTTTGACTACCTGGGCGAACCGACGCCCAACCGGGATGCGCGGAGTTCCTATTTCGGGATCGTCGACCTGGCTGGCATTCCGAAGGACCGCTATTACCTTTATCGCAGTTACTGGCGCCCGAATGAGACCACGATCCACATCCTTCCGCACTGGAATTGGCCGGACCGGGTCGGCAAGAACGTGCCGGTCTTCGTGTACACAAACGGCGACTCGGCCGAACTGTTCCTGAACGGCAAGTCGCTGGGCCGGCGCACAAAGGGCATGGCCCCTCCCAAGCCGCGAAATGCGGCGCAAGGCAAGTCCCCAACGGCGAGTTCCCCCGGCGGCGCGCGCCTTGCGGTAGATGGAGACGCTGCGAGCGAGTGGAAGGCGGAAACGGCGGGGCCGGGCGCATGGCTGCAAGTCGATCTGGGAGCCGTGCAGCCGGTGAAACAGATCGACCTCGCACTGGGATCCGCGGCCGCCGGAGCCGGCTATGAAGTGAAGGTCTCGGCCGACGGAGCAGCCTGGAAAACGGCGGCTACCGCTGCGCGGGCGGCAGGGGCGGCCCGGCGGGAATGGTCCCGGGCGGATTTGGCCCCGGCCCCGGCGCCGCCAGCTTCGAAACCGACGAGCGCGCGCGGTACGTCCGCGTCGAGTTCACGCAACTGGCGAACGGCGGAGCGGCCGCCATTCGCGAACTGGGCGTCTATTCGGCCCGCCGCGTGGCCGATTATTACGACGTTACCCACAAATACCGGCTCCGCTGGGACGACGTTTCGTATGAGCCCGGCGAATTGAAGGCCGTGGCATACAAGGGGAAGGAAAGGATCGTCGAAGCGGTGATGCGCACGGCTGGACCGCCCGTTTCCATTCGTCTGACGCCGGACCGGTCTGCCCTCGCCGCGACGGGAGAGG
>JAIQFU010000628.1 GCA_020073115.1 Terriglobia bacterium
CGGCTTCGGCAAGCGGAAGAAACGCTCCGCAGCGTGGGAGGCTCCCACATCGCCTCCACCGAGGTGGCGCCGGCGCGGCGCATCGCGGGGGCGTTCGGTTTTCATCTGGCAGCGCTCGACATCCGCCAGAACAGCGCGTATCACGCCGCGGCCATCGCACAACTGGCCGCCATCGCGGGCCTGGATGGGACCGGTTTCGCCGAGTGGCCGGAGATGCGCAAACGCGAGCTGATCGACCGCGAACTGCGCACGCCGCGCCCCTTCGCCGTGAGCAACGCGGAACTACCGGCGGAAGCCGCGGCCGCCGTGGGGACGCTCCGGCTGGTGCGGGACTGGATCGTGGCGCACGGTCCGCGCGCCATCGGGTCGTACGTGGTGAGCATGACTCACGACGCGTCGGACTTATTGAACGTTTACCTGCTGGCCCGGGAGGCGGGCCTGGTGCGCAGCACGGCGCAAGGGCTGGCGTGCGAGATTCCGGTAGTCCCGCTGTTCGAGACCATCGAGGACCTGGAGAACAGCGGCCGCGTGCTGGACGACTTCCTGGCGCACCCCATGACGCGCCGCACGCTGGGCTGCCTCCAGGAGCGCGACGGGCGCGCGCGGCCGCTGCAGGAAGTCATGATCGGGTACAGCGACAGCAACAAGGACGGCGGCATCCTGGCGAGCCATTGGTATCTGAGTAAAGCCCAGGTCCGCCTGGCCGCCGTGGCGCGGCGCGCCGGCGTGGACCTGCGGTTCTTTCATGGCCGGGGGGGCACCATCGGGCGCGGCGCCGGGCCGACCCACGTTTTCCTGGAATCGCTCGCGCCCGGGGCGCTGCAGGGCGAGATCCGCGTCACCGAGCAGGGCGAGGTGGTTTCCCAGAAATACGCCAACCGGCTCACCGCGGCCAACAACCTGGAGCGTCTGATGGCCGGTTTGGCCCGCTGGACGCTGGTCCAGGAGCGCGAACCGGGGCGCGGACGCCATCCCGCCGAAGAGCCGTTCGAACGCGCGGCCGCGGCCAGCCGCGAGACCTACCGGCAGCTGGTCGAGATGGACCGGTTCGTGGAGTTCTTCACCCAGGCCACCCCGCTGGACGCCATCGAGTGCAGCCACATCGGCTCGCGCCCCGCCCGGCGCACCGGCAAGCGAACCATCAAGGACCTGCGCGCCATCCCCTGGGTCTTCAGTTGGAGCCAGGCGCGCTTCAACGTTCCGGGCTGGTACGGCGTGGGCAGCGCGCTGGAAAGCGTGCGGGACGGCGACCCCGCGGGCTGGGCGCTGCTGCGGAGCGGCGCGCGCGACTGGGCGTTCCTCTCCTACGTGCTGCACAACATCGAATTCAGCGTGGAGGCGGCCGACGCGGGGCTCATGGCGGAATACGCGTCGCTGGTGGAAGACGCGGCGCTCCGGGAGCGGGTGCTCGGCCGCATTCTGGAGGAGCATCGCCGCACGCGCGAGATCCTGTGCGACTTGTACGAGGGCCGGACCGAGGAGCGCCGGCCGCGGCTGACCATGGCCATCGCCATCCGCCGCAATGCGCTGGTGCGCCTCCACCGCGAGCAGATCGCGCTGCTGCGGGAGTGGCGGGCGGCGCTGCGCGACGAGCGGCACGAAGACGCCGAGCGGATTCTGCCGGCGCTGCTGGTGACGGTGAATGCCATCGCCGGGGGGCTGAAAACCACAGGGTAGCGAGTGGGGCGGGGTTTCTGCCCGGCCGGGATGCTCCGCCGGGCGGAAGCCCGGCTGCGGCCAGAAGCCCCGCCCCACAGCGGTACCTTAGAGTCATGCGGAAGTTCCCAGCCCTATTTTTAGCCATCGGCGCGTTTCTCCACGCCGAGATCCGTCCCATGACGCTGCGGCAGGCGGTGGAGACGGCCCTCAAACAGAATCCCGATATCGCCCTGGCGCGCCTGGACGAAGAGAAGGCGAGGCAGGCCATCCGGCTGGCCAAAGATCCCTTTGTTCCGCGGATCGTGGTGGGCAGCGGCCTGGCGTACAGCAACGGCTTTCCCATGAGCATCGAAGGGTCGGCCCCCAGCGTTATCCAGGCGAACGCGCAGCAGTACCTTTTCAACCGGCCGCAGAGTTATGCCGTAGCGCAGGCCAAAGAGAATGCGCGCGGGGCGGCCATCGCGGTCACGAGCAAGCGCGACGAGGTGGCGTACCGCACCGCCGCGCTGTATCTCGACGCCGAGCGCGCCAATCGCATCGGGACGCTGGCGCGAAGCGATGCCGATAGCCTGCGGAAGGCGCTGGAGAGCGTGCAGGCGCAGGTGCAGGAGGGCCGGGCGCTCCCGCTCGCCGAAAAACAGGCCGCTTACAACCTGGCGCACGCGCGCGCGCTGGCCGACAACATGGCGGAAGACGCGGCGGCCGCGGAGAGTTCGCTGGCCGTGGCGCTCGGGTATCCGGCCGAGGACCGCATCCGCCCGGTGGAGGCCGAGCGCCCCGCCCCCGCCCTGCCCCTTTCGACCGAAGACGCCTTGAACACCGCCCTGGCGAACAACAAGGACCTCAAGAAACTGGAATCGCAGATTCTCGCCAAGGGACTCGAGATGAAAGGCGCGAAGGCCGCGCGGCTGCCGCGCGCGGACCTGGTGGCGCAGTACGCCATGCTGGCCCGGTTCAACAACTACGACCAGTTCTTCCAGAAATTCCAGCGCAACAACGGGCAGATCGGGGTCTCGTTCCAGTTGCCCCTGCTCCCCGGCCCGGGCATATCGGCGCAGACGGAGCAGACCGCGGTCGATATTTCACGGCT
>JAIQFU010000089.1 GCA_020073115.1 Terriglobia bacterium
GCGGCCAATTCCACAGTAGCATAAACGGCGCCAGGGGTCAGTTCCTTAGGTAACGCGCAAATGGTCTTATCCTGCGAGCTTGTGGCTGGAATTCGCTTCGTCCCAATCGAACTCAATCTCGGGCCCATTCATGTTCTTCCTCAAGTGTACCTTAGTTGTAGGTACACTGAAAGCCGGCCGCGCATCACGAGGGGGCTCCGGTTCGCTCTGTTGGCGAGGATCAGGCCCCGTCAACAGCCTGCCGTTGCGCCTGGCGGATGGAAGTTCCGCTCGACAGCGCCAACTGTGAGCTGCCTGAGCTTGACTGCAGGCACGGCGAGATTATGGTTTAGGAGCCCACGGCGGCAAAGGCGATCCCTCACGCGAAATCAACACCCTCAACAGAATCCTGCGGCAAAGTCATGGTTTAGTACCGGCAAAGATATGCTTTAAACCGCCGCATCAAACTCAACAACTTGCGCCGATTTCCTTTGCCTCCGGAGCAAAAGGTCGGCGGTTCGAATCCGCCCGGGCGTACCACTCCTCCATACCGAGCCAGCCCACCAGCCAACTGCGGGGGTACAATTCGATTTGCCGGCTGTCGGGCTGCTTCCGCCTGCCTTCCGCCGAATCGTTGAGCGAGACACATCCATGCATTCCAGGACATTCATCGTGCTGCTCGCGGCTGTAGCGCCGCTCACGGCGCCGGCGGCCGATCCGCCGAAGGGGCCTTTTCAACCGGCCTGGGAATCCATCAGGGCTCACTACAGGACGCCGCGGTGGTTCCGCGACGCCAAGTTCGGCATCTTCCTCCACTGGGGGCTGTATGCCGTCCCCGCTCACCAGAGCGAGTGGTACGTCCAGCACATGTACGGCAATCCGGAGATCATCTCCTGGCACAGAGAACACTTCGGGCCGCAGGACCAGTTCGGATACAAGGACTTCATCCCCCTGTTCACGTGCGAGAAATTCGATCCGGATCAGTGGGCCGAGTTGTTTCGGAAGGCCGGCGCGCGCTACGTCATGCCCACGGCCGAGCACCACGACGGTTTCGCCATGTGGGACAGCGCCCTCACCAGGTGGAACGCCAAACAGATGGGGCCCAAACGCGATTTGATCGGCGACCTCGCCAAAGCCGTCCGCAAGCAGGGGATGGAGTTCGGCGTCTCCAATCACCGCATGGAGCACTTCGACTTCATCCGCCCCCAGGCGGGCCTCCCCACCGACCTGTACGACGCCGCTTCGGCTGACTTCTACGGCGTCGCCGACCGGAGTCCGGAAGCCCGCCGGAAGTTCCTCGAAGACTGGGTGGCACGCAATGTCGAACTGATCGACAAGTACCAGCCCGACCTGATCTACTTCGACAACGGCGTCAACGGGCGCGAACTCGACCCGCAGAAACTGAGCGTCGCCACCTACTACTACAACCGCGCCGCGGAGTGGAAAAAGGAAGTCTCCATCGTGACCAAGGACGCGGCCTACCTGGCGGGCAGCATCGAGGATTACGAGCGGCAGCAGCGCGGGCCGACCAGCATGCAGGACGAGCCTTGGCAGGTGGACGATTCCGTGCATCAACGCTGGGGCTACCTCTCGGACGCGCGATATTGGAGCGTGGGCGATATCGTCTGGCGCCTCGTCGAGAACGTCAGCAAGAACGGCAACCTGCTGCTCAATTTCTCTCCCAGGGCCGATGGATCCATTCCCGGCGAGCAGGTCAAACTCCTGCTTGGAATCGGGGAGTGGCTCGGCATCAACGGCGAGGCCATTTATGAGACCCGCCCGTGGATCCGGTTCGGCGAGGGGGAGGCGATGAACAACAAGCCGGCTTACACCGGCAAAGATATCCGCTTCACCACAAAAGGCGAAACCCTGTACGCCATTTTGATGGCTTGGCCCGGCGAAAGCGCCGTTATCACTTCGTTGGCGGCAGGCCGGAAACTGAATGGAAAGATCACCAGGGTGGAGTTGCTGGGGCGGAAAGGCGAACTGAAATTCGCCCGGGATGACGGTGGGTTGAAGGTGGCGATGCCCGCCGAACGGCCCTGCCAATACGCCTTCACTCTCAAGATCACGGGGCTGAAGCTGTGAAGTAGAGCTTCCGCTCGACATTCTCTCAGCGAACGCCTCAAATGAGGCGCCCCGCCGGAGGAGGTGGCGCATATCCGGCGCGGCCGCGGCCGGCGATCTGCGGAAGCCCCTGAGTTCACTGCCCGGCGACATTGGCCGTGCGCTTGCCTTCCCGTTCGCTGATGGGATTCCGGCGCCTGCTGCTCACGGCCTGTGTCTCCGCCGGCCTTGCCGCCGCGGAGAATGCACCCGCCGCCGGGGACCCGTTCGCCGGGTACCGCCAGGCAATCGACAGCCGGCTCTCCGCAATTCTCGAGCGCAACCAGGAGGCGCCGCAACTCCCGGAGACTTGGCGCGTTGAGAACGCGAAAGCGCCGGGCGAAAGCAGAGAGGTCGAGATCGAGGCCTTCGCCGGGCGTTTCTGGGGAGGCCGGGAAAGGGAGTTCGTGGCGGCGCTGCGCCGCTTCGAGCGGCTCCGCCCACACCTGGAGCCGATCCTCGGCGCCGAGGGCGTCCCCGCGGAGCTCGCGGCTGTCGCGCTCATCGAGAGCGGCGCGCAGCCGCTGGCAATTTCACCGCGCGGGGCGCGCGGGCTATGGCAGCTGATCCCAGGGACAGCGCGCCAATATGGGCTCGCCGTGAACGGCGCAAACGACGAACGGATCGAACTCGTATCCGCCACCCGGGCCGCGGCGCGGTATCTGCACTACCTTTACAACCGCTTCGGGAACTGGCCTCTCGCGCTGGCGGCCTACAACGCCGGCCCAAAAGCCGTGGAGTCGGCGCTCGACAGGCGGCGGATGAGCACCTTCTGGCAGCTCAGCGCCGCGGGACTGCTGCCCGCGGAAACGCGGAGCTATGTGCCCGCGGTACTCGCGGCCATGCGGCTGCTCGGTTCGGCGGCTCCCGGCGCGCCGGCGGAGGAGGAAAGCGGTCAATCCGATCGCCGGGTCTACGCTTCAGTGGGCGCTACGGCCAGGACGGTAGCCTCTGCCTCAAATGAGCCATCTCCCGATTAGCGCTGTCTGATGTGCGGCAAGACCATCGCCCCGAACCGGTCTCCGCCTACGGCGACGGATCCGTAAGCCCTTGAGAAAGAAGCGCCCCGCTGATTTGGAGAACCCGTTGCGTAGTCCGGTTGGGACGCCCACGAAAAATGAGGATGCTTTGAGACGAGGAATCCTGGTTGCCGCGCTCGCGCTCTCCGCGGCGGCGCAAACGCCGCCTGCCGGCGTGACGCTGCAAGTGTTGACGAGCGAGGCCATGCGCAACAACCCGGAGATCGTGGCGGCCCAGAAGAGCTATGAGGCCGCGCGCCAGCGGCCGACCCAAGAGAGCAGCCTGCCCGACCCGATGCTCTCGCTGGGCTACGTGAGCGTGGGTAACCCCTTGCCCGCCGCCGGATTGGGAAGCCAGGTGCAGTCGAACATCGGCCTCATGTTTTCGCAGGAGGTCCCGTACCCCGGGAAGCTGAAGCTGCGCGGCCAGATCGCCGCCAAAGAGGCGGAGGCCGCGTTCCAGCAATACCAGGCGACGCAACTGGGCGTGATCTCGCGGCTGAAGCAGGCCTACTACCGCCTCCAGTATGCCTATGCGGCGTCGGACCTGCTTGCGCGCAATCGCGATCTGCTCAATAAGCTGGTGAGCGTCAGCGAAGCCCGGTATTCGGTCGGAAAGGCGGCGCAGCAGGACGTCCTCAAAGCGCAGACGCAGGTTAGCATTCTGGAAACGCGCCTCGTGAAGCTGGAGCAGCAGCGCGCCGCGAGTGAAGCGGAGATCGGTAGCATTCTGAACCGGCGGCCCGGCTCGGCGTTGGGCCGGACGGAGCCCGTGAATCCGAAAGATTTCACGGTGACGCTCGAGGAACTCTACGCGGCGGCGGAGCACAACTCGCCCATGCTCGGCCGCGAACGGAAGATGATCGAACGCTCGGAGCTGGCCGTCAACTCCGCCCGCAAGGAATACTATCCGGACGTGACTCTCACCGGCGGCTATTTCAACCAGGGGTCCATGCCGCCTATGTACCAGTTTCAGGCGAGTGTCAAGGTTCCCCTCTACTTCTGGCGCAAGCAGCGGGCCGGCGTCAACGAGCAGGTGGACATGCTCTCTCAAGCGCGGCGCACCTTCGAGGCTACGGACCAGTCGCTTCACTACCGCATCAAGGACGACTACACCATGGCGCAGGCCTCCTTCAAGCTCACGAAGCTGTATGCGCAGACCGTTGTCCCTCAGGGGAATCTGGCGCTGGAATCGTCGTTGTCCGGCTACGAGACGGGCGCGGTGGATTTCCTCTCCGTGATCACGAATTACACGACGGTGCTGGATTACGAGATGAACTATTACGACGAGGCGCTTAACTATGCCCTGGCCCTGAGCCGCCTGGAGGAAATGACCGGCCGGCCGTTGACGGATTGAGGCGATTGAAATGAAGGCAATTCGCACCATTGCGGTTTTGGTTGTGGTCGCCGCGGCGTTCTTCGGCGGGTACGCGTATCGCGCCGTCAGGACCGGCTCGGGCGCCGCGGAAAAGGGCGGCCGCAAGATTCTGTATTGGGTGGATCCGATGCATCCCGCCTATAAATCCGACAAGCCGGGCATCGCGCCGGATTGCGGCATGAAGCTCGAACCGGTCTACGCCGACGGCGGCGGCCCCTCCGCGGCGCCCGCCGGAGGCCAACGGAAGGCGCTCTACTACCGCGACCCCAAGGATCCGAAGTACACCGCGCCGCAACCCGGGCTGAATCCCGAAACGGGGAACGAACTGGAGCCGGTTTACGCAAACGATCTCTCCGCGATGCCGGTGGGCACGGTGGAAATTACTCCGGAAAAGCAGCAGTTGATCGGAGTGAAGTATGGCGAGGTCTCCAGAAACGGGGGATCGCGGACCATTCGCGCCGTGGCCAAGGTGGCCTTCGACGAGACGCGCATCCAACACATCCACACCAGAGTCGATGGTTGGATCGACCAGGTGTTCGTCGATTATACCGGCCAACTCGTCGGTAAGGGCCAGCCGTTAATGACGGTGTACAGCCCGGAAATGCTGGCCTCCCAGCGGGAGCTTCTGCTGGCGCGGAAGGCGGCGGATACGATGAAGGGGAATCCGCTGCCGGCGGCCTTCGATCAGAGCGAGTCCCTGCTCCAGGCGGCCCGTCGCCGCCTCGAACTCTGGGACCTGAGCCAGTCCCAGATCGACCAGGTGCTCAAGACCGGACAGCCCATCAAGAACGTCACGCTCTATTCGCCGATCGCCGGCTACGTCACCGACCGCAAGGCCTTCCCGCAATTAAGGGTCACGCCCGACATCGACCTGTACACCATCGTGGACCTCAGCCGCGTATGGATCATGGCCGACTTGTTCGAGTACGAAGCGCCGAATATCCACGCCGGCGAGACCGCGCGCGTGACGCTGCAGGCGGTTCCGGGAAGAGTCTTCACGGCGCGGATCAACTACATTCAGCCCCAGGTCGATCCCATGACGCGCACCTTGAAGGTCCGTCTCGACATGGACAATCCCGGTCTCATTCTCAAGCCGGATATGTACGCCAACGTGGAGTTCCACGTGAACATACCCGCGCAACTCACCGTTCCCGTTGACGCGGTGCTCGACGCCGGCGAACGGAAGACGGTGTTTGTGGACCGCGGCAATGGATTCTTCGAGCCGCGCCAGGTGACTACCGGCGAGCGCGACGGCAACAGGATTCAGATTCTCTCGGGCCTCAGCGGCGGGGAGCGGATCGTGACCTCCGGCAATTTTCTGATCGATTCCGAAAGCCAACTGAAAGCTGCCGCGGCCGGCATGGGCGGGATGGCGGGGATGCCCGGAATGACGAATGAGCCCATGAAGACGCCGAAGGGCCAGCCGGAACCACCCTCCGGGAAGGGCTCCCCGAACATGCCCGATATGCCGGGCATGGGGACCAGGAAACCATGATCAACGCCATCATCGAGTTTTCGGCGAAAAACAAGATCATCGTTTTCATCCTCATCGGCGCGGCCGTAATGGGCGGCCTCTGGTCGATGAAGAACGTGCCCCTCGATGCGCTTCCGGACCTGAGCGACACGCAGGTGATCGTCTATTCGCGGTGGGACCGAAGCCCGGACATCATGGAAGACCAGGTTACCTATCCGATAGTCACCGCCATGCTCGGCGCGCCGAAGGTGAAGGACGTGCGCGGCTTCTCGGATTTCGGCTACTCGTACGTCTACATCATTTTCGACGAGGGCACGGATATCTACTGGGCCCGCTCGCGCACGCTGGAATATCTCTCGTCGGTTCTGCCCCGCCTCCCGCAGGGGGTCAAGACCGAGCTCGGGCCGGACGCCACCGGCATCGGCTGGGTTTTCCAGTATGCCTTGATCGATACCACGGGCAAGCAGAGCCTCGCCGATTTGCGCAGCTATCAGGATTGGTACCTGCGGTATTACCTGAAGTCGGTTCCCGGCGTGGCCGAAGTGGCGCCGCTGGGCGGATTTGTCCGGCAGTACCAGGTCAACGTCGACCCCAATAAACTTCAGGCGTACAACATTCCGATCGGCAAGGTGGTAGATGCCGTCCGCAGCGGCAATAACGACGTGGGCGGAAGACTCGTCGAGTACACCGGCGCCGAATACATGGTGCGCGGCAGGGGATACGCTCAATCCACCGGCGACATCGGGAAGATCGTTCTGGCGACGAGTCCCGGCGGCGTTCCGGTCCGCGTGGCCGACGTGGCGGACGTGACCCTGGGGCCCGATATCCGGCGCGGCGTGGCCGACTGGAACGGGACCGGAGACACGGTGGCCGGCATCGTCGTGATGCGCCAGGGGGAGAACGCGCTCCAGGTGATCGAGCGCGTGAAGCAAAAACTGCACGACATCGAACCCGGACTGCCGCCGGGGGTGAAAGTCGTCACGGCCTACGACCGTTCGGAGCTGATCCTGCGCTCCATCGAAAACCTCAAGCACACCCTCGCCGAGGAACTGACCATCGTCGCCATCGTGATTCTCATTTTCCTGTGGCACTTCCCGAGCGCGATCATCCCCATCATTACGATTCCGGTGGCGGTGATCATCTCCTTCATCCCGATGAAGGCCATGGGGCTGACCTCCAACATCATGTCTCTCGGCGGGATCGCGATTGCGGTGGGGGCCATGGTGGACGCGGCCATCGTAGTGGTGGAGCAGACGCACAAGAAGCTGGAGGAGTGGGAGCGCACGGGGCGCAAGGAAGACTACCACCGCGTAGTGGTCAACGCCGTCAAGGAAGTGGGCGGCCCCAGTTTCTTCGCGCTGCTGGTGATTGCGGTTGCCTTCCTTCCCGTCCTGACCCTGGAGGCGCAGGAAGGCCGGCTTTTCAAACCGAACTTCTCGATGATCATCGCGGCGGTGCTCGCCATCACCCTGGACCCGGCCATGCGCCTGCTCTTCACCCACATGAAGAATTTCGAGTTCCGGCCCCGCTGGCTGGCCCGCGCCGCCAATGCCGTCCTGGTCGGCAAAATCCATTCCGAGGAGACCCATCCCATCAGCCGGATTCTGATCCGGCTTTACGAGCCGGTCTGCGCGTGGTCCCTCCGCTGGAAGTGGTTCGTCATCGGGGCCGCGGTGGCCCTGGTGATCGTGACCGTGCCGGTTTTCCAGAGACTGGGTTCGGAGTTCATGCCGCCGCTTGACGAGGGCACGCTGCTCTACATGCCCTCGACCCTGCCGGGGATCTCGGTCACCCAGGCGCAGCAGCTTTTGCAGGTGCAGGACAGAATGATCAAGCAGGTTCCCGAGGTCCAGACCGTGCTCGGGAAAGCGGGACGGGCGGAAACTTCCACGGACCCGGCGCCCTTGTCCATGATGGAGACGGTCATCGTCCTGAAGCCGGAGAGCGAGTGGCGCAAGGTCGACACCTGGTATTCGTCGTGGGCGCCGGAGTGGGCGAAGAAGATTTTCCGGCGCTTCACCCCCGACCATATCTCCACCGATCAGCTTGTGGACGAGATGGACCAGGCTCTCAAGATCCCCGGCTCCTCGAATGCCTGGACCATGCCCATCAAGGGCCGCGTCGATATGTTGACGACCGGCGTGCGAACCCCCGTCGGCATCAAGATCTACGGCGGCGATATCAAGAAGATCGAAAGTATCGGGACGCAGATCGAGGCGGTCCTGCCGAAAGTGCAGGGCACGCGCAGCGTCTTCGCCGAGCGCACCAGCGGCGGCTACTTCCTCGACTTCAATTGGAACCGGGATGCGCTGGCGCGCTACGGCTTGTCCATCGATATGGCGCAGGACGTGGTGATGAGCGCCATCGGCGGCGAGAACGTCACCACCACCGTCGAGGGCCGCGAACGGTACCCGGTCAATGTCCGCTACTTACGTGACTACCGGAGCGATCCGGACGCTCTGGCGAGGGTGCTGGTCCCGGCCATGGGCGGCCAGGCGCAGATTCCGCTCTCCCAACTCGCCGAGATCCGCACGGTGAGCGGACCGGGCATGCTGCGCGATGAGAATGGCATGCTGAACGGCTACGTCTACGTGGATGTGGCCGGCCGGGATGTGGGCGGCTACGTGGAAGAGGCGAAGGCCGCGGTTCGGAACACTGTAAAACTGCCCCCCGGCTATTCCCTGGTCTGGAGCGGCCAGTACGAGGCGATGCAGCGCGTTCGGGAGAAGCTGAAGCTGGTCCTTCCACTGACGTTGTTCCTGATCATGCTGCTGCTGTACGTCAATACCAGGTCGATGACGAAGACCCTGCTCATCATCCTGGCCGTCCCGTTTTCGGCCGTGGGCGCGATCTGGTTGCTGCACCTGCTGAATTACAACATGAGCATCGGGGTTTGGGTGGGCCTGATTGCGCTGCTGGGGGTGGACGCCGAAACGGCGGTTTTCATGCTGCTGTACCTGGATCTGGCGCACGATCAGGCGAAGGCGGAGGGCCGGCTCCGCAGTCTGCGCGACTTGCAGGATGCGATTATGCACGGCGCGGTTAAGCGCATCCGGCCCAAATTCATGACCGTGGCCACCATGTTCCTGGGTCTGGTCCCGATCATGTGGTCCGTGGGCGCTGGCGCGGACGTGATGAAGCGCATCGCCGCCCCCATGATCGGCGGCATTTTTACTTCCTTCATTCTGGAACTGGTGGTTTATCCGGCGATTTACGAGGTATGGAAATGGCACTTCGAGCTGAAAAAAGAGCTGGCGCGTTCCTGACGGCGCTGTTGGTTTCGCCGGCGCTGTTTGCGCAGCAGAGCTTTCAATACCAGGCGTGGCACGGCCACTCGCGGCCGCCGCATATCCGGAAAGCCGGTGACTTCGGGACCCTGACGATCGATGCCACAGGCGTGTCGTTTCAGGAAACGCACACGGGCAAACCGAAGAACTCCCACACCTGGCATTGGAGCTACCAGGATATCGAGCAGTTGAAAGTCGAGCGGAAATCGCTGACGGTCCTGACGTACAAGGACAACCGCTGGAAATTCGGCGCGGATCGGGAATACCACTTCGGGCTCCGTTCCGGCAAGACCTTTGAGGACGCTTGCGGATTTCTCGGGGCGCGCCTCGATCAGCGGTTCGTGGCTGCGATTGCGGCCGGCCCGGCGGCGACGTCATGGGAGATCCCGGTAAAGCACCTGGTTCGATTCGGCGGCGATCAGGGCGTGTTGCAGGTGGGCGCCGGCGAAATCGTCTACAACTCGGCGCAGAAAAACGAATCGCGGACGTGGCGGGATGAAGATATTGACAATATCAGCAGTTCGGGACCGTTCCAGTTAACGATCACTACCTTCGAAAGGGCCAAGCTGGATTACGGCAGCTTGAAGCAATTCAATTTCGAGCTGAAACAGCGGCTCGACGAAGCCCGGTACAACGACTTGTGGCTTCGCTTGAACCAGTCGAAAGGGTTGAAAATTCTCAGTTCGTATTGATGTGGCGTGGGCGCTCATGCGTGCCCTCGCCACAACCCAGTTGAATCCAAAGAGGAAGGATAAATATGAAGAAGATCATTTCGTTTCTTTTCGCGGGGGCGCTCGTCGCAAGCGCCGCCACCTTTACCGGCGTCGTCACCGATTCGATGTGCGGCAAGGACCACGCCATGATGAATGTGACGCCGGATTCCAAGTGCGTCACCGAGTGCGTGAAACATGGCAGCAAGTACGCGCTTTACGACGGCAAGGCGGTCTACGTGCTGAGCGACCAAAAGACGCCCGAACAGTTTGCCGGGCAGAAGGTAAAAGTCACCGGCACGCTCAATGAGAAGACCAAAATCCTAAAGGTTGATTCCATCACGCCCGAATCGCCGGCCCGGCATTAGAATCTAACCAGGGGGAGGCCGTCCGTGACAGGCATACGCTGGCTCGGGGCGCTCGTGGTGGCCGTCGTCGCCACCACGCTGGGATACGCCGCATTCAAGGTTTACCGGGGCTCGCAGGCGGAGCAGTGTTACGCCTGCCGCAGGGCGATTCACACGCCATTGCGCACGGTCGCCATCGACAACGGGCGGCCACGGGTGTTTTGTTGCCCGGCCTGCGCCCTCTCCGAGCACGAGCAGGAAGGAAAACCGGTCCGGGTCACGGAACTGACCGACTTTCTCACGGGCGCGAAGCTGGCGCCGGGCGGAGCTTTCATCGTGAAGGGGAGCGACGTCAATCTGTGCGCGCACACCCACGAACTGATCGACGCCGACAAGCATGCGGCGGACGTCCAGTACGACCGGTGCTCGCCGAGCCTGCTCGCATTCGGTCGCCGGGAGGACGCGGCGGCGTTCGCGCGCGAGCACGGCGGGGAAGTCGCGCCCTTCAGCGAAATCGTTTCCGCCTTCGCGCGGTGATGGTCGCTTCCTCCGGCCGGCCGCGGCCGCGGGGAAGCGGTCATCAGCTCTCGCTCCGCAGGCCGAATTTTTCCATGCGGTAGATCAGCGTCTTCCGGCTGAGATCGAGGTACTGCGCGGCGCGGGTCTGGTTTCCGCCGAATTTCTCCAGCGCGCGGAGGATCAATTCCTTCTCCACCGCTTCCAGGCTGATTCCGGTGGCAGGCAGATCGAGGCGCAATGCCTCCACCGGCGGACGTTCGCGCCGGAGGAAGTCCGGCAGGTCGTCCAGCGTGATCTCGCTTCCGCGCGCCAGCACCACGATCCGTTCGACGATGTTCTCCAGTTCGCGGACGTTGCCCGGCCAACTGTACCCGCTGAAGTACGGCAGGAGCCGGGGCGGCAGCGAGAGCTCCGGGCGCCCCTGCTTTTCCTTCGCCTTGAGGAAGAACTGCGCGACGAGTTCGGGGATGTCGTCCGCGCGGTCTCGAAGGGGCGGCAGTTCCAGGGGGATGACGGCCAGCCGGTAGTACAGGTCCTCCCGGAACGCCGCGTCCTCAATCATGGCCTGCAGGTTGCGGTGGGTGGCCGCAATGATCCGCACGTCGACCCTGGTTACGCCGGCCACGCCAAGTTTCTCAACCTCCCCTTGCTGGATGAGCCGGAGCAGCTTCACTTGCAGCTCCAGGGGCAGCTCGCCGATTTCGTCCAGGAACAGGGTCCCGCCGTCCGCCAGCTCGACTTTGCCCCTCTTGTTCGCCAGCGCGCCGGTGAAGGACCCCTTCACATACCCGAACAACTCGGATTCGAGCAGATCTTTGGGAATCGCGCCGCAATTGATGGTGACGAACGGCCGCTCCTTTCTGCGGCTGTTGAAGTGGATGGCCTTCGCCAATAGCTCCTTGCCGGTCCCGGTTTCGCCGCGGATCAGAACCGTGGAGGTGGCCCGCGCCGCCCGCGAAGCCATGTCCAGCACGGAGAGGAGCGGTTTGGAGCGGCCGAGGATGTTCTCGAATCCGTACTTCCGGTCGAGGTTGGCGCGGAGAAGCCTGACTTCCTCCTGGAGACCGAGATGCTCGAGGCCGCGGTCGACCGTCAGCCTGAGTTCGTCCATGTTCACGGGTTTCGTGACGTAGTCGTAAGCGCCGGCTTTCATGGCTTCGACCGCGTTTTCCACGGTGCCGAACGCCGTCACCATGATTACCAGGATCTCCGGATAATCGGCCCGGATTTTTTTCAACAACTCCAGGCCCGACATGCCCGGCATCCTGAGGTCGGTGATCACCAGGTCGGGCGGAGCCTGCCGGATTGTCTCGAGCGCCGATGCGCCGTCGGCCGCCGCGCTCACCTCGTATCCACTCTGTTGAAGCTGCGCCTGCGTGACCCAACGGAGGCTCTCGTCGTCATCGACGATCAGGATCCGCTTCTTGATCAACGGTCTCTCCTTTGGCGCAGCGGGACCACGACGGAAAAGCTCATCCCGCCGCCGGGGTTCCGCTCGGTTTTCACCACCCCTCCGTGTTGCGTCACAATCTGGTGCACGACCGACAGCCCCAGGCCCGTGCCCGCTTCCTTCGTCGTAAAGAACGGGTTGAAGATTTTGTCCATGTTCTCCTGGTCGACTCCGGGGCCCTCGTCGCGAACCGAGATCACCACCGACGAATCCAGCGCGTGCGCGGACAGAACAACCTCGCCGGGGCCGGTCATGGCCTGGACGGCATTGATCGTCAGGTTCAACAGCACCTGCTTCATCTGCTCCGCGTCGCATTCGAAGGGCGGCGCCGGCGATGGACCCTCCTTGCGGAGGGTGATCCCCTTTTGCTGCGCCGAGTGGCCGGCCAGGGTAATGATGGCGTCGATCAGCCGGCCCGGCTCCACGGTGTGGAATTCGGGTTTCCGCGGCCGCGCGAAATCCAGCAGGTTCGTGAGCAGGCGGTTCAGGCGCTGGATCTCTTTGTGAATGATGGCGAGGGAGTTACTGCGGACCGCCTGCGAGGTCTGCGGCGACTCGATGAGGTTGGCGGCGCCGTCGATGCTCGCCAGCGGGTTCCGGATCTCGTGAGCCAGTCCGGCGGAGAGTTGGCCCACGGCGGAGAGCCTGTCGGCGCGCTTGATCTGCTCGAAGCTGTCCTGCAACTCGCGGTTGACCTCGGCGAGTTGCCTGGAGGTCGCTTCCAATTCCAGGCGCTGCTTCCGGCCCCGGTCCGCCAGAATGCCCGTCACCGTCCCCACCAGGAAGAACACGATGATCTCGGCCCACTGGTTCATGGCGTACTCCGGGTTGTAATGGTGCCACGAAAGGATGTGCGGAATGTAGCAGAGCGCCGACGCCGCCGACGCGATCAGCCCGCCGCGCCAGCCGAAGAAGATGGCGGCGTAGATGATGGGCAGATAGTAGAGGCGCTGAAAGAGTTCGTGCCAGAGGATCAGGGAGGGCGAAGTGAGGTAGTGCAAAGCCGACGCGGCGGCGATTCCGGCGGCGATCACGCCGACCCGCGTAAGCGCCTGGTTGTCCTTCATTTGCGCAGTCCGTCCCCGGCCCCTGGATCGATCATAACGCGACGGTCGGGAACGGACGGGCGGCGGGCCGCGAGCCGGGAACGTATGGAACCGTCCGGCGGCATCATGCTTGCTTCGGTCTGCCTGAGGAAGACCATGCAATTTAGACGACAATTCGTTCCCTTGGTCATTTGTTGCGCTTGCTCGCTGCTTTCGCCCGTATTTGGGCAGCAGCAAGGGACGCCGGATGCCGACAACACCAAGGTGAACCGGCGGGACCGTGCGAAATCAGAGCCCACAGCCGATCAGGGAACCAACAAGCTCACAGACCGCGATCTCATGCAGAAGATCCGAAAATCAGTGGTGGACGACAAGTCGCTTTCCAGCTACGCGCACAACGTCAAGATCATCGCTCGCGGGGGAAAGGTGACCCTGAAAGGCCCGGTCAGGTCGGAAGACGAGAAACGGAGCATCGAAGAAAAAGCCGCGGATGTTGCCGGCTCCGGCAACGTGACGAGCGAAATCACAATCAAAGCCGCTCGCGCAAAGAAAGACAAGAACAGCTAGTAAGGAGAAATTATGGCAGGAAAAAATACAGCCGTGTTTGGAATTTATGATAGCCGTGCGCATGCGGAGGATGGGGTCGACGCACTGATCGAGAACGGATATCGAAACGAAGACATCTCCGTTCTGCTGCCGGAAAACGTGGGAACGAAAGATTTCGCTCACGAGAAGCACACCAAGGCTCCTGAAGGGGCGACCACCGGAGCGGGAACGGGCGCGGTGGTCGGCGGAACGCTCGGACTGCTTGCGGGTATCGGCGCGTTGGCGATTCCCGGTCTCGGACCGTTCATCGCCGCCGGGCCGATCATGGGCGCGCTGGCGGGAGTCGGAACGGGCGGCGTAGTCGGCGGCTTTATCGGCGCGCTGATCGGAATGGGCATCCCGGAATACGAGGCGAAGCGGTACGAAGGACTCGTCAAAGAAGGGGGCATTCTGGTATCGGTACACTGCGACAATTCCGACTGGGTCAAACGCGCCAAGGACATCATGGAGCGGACGGGAGCGCACGACATCTCCTCGGCCGGAGAATCCGGCGCCGACTACGCTGAGACCGACAAGCCGCAGGTTCGACGCGGGGGCGGAGGCGCCGGCTACTAACACTGCTCGGGGGCCGGGCATGCCCGGCCCCTACCCAACGGGCGACGTATGGGCGCGGGTCCGTTCCGTGCCGCATTCAGACCACTTGCTCACTCCACCAACCCTGCCTGCTTGATCGGATTCCCCCCCACCAGGTGGGAGAAATCGTTGTTCATCGTGCTCGTACCCTGGATGGCGAATCGGCGGGCGACGACGATGGTGTAGTGGGAGATGTCCAGGGTAGGGTTGCCGGCGAACTGCACCAGGGAACGGGGCGCATAGATAATGCCTTCGAAGAAGGACGTCGCGCCCCCCTGGAACGACTCGGTGGGAATGTTAGTCGTGCAGCAGGACCGGTCCTGCATGTATAGCACTCCTGCGTAGTCGCCGCTGGTCGCGGCGGCAATCCGCACGCTCGAATTGGCGTTGAAGTCGATGGGCGAGTAGGAGTGCGAGGAGTTGTAGGTGTTGTAGAAGAACACCCCGCTTCCCTCGGGCCGGTCCGGCAACAACACGACATGCGAATTGGTGTCCTGGGTGGAAATTCCGCCGCCGACGATGATGTACGTGCCCGGCGAAAACGTCGCGGTTGCGTTCTTCACGCGGATGCCCCCGCAGTAGGTGCCGGGAGAAAGCGTTATGTCGGAATTCACGTCCGTTCGCGAGGGATGCGCGCTGCAGTCGGCCCCGTCGCATCCGCCTCCGGGCGCGCACGGCACCGGCGGCTGCAGATACGAGAGCGGGTCGATGACCGGGCTGACTCCGGTATTCGGTGGGGGAGATATGGTTCCTTGCCAGTCGACGCCGCCGACGACGTTGATCATCGAGGTCTCGAGGACCGCGCCTCCGTTGCCCTCCATGGCCGCCGACGGGTCATCCGAATTAACGTAGATCCCGCAGGCAGCCTGGAAGGTGGTGGTTCCATTCTGGTAGAAACTGCCCTGGGCAGTAGGGTCGAGCGCGTAGACGCAGCCCAGGCCGGGATGCAGAGCAGCGGACGCCCGGGCCGCCACCAGGCCGTTCCTGTTCCCCATTACGGCGGCGAACAGCAGCGGAACGTTTTGCGTCACGCGCACGGTCACCCAGTAGCCTGCGCCCGCCACCCCGGGAGCGGTGGGGACGCTGGAGGTTACGCCGCTCTGAATCGTGACGGTCTTTCTTGAATCGGCGGTACCGAACCCGTTCTGTTTGGCATACAGGCAGCCCGTCTCCGGCGGATTCGCAGCGCTGGTCAGATCGGACGGACACGGCCAGGGATCGGCGTGGCAGATCCATTCGTAGGACGAGCAACTGAAACTGGAGCCGCTGATCGTGCTCTTGAAACGGTAGACCGCCGCTAACGCCGCCGAATCGGCGGCCGCCTGGGCGGAGTTCTTGAGGTAATACAGGTACCCGACGTCGGTCACCAGGCTCACGAGCCCGATCATGGGAACCAGCGCGAGCGTGACGAGAAGAACGGCTTGGCCGTTTCGGCTGGAATCTGGACGCTGGAAAGACCGCATAGAACTGCCCTCTCTCAGAACTGAATGCTTTCGCGGGCCGTGGCCGAAAGAACGAATGTCCCCGAGGCGCTGGCGCGTCCCGCGCCCGGCCAGAACATGGTAATGACCGATCGGAAGGGGAAATTCCCCGTGATTCGCACGATGCGCCCCGGCGCGTTCGAGCCGTCAGGCGGCCAGTGTCCCGTGGTGTGAATGGCGATGCAGTCGGTCAGCGCGCAACTGGTGGCCGTGCCGCTGGAGTCCGTGAACGTTACCGTCACGCTGTTCGCGGGAAGCCCGATGCCGGCGGTGCGGATCACCCCCGCAATCTGGCTGATGCTGACCGTACAATCGTTCGGGGCGATGTCGCAGTCCTGCCCGTGCACGATGGCGTAGCGGGCGCCGGCTTTTACGGCGTACGCCAGCGTGTGATATTGCCACATGCCGCGCGACACCTCGAAAATCGAGATCAACAGAAAAATCAGCGGGATCCCCACCAGCGTGAACTCCACCAGGGAATTGCCGCGGGAGCGATTTCTACGGCTGCCGCTCATAGCGTCCTCATCTGAACGGTCCGTTTGACCGTAAGCTGGCCCGGCAGCCCCGGAATCGGAATCAGCATGGGGGTCCGGTACGTGACGGTGACCGCGGAGGCCGTGACGCCGTCGAAATCCGCGGTAATCTTCTGCGCCGTTACGATGAGGGGCGTTGCGCCGCAGGTGGTCACGCCTCTCAGGTTCCCCATGCCGCTCAGTTCGGCGAGAGCATACCGACATGCCCCGTCGCTGTCCGCCGATGTGCCGGGCGCCTTCGAAGTGTATTCGACGGCCACGCGCGCGGCGTTCTGGGTGGAGATCAGCGCGTAGGCGTAAAACCCCATGTCCAGGGTCCCCGCGAAAAGGAAAAAGATCCAGGGACTCAACAATGCGAGTTCCAGCGCCGCATGCCCGCGCCTGCGGGCTTCACGCCGAGTTCCCGGGTTCTGCATCGGCTCCTCCTTGACCTCTGGTAGTACTAGTACGCTCAACATCCCAGTATCGGCGCAAATGGGGAGGATTCAATGCTCCAAAAGGTTAGCTGCATTAGTTGAGGGACGCGTCGTGGTGGGCCGAAGCCGATACAGAGCCGCAACGGTAAGGTCAGCGACTCCCACCAGATAACCTGTTACCCTCCCTGTATGACAGTTGCAGGACAACGTAAGCCGGTGGCCGCCATCACCGGCGCGGCGCAGGGGATCGGACGGCGGACGGCGGTGGAACTGGCCCGCCGCGGATACGCCATTGCGCTGAACGATCTGCGCCCTCCCGCCGAGACGCTGGCGGAAGTGCGCGAAGCGGGGGCGGACGCCGTGGCGTGCACCGGGGACGTCTCCGACGAGACGGTGGTGGCGCGCTTCGCCGTGGCCGTGCGCGACCGGTGGGGCGCCATCGACGCGCTGGTCAACAACGCGGGCGTCAGCTTCATCGCTCCCGCCGAAACGATATCCGCGGCGGAGTTCCGGCGTGTCATCGAAATCAACCTCGTGGCCCCCTTCCTGCTCTCGCAGGCGTTCGGCGCGACGATGCTGGCCCAGGGTTCGGGGAGCATCGTCAACGTGTCCTCCATCGCCGGGCTGTTCGGCGTGGGAGACCGCTCCGCCTACAACGCCTCGAAACATGGGCTGATCGGGCTGACGCGAACGCTGGCGGCAGAGTGGGGAGGCCGCGGGGTGCGGGTGAACGCCGTTTGCCCCGGCTGGGTCAAGACGGAGATGGACGCCGCCGATCAGGCGGGCGGCGGCTACAGTGATGCGGACATCGTGAACCGCGTGCCCATGGGGCGTTTCGCGTCGCCGGAGGATATTGCCCGCGCCATTGCGTTCCTGGCGGACCGCGCGCAGAGCGGATTCGTAAACGGGCACGCCCTGGTGGTGGACGGCGGGTGGACCGCGGATGCAAGCTGGGAGACGCTGCGGCTTCGGAAGCGGTAATATCGCCGGTGGTCGGTTTTCGCCACCGGTTCTCTTGCGGCACGCAAAAAGAACCGGTGGCGAAAACCGACCACCGGCGGTACTCACGGTTTTACAATCGAACGGAGACCCTCCATGACCCGAAAAACGGAATTGCTTGCAGCGCTGGCGCTCGGCTGCTTGTCCGCCGCCGCGCAGACCCCGCAGACGAACTACGACGAGGCCAAAGTCCCGCCCTATACCCTGCCGGACCCGCTGACGATGCGGAACGGTGAGCGCGTCCGCGACGCCAAAACGTGGAACACCCGGCGCAGGCCGGAAATCCTGGAGCTTTACCGTACCGAGGTTTTCGGCCGCAGCCCGGCCAAGGCGGTAAAGCTCGCCTCGGAGGTGACCTCGGTGGATCAGCAGGCCCTCGGCGGGAAAGCGATTCGCAAACAGGTCACGGTCTTCTTCGCGGGCCAGGAAGGACCGAAGATGGACATCCTGGTGTACCTGCCGGCGGGCGCGAAGAAACCCGTCCCGGTCTTCCTGGGGCTGGGGTTCGCGGGGAACGAGTCGGTCTCGACCGACCCCGGCATCAAGCTGGCCGAGGAATGGGTGCGCGACCGGGAAACGAAGAAGATGGTCCAGAGGCGCGCGGAGGAAACAAACAGGGGTTCGTCGGCTTCCCGCTGGCCAGTGGAAAAAGTGCTGGCCGCCGGTTACGGGCTGGCCACCGTCTATTACGGCGATATCGAGCCGGATTTCGACGGGGGCATGCAGTACGGCATCCGCCCGCTCTTCTTCAAGCCCGGGCAAACGGCGCCGGCGCCGGGTGAGTGGGCCGCCATCGGCGCATGGGCGTGGGGCCTGAGCCGCGCCATGGATTACCTGGAAACGGACCGGGACATCGACGCCAAACGCGTAGCTGTGATCGGGCATTCGCGGCTGGGCAAGACGGCGCTGTGGGCCGGCGCGCAGGACCCGCGCTTTTCCATCGTGATCTCCAACGATTCGGGCGAGGGCGGCGCCGCCATCAGCCGGCGCATCTTCGGCGAGACCGTGCAGAACCTGAACACCAGCTTTCCTTACTGGTTCTGCGGAAATTTCAAAAAGTACAACGGCCGCGAAAGCGATCTCCCCGTGGATTCGCACATGCTGCTGGCGCTGATTGCCCCGCGGCCGCTCTACGTGGCCAGCGCGCAGGAAGACCAGTGGGCCGACCCGAAAGGCGAGTTCCTGGGGGTGGTGAACGCCTCGCGGGTCTATGAACTGCTGGGGAAGAAGGGATTGGGAACGGACCAGATGCCGGGCATCCACCAGCCGGTCATGCGCGACGCGGCCTACCACATCCGGGCCGGCAAACACGACATTACGGCGTACGACTGGGAGCAGTATCTGAAATTCGCCGCCATGCACTGGGGGACGAAGTGAAGCTCTGCGCGGCCCTGCTCGGGGCGGCGCTGCTACAGGCGCAGACGGCCGTACCGGTAGAGCCCGCGTTGGAGGAGATCGGCGCCACCACGCGTTTTCTACAGGCGGCGGTCTCACGGGACGGATCGCGCGTTGCATATGTGGAGGGCTCCGGGGCGGGGAAGTCGGCGATTTATGCAAGCGTACCGCCGGTGCGCCATACCGCCGTCCTTGGCGGCATCGCATGCCCGGGCAGAGACTGAAAAGACTTATTTAGCCACGGATGAACACGGATGCACACGGATAAAAATGAATGTTTTAGGATCTTGCGCTTGCTTTATCCGTGTTAATCCGTGTTCATCCGTGGCCAGTTCTCTTTTTGAGTTCTCTCGCAGCCCGCTCCAAAGCGGCGATCTTTCAGACCGCGGAGAAGACCAAGCGCGATGGCAGCCGATTGGGGAAAAGCCGGGAGGAGTTGCCACCGACGCAGATCGGACGCGCTCTCCAAGAGTTGGGAATCCCGTGGATTGCGGCTCACAGCCCCCAGGCC